>JALEGB010000138.1 GCA_022760355.1 Neomegalonema sp.
CCAGGACTGGCTTGATCTCGATGAGGGGTTTGAGCTGTGGGTCGATTGGTATGAAGATCGGCTGGAGGGCGCGCCGTGGGATTGGGAGCTGATGAAGGGCTGGGTCCTCTCGCCGGTCTGGGACCAGGATGCGCCGGTGAAGGATGTCAATGCCGAGCTGGCGCGGCTGCGGGATGAAAGGACCGGCAAATTGGCGCAGCGGCGGGAGAATAACCGCCTGCGCGTCATCGTGCTGGGCGATGGGGAGGCCGGCAAAACCACGCTGGTCAAGGCGCTGCACGCCAAGCCGATCGCGCTGGGCTCGGAGCCGACCACCCGCGGCGTCGACAAGACCCTTTCCATCCTCGATGAAGAAGCCGGCGTGCTCCGCTCCGTCCGTGAAATCCCGGAGGAAGACGGGCTGACCGCGGCGCATTTCTGGGATTTTGGCGGCCAGGCGATCATCCATTCCACCCATAAATTCTTCCTGCGCGCCGGCTGCCTGTATCTGATCGTGATCAATGGCCGGGTCGGCCGCGATCCGAACATTGAGGCGGAGCGCTGGCTGGATGCGGTTGGCAGCCACGGCCGAGGCGCGCCGGTGATGCTGGTCGGCTCCAAGGCCGACGCCGAAGAAATCGCCTTTGACCAGGCGAAGCTGAATCGCAAGCAGATCGGCCAGTGTGAGATCCGCGGTTTCCATGCGGTTTCGGCGCTGAAAGCGGCGGAGGGGGAGCCGCATTATCAAAAGAACTTCGCTCGGTTTGACGAAGACCTGCTGGTGGAGCTGAAACGGCTGACCGGCGGCGGCGATCGGTTCGATGAGAGCGAATATCAGATGCTGCGCACGGTCGAGACGATGGCGGCGGAGCCGGAACCGCGCGATTTCCTGCCCTATGCGGAGTTCAACCGCCTCTGCGCGGAGCTGGGGATGACCGACGCGGCGCGGGAGCGGTTGGCGCGGCGGCTGGATGTGCTCGGGGTGCTGATCGATTTCCCGCAATTGCCGACCGTGCGGGAGTATCTGTTGGATCCGCGCTGGCTCACCTTCGGCGTCTTCGCGCTGCTGAATGACGCGAAGGCGAAGGACAGTCGCGGGGTGCTGACGCTCAGCCAAATCGCGGACATTCTGGAGCAGTCCAGCGAAGCGCAGGAGGCCGGCTATCGCTATGATGCGGGTCGGATCGATTTCCTGGCCAAGGCGATGACGGCGTTTCGGCTGGCCTATCGGGCCGACGATCACGGCGCCGCGGTGATGGATGAGCGGTTCGTGATCCCCGCCTTGCTGCCGGAGCATGAGCCCGAAGGGGTGGTGGATACGCGCGGCGGCATCGCGATCCGGCTGCATTTCACCAGCTTTCTGCCGCTGCATCTGTTCCACGCGCTGGTGGTCAAGGCCCATGCGGATATCGCGCCGGGGGCGGATGGCCAGCCCTGCGCCTGGCGCTATGGCGTGCGGTTGCAGCCGCAGATCGAATATTCCGCCGAGGCGCTGGTGCTGGCGGATGCGAATGACCGGTTCATCGAGATCCATGTGACGGGCGCCGATTCGCGGCGCTATGCGGGCTATCTGCGCAGCTTGATCTGGCGCGATATCGGCCGGCCGCCGGCGTTCGAGGTGGAGGAGCGCATTCGCGCCACGCCGGAGATGTTGACCGACCCGTCAAAGGCGCGCGAGGGGCTGGCGGCGGATTGGCTTGATTATGAGCAAATCCGCATGTGCGAAGAAAGCGATGTGCCGGTTTTGCCCGGCAAGCATGGGGTCTATTCCGTGCCCAAGATCCTCGCCGGACTGCCGGAGCCGGAGGATGATCTCGATTTCGACGTCTTCCTTTCCTACAGCCACGCGCAGGATAAAGAGGTGCGCCTGCTGGCGGCGACGCTGCGCGCCGGGGGGCTGAAGGTCTGGTATGACAGCGATCTTGCCGGCTCCACCAACTACCCGGACCGGCTGCGCTTTCAGATCGATCAGGCCAAGGCGGTCTGCGTGCTCTGGAGCGCGCATGCGGCCGAAAGCCCTTGGGTGCGGTGGGAGGCCGGAAGGGCGCCGGACAAGACGCTGCATGTCCGTCTGGATGAGTTCGATCTCGCGGACATCCCGCCGCCCTATGCGCAATCGCACGATATCGCGCTGCTGTCCGACCGCAGTCGGATTGTCGACGGCGCCCGCAAGCTGGTCGCCGCGGCGGCGGCGCAGGCGGAATAACGGGCGCCGCCGCCGCCGCCGTCAGATCCCGTTCAGCAGCGCGATGATCAGCAGCACGACGCCGGTATGGCCGACGGTCCAAACCAGGGACCGCACCGCCGGCACGCCGCTGGCGTAGATCGGCGCGTAGATCGCGCGCGCGCCGATAAACAGCGCGGCGCCCAGATCCACCATCCCGCCGCTGACGCCCTTCATCTCAATCAGCAGCGCGACGGGCAGGAACAGCATCAACGCCTCGGTGTAATTATGCTGAGCGCGCAGGAACCGCGCGCCGATCTTGGTGATCGGCGGGACATCGGGCCCGTCGTCACGCGGGCCAAGCGCGGCTTTGAGCTTGGGATCAGGACGGAGGAAAAACCGCAGTATCGGCGTCGGCAGCAGCTGCAGAAAGTAGATCAGCAGCGCGGCGAGGATCCAGTAGGTCATCTAACGTCTCCTAATGTTTGACGCGCTCGGTTTTCCCGAGAACCTGCGGCCCAGACAATGACCTTTGAGGTAAGCGGCGGAGAACTGGGCATGGATCGTTTTGGCAAGGCTTTGCGCGGGTGGCGGGCGCGGCGGCGGATGAGCCAGATGGAGCTGTCATTGGTCGCCGGCGTGTCGGCGCGGCATGTCGCATTTCTGGAGACGGGGCGGGCGCAGCCTAGCCGGCCAATGGTGCTGCAATTGGCCGAAGCGCTGCGCGCGCCCTACGCCGCGCGCAATGAGCTGCTGCAAGCGGCGGGGTTTGCGGCGCTCTATCAGAACCGCCCATTGACCGACGCCGACATGGCCCAAGCAGTCTTGGCGCTTGATTGGACGCTGATGCGCCATGACCCGTATCCCGGTTTCGCGATTGACCGGCACTGGCTGCTGCTCAAGGCTAATCGCGCCGGGGCGCGGATGCTGAGCGCGCTCGGCCTCGGCATGGGGGATAGTTTTCTCAACGCGGTGCTCGAGGCGCCGCAGCTGCGGCGGGCGGTGGATGATTTCCCGGCGTTGGCGCGCCATTTGATCGAGCGGTTACGCACCGAGAGCGCGCATTTCGGCGGCGATCCGGTGTTGGAGGCGGCGGCGGACGCGCTGGCGCCGGAAGCCGCGCCGCCGGAGGAGGGCGAGGGCGGGGATCGGCCGGCGATCTTCCCGCTTCGGATGCAGGCGGGCGGGCAGTCCTTGGCGTTGTTCTCCACCGTGGCGCATTTCAGCACCGCCGAGGATATTGCATTGGCGGATTTGAAGATTGAGCTGATGTTTCCCGCGGATGAGCCCACCCGCACGCTGCTGCAGAGGTTGGACCCGGTGGTTGGGGAGGTCATCTGACCCCTCCCACGCCGCTCAACGCAGCGCGTCGTCAGCCCCCAGTTCAGCGTCCCGATCAAGGATGCGGCGGGTCTCGGAGTAGTATTCCCGGCGGACCAGCATCAAAACGGTCAGCAGGGTCGCCAGTGTGAAGGCGAGCGGGCCCAGCATCCACGCCAAGGCGGCCAGCGAAAAATAGATCAGCCGCAGCCCGCGGTTAAAGCTGCGCCCGGCGTTGACATTGATCGCCGCGGCCTCCGTGGCGCTCCGCGTGCGCTGGTGGGCGTCCAGCGGCGGGGTGGCGCCGATCAGGATGGCGCAATAGCCGAACAACCGGTGCGCCCAGATGAATTTCAGCAACGCTAGAACGATAATAAACAGGAGAAACAGCAGTTTAAGCTCCCACACCGCCCGCTGCCGCTCCACGCCATGCGCGGTCAGATCGCGGGCGACGGCGAGCAGCTGATCCGTTGCGCCAATCAGGGCGACAACGCCGCCGACCCCGATCATACAGGCTGATGCGAAAAAGGCGGCGCCGCGATGCTGGATAGCGAGCAGTTGCGTATCCATGATCCGCACGTCGCGATTGGCCATCTCCGTCATCCAGATCGCGCGCCGCTCCGCCATCAGCCGCGCGGTGCTCGGGCGCGCCGCGCTCTTGCGCTCAATCACATAGGTTATAGCGAGGATCGCGACAGCGTAGAGGCTGAGCGCGGCGTAATCGGCCAAGCTCAGCGCATCGGTTAATTGAGTGGCGAAACGTGCAAACATCCCATTCCCTACTCGCACGCGCGACGGCGGCGCAACGCTTGGCTGCCGGGCGCCGGCGCGCGCATGGTTAACCCCGTGCGATCTCGGCCAGAATTCGGCTGAGCGCAGCGGGGTGCGCGTAAAAGGGCGAGTGGCTTCCGGCCATGCTGTGAACCTCGGTCCGGCCGCCAATCGCCGCATCGGTCAGCTGGATCATCTCCCGCTGCGCCGCGATCGGGATCGCGCGATCCTCCCTGCATTCGACATAGCAGCGGCGCACCTTGCCGAAGCGCTCCGGGGTCATGAGCGAGGGCGTCAGCGCCGGTTTGAGCGGTTCATCGGGGTGCAGATGCTGGAGCGCCGCGTCAAACTGGGCGTCGGTGAGATCGCCGTAAAGCGCCTCGCGCAGCTTGGCGCGGTAGGCTCCGTCCTCCGATTTCGGATCAAGCCGCCGCGCCCCGATCTGTTTCGGATCGGCCAGCAGCAGCGTTGGCGTGATGCTCGTCGCCATGCTCGGCCGCTGCGCCATGTCAAAGGCGCTCATCCCATGGGGCAGCAGATAGGCGGTGAGATACACCGCGGCGGCAATCTCATCCGGGATCGCTTCGGCGACCGGTGAAACCGTGAGCCCGCCGAGCGAGTGGCCGACGATCACCGCCTTGCCGCCGGTTCGGGCGTTCACCCAGCGCACGGCGTCGATTACTGCTTCGGTCCGCTGCGCCTGCGTCACATTCGCATTCGGGGACGGGGCGGAGGCGAAGCTGACGCGATCCAGCGGCCGTTGATCATAGCATGCCGGCCGCGGCGCATCCGGGCCGGCGCCAGGCAGATCCATGGCGAAGCCGCAGAAACCGTCCGCCTCCAGCAAAGAGGCGACCGCATCCCAGCAGTGGTGATCATGCCAGGAGCCGTGGATAAAGACGAAGCCGTTCTGGGGCATAAGAAACTCCTGCGTGCTGAGCCGGGAGCGCGAGCGCCGCGGGCCGGGCTTTGTCATCGTGCAGCATGCCGACCATTCCGCATCCCCGGGCGGGACGCAAATATGAGCCTTGCCGCGCTGCGGCGTCAGCATCAACGCGGAGTCGCCACGCTTCTGTGGCGCTGTCGACATGACATGCCCCAATTTTGCGCCAATGCGGGACATTCCCGAAGGGGGAGCAACGCGCGCGTAACTCAGCGCAACGGCGTTTGGATCACTTGGGCGGCGTCACAGTTGAGCGATCGGTTGTGAGCCGGCGTGGTTCGACGAAGCAACCAGGGCTCTATCTGCAGTTGCGGCCGGCCAAGCATAACTATTCCGTTGGAGGACTGTTACATGACCATGTTCCGCACTGTTTCGCGCGCCGCCGCTGCGCTCGCTATCGCCGTTTCAATGGCGTTCGCCAGCTCCGCCGCCCAAGCCAAGGACATCGTAGATATTGCCGCCGGCGACAAGCGCTTCACCACCCTCGTCGCCGCCGTGAAAGCGGCGGGTCTGGTCGACACGCTGAAAGGAAAAGGGCCGTTCACGGTCTTTGCGCCGACCAATGATGCTTTCGCCGCTCTGCCGAAGGGCACTGTTGAGGCGCTTTTGAAGCCAGAAAACAAAGGCAAGCTGACCGACATCCTCCTCTATCACGTCGATGACCGCCTGTTGCTTTCCAAGCATCTGCCGGAGCGCACGATCGTGCTGCGCCCGATCAAAAAGGCGTTCAAACTCTGCGTCACCCGCAGTGGCAAATCCGTGACCATTGGCGATTCGACCCCGAAGGCCGCCATGGTCGTGATCGCCGACATCCACGCCTCGAACGGCGTTATCCATGTCGTTGACAAAGTGCTGCTGCCGAGCGCCGTGCGCTGCAAGCACTAACACCGCGCTTAAACTGCGCCGCATGCGCGGAGTGTTGCTTGCGCCGCCGCCCGCTTTTGTTCGGGCGGCGGACGACGTTTAGGCGCGCTCTCCGTTTCGATCCATATATCCGCGTCCTCGACTCCATCCTCAAGCTTGGCTGAGCGGCTGCAAGCGGCGAAAGCGTCGAGATGAGTGAGCGAACCGGGCAGCCGATAGGGAAACGGCTGATCCGGCGATCCGGCCCAAACGCGCCGGAGCGGCATGGCCGCACCCACGCACCGCGTGCGGATACGACCCAAACTGTCAGGTGTTTCGATCTCAGGACGATCTAAACCACCGCCTCCTTCGTCGCGCTGAGGGAAATCCCCTCATAATCCCGCAGCGCCTGGTCGATGTCCCACTGAATGCGGGTGAGATAGACCGGATCGCCGTCATGGTCCGTCGCCATCTGGCCTTTCTTGGCGTTGATGAACTTGTCCACCACGGCGTCATCGCCCAGCACCCAGCGGGCGGAGGTGTATTGCGTCGCTTCGAACCGCACCGGAATGCCGTACTCGACCTCAATCCGGCTGGCGAGCACGTCGAACTGGAGCGACCCGACCACGCCGACGATCCAGCCTGAGCCAATATTCGGCTTGAACAGCTTCGCGGCGCCCTCTTCGGCGAACTGCGTCAGCGCTTTGTCCAGATGCTTCGCCTTCATTGGATCGGTGGCGCGGACCGATTGCAGCAGTTCCGGCGCAAAGCTGGGGATGCCGGTGAAACGGAGATCTTCGCCCTCGGTGAGCGCATCGCCAATGCGCAGCTGACCGTGGTTGGGCACGCCCATAATATCGCCGCCCCAGGCCTCTTCCGCCGTCTCCCGCTCTGACGCCAGGAACAGCACGGGATTCGAGATCGCCATCTGCTTGTTGCTGCGCACATGTTTGAGCTTCATGCCGCGTTTGAAATGGCCGGAGCAGAGCCGGACGAAAGCCACCCGGTCCCGGTGTTTGGGGTCCATATTCGCCTGGACCTTGAACACAAACGCTGAAACCTTTTTTTCGCCCGGCTCGACGGTGCGCTCCGCCGTGGCGCGCGCGCGGGGCGCTGGCGCATAGTTGGCCAACCCTTCCAGCAGTTCGCGGACGCCGAAGCTGTTCAACGCTGAGCCGAACCAGATCGGGGTTAGCGTGCCGTCGAGGAAGGAGACCCGATCGAAGGCGGGCAGTAGCCCCTTCGCCATCTCAACCTCCTCGCGCAGCTGCTCCAGCCTCTCCGCCGGCAACCGCTCGGCCAGTCGCGGATCGTCCAGCCCGTCCATCTTCTCGCCTTCGGTGGCGACGTTCCGGTCCGCCCGGTCGAGAAGCTGCAGACGGTCGTTGATCAGATCATAGGCGCCCAGGAACTCTTTGCCCACGCCGATCGGCCAGCTGGCTGGGCAGACGTCGATCGCAAGATTTTCTTGGATCTCGTCAATGATCTCAAAAATGTCCCGGCTTTCGCGGTCCATCTTGTTGCAGAAGGTCAGGATCGGCATGTCGCGCAGGCGGCAGACCTCGAACAGCTTGCGGGTCTGGCTCTCCACCCCTTTGGCGCCGTCGATCACCATCACCGCCGCATCGACGGCGGTCAGGGTGCGATAGGTGTCTTCAGAAAAGTCGGCGTGGCCCGGTGTGTCGACCAGGTTGAACCAGCGCCCATCCCATTCGAAGGTCATCGCCGTCGCCGAGACCGAGATCCCCCGCTCGCGCTCCATCTTCAGAAAGTCCGAGGTGGTCCGCCGCGCCTCACCCTTGGCGCGCACCTGCCCCGCCTGCTGAATCGCGCCTCCGAACAGCAGCAGCTTTTCGGTCAGCGTCGTTTTGCCGGCGTCGGGGTGCGAGATAATCGCAAAGGTCCGCCGCCGCGCGATCTCAGGCGGCAGGTCGGTCTCGCCGGTATTGTGTCCCAAAGGTGCAGAGCTGTCGGTCATGGGCGGGGGTATAGCGGGCG
>JALEGB010000139.1 GCA_022760355.1 Neomegalonema sp.
CTTTTGGCTTGGTTCAGCTCCTTGGCGCAGGGATCCACCCTGCGCTGCAGTCGCTTCTCAGCCAAAAGCCGCCTGCCGGCCGCTGGCTCGGCCAGATTTATGAGTTCCCACCCTAGCGCAAGGGGCGCAGCAACCCGCTATCCGATCGACTTATCGATGGCCGCGCCCAGCTTCTCGACCAGCTCGTCAATCTGCGCATCCTCAATGATGAAAGGCGGCGCCAGCAGCACGTGATCGCCGGATTTCCCGTCAATTGTGCCGCTCATCGGATAGCAAATGAGCCCAGCCTCAAACGCAGCCGCTTTAATCTTCGCCGCCAGCTTCTTGCTCGCCGCGAAGGGGCGCTTGTCAGCTCGATCTTCGACCAACTCCAAGCCTCGGAACAACCCTCGGCCACGGATGTCGCCGATATGGGAATGCTGGCCAAAACGCTCGACCAACGCCGACCGCAGCCGTTCGCCCTGCGTTTGAACCCGCTCGAGCAAGCCGCGATTGAGAATCGCGGACACAACCGCAAAACCGGCGGCGCACGCCGTTGGGTGCCCCATATAGGTGTGCCCATGCTGAAACGCGCCCGTTCCGTCCCGCAGCGCGTCATATATCTCAGCGGAACACAGCATCGCGCCGATTGGCTGATATCCTGCGCCTAAGCCCTTGGCGACGCACAGAATATCGGGCGAAACGCCATCCTGCTCGCAGGCGAACAGATTGCCGGTCCGCCCCATGCCGCACATCACCTCATCCAGAATCAGCAGCACGCCATAGCGATCGCAGATCTCGCGGATGCGTTTAAAATACCCCGGCGGCGGCGCGACGGCCCCCGACGTCGCCCCCACGACAGTTTCAGCGACAAACGCCATCACCGTTTCAGGGCCGAGCCGATTGATCTCGGCCTCCAAAGCATCCGCAGCGCGCAGGGCGTATTCAGCGTCGCCCTCCCCCTCCCCCTGCTCGCGGTAAGGGTAGCAGGGGGCGATATGCGATACTTCCATCAACATCGGCTCGAACTGAGCCCGACGCCACTGGTTGCCGCCGGTCGCCAGCGCACCGAGCGTATTGCCATGATAGCTCTGTCGCCGCGCGATCAGCCGGGTGCGCTCTGGCGCGCCGCGCTCCAGATGATACTGCCGCGCCAATTTCAGCGCCGCCTCCGTCGCTTCGGAGCCGCCCGAGACGAAATAAACCCGATCCAACGTGTCCGGCGCGTTCGCAACCAGCAAATCGGCGAGTTTCTCCGCCGGTTCCGAATTGAAGAACCCGGTATGCGCAAAGGCGACCTGATCCAGCTGCGCTTTAATCGCCGCGATAATCTCGGCGTCGCCATGCCCCAGGCAGGAGACAGCCGCGCCGCCGGAACCATCGAGATAGCGCTTGCCGTCCCGATCGATCAGATAGCACCCTTCGCCGGCCGCAACCATCGGCGGACCGTCGCCCCGCATCGCGCGGCCGAACACATGTTGACCCATTGATCAGTCTCTCACCACGATCACGGACTGCTTGGCGTGACGCACCACCCGCGCCGCGTTTGAACCCAGAAGATAGTCTTTAAATCCTGGTCGATGCGCCGCCAGTACAATCGCATCGCAGCCAATCTTGTCGGCCGCGCCCAAGATTTCATCGTAGATTGCGCCATGGGCGACATGCCCTTCGCCCTGAATGTCGGATGGAAGCTCGCTGCGCGCGAAATCGTCGATCCGCGTTTTTGCTTCGGCCATCGCCTTTTGCTCAAAGCTTTGATCGAAGTACGAGCCCACAATCGACATGCCGAAATCCGGAACCACCACCAGCGCGTGTAGCTTCGCATTGCTCGGTCGCGCCAACTCGGCAGCGACGGTCACCTGTCGCTGCCAGCCGGCCCCGGCGGCGAGATCTACTGGCACTAGGATGGAACTGAACATGACGGCTCTCCTCAAAAGGCCGGTTGTGTGGCCCTCGGACGTTGCAACAGAACAATAAGACCAAGCAGGAACAGCGCGGGGATAAAGAACAGCTCCTTCGGCATCCGGTCGGCCGGGAACTCGACCCGCACCAGCTGAACTGGTTTGTCCCCGTAGAAGTCATACTCCTTGCCCAGCTTCTCGAAGAAAGGCGTCCCTGGCAATGGCTCATCCAGCTTCAGCACCTTACCCTCGACGGAAACGAGCAGCCCAACTTCCTTCAATCGCGCAGCCGCATCCGCCCCCGCCTTCAGCTTAGGCTGAATGGTCGTTTCGCCGATCGCGCTGGTGTCAAAATCCGGGCCCCGAATGATCAACCGCGCCTCAGCCTCCGGCGGCGCCTTCGCAATCGCCTCCAGCGCCGCAGGACCGGCGTGCGCCTTGAAGGGCGCTTCGATCTGATCGAGCCAATAGCCAGGCCGGAACAGCGTGAACGCGACAAGAAGCAGCGCAATCGTTTCGTACCAACGGCTGCGCGCAATGAAGTAGCCCTGCGTCGCCGCCGCGAAACAGAGCATCGCAATGAGCGCCGTTATGAAGGTGTAGACCGCCTGCAGGAAGGTGACGTCGATCAACAGCAGATCGGTGTTGAAGATAAACAGGAATGGCAACAAGGCGGTGCGAATATCATATGCGAAGCCTTGCACGCCGGTCTTAATCGGGTCGCCCCGCGAAATCGCCGCCGCCGCATAAGCCGCCAATCCAACTGGCGGCGTGTCGTCCGCCAGAATCCCGAAGTAGAAAACGAACATGTGAACGGCGATTAGCGGCACCACCAAGCCCGTTTTAGCGCCAACCGTCACGATGACGGGCGCCATCAATGACGACACCACAATGTAGTTTGCCGTCGTCGGCAGCCCCATCCCCAACACCAAGCTGAGCACTGCGACCAAAATCAACAGCAACATCAGGTTCCCGCCGGAGATGGTCTCAATGACTTGGCCAATGATCTGGTGCGCGCCGGTAAGCGAGATCGTGCCGACGATAATCCCCGCCGCGCCCGTCGCCACGGCGATCCCGATCATATTGCGGGCCCCAGACACAAACCCGTCGATGAGCTCGCTCCACCCTTTGTGGAACGCCGCGGACCAACGCCGCGTGCCCGCCGGAGCTCCTTCGCCGCGGAAGAAGCGCTTCAGCGGTTCATGGGTCAACGTCACGATGATCATCGCAATCGTCGCCCAAAAGGCGGATAAGGCGGGCGACAGACGCTCCAACGGCCCGGTCCGGATCATCAGGTTCCATACCAGCACAAAGATCGGCAGCGCAAAATAGAGCCCGGCGAAGAGCGTCGGCGTCAGGCGCGGCGCGTTGACAACCGGCGCGTTCGGATCATCGACCTCGATGTCAGGATAGCGCGACGCCAGCCAGACCAGCCCGACATAAGCCACGCCGAGCAGCACAAGCGCCGGAATGATCGACGCGCCAGGCATCAGCGGCTCCAACGCCAGTCGAATACCGACCACCCCGGCCGTGATCGCGCCCATGGCGATAAAGCCGGTGAGGAACAGCAGAAGAACAACTGGAACCGTGATCGAGCGGCCGGACTTCTTCAGGCCGGTCAGGCCCATTTTCAGGGACTCGAGATGTACGATGTACAGCAGCGCGATGTAGGAAATAACAGCTGGAAGGAAGGCGTGTTTGACCACCTCGATGTAGGGAATGTTGACATACTCAACCATCAAGAACGCGGCCGCGCCCATGACCGGCGGCGTCAACTGCCCGTTCGTCGAAGATGCGACCTCGACAGCGCCGGCTTTCTCGCCAGGGAAGCCGATCCGTTTCATCAGCGGGATGGTGAAGGTGCCGGTTGTTACGGTGTTCGCAATCGATGAGCCCGAGATCATCCCGGTCAACGCCGATGAAAGCACCGACGCCTTCGCCGGGCCGCCGCGCAACGCGCCAAGCAGAGCGATGGCCACCTTGATGAACCAGTTGCCCCCGCCGGCCTTTTCGAGCAGGGCGCCGAACAGCACGAACAGGAAGATCATCGTGGTCGAGACGCCAAGCGCGACCCCAAACACGCCCTCCGTCTGCATCCAATAATGCCCCATCGCCTTCGCGTAGGAAGCGCCGCCATAATTGGTGATTTCGCGGATCCAAGACACGTCGCCGCCGAACAGCGCGAGCGCGAGGAAGAGCATCGCAATGATCATCAGCGGCAGACCCAGCGACCGATACACCGCGATGAGCAGCACCATCAGACCGACGGTCGACACCGCCACGTCCCCGGTTGTCCAGAGGCCCGGACGATCCGCGATCTCGAAACGGAAGACGATCAGATAGAGACATGCGGCGACGCCGAGCCCGGCGATCACCCAGTCATAGATCGGAATATACCGGCGCGGCGCGTTCGCCGTCAGAGGGAACGCAAACGTCGCCAAGCACAGGCCAAATGCAAGGTGCACATAGCGCGCTTGCGCGGCGATATTGGCGAAACCGCTAATGCCTGTAAGCTCAGCAACCTTGCCGGGTAAAGCTGACGAAATGTAGAGCTGAAAAAACGACCAGATGAGGCACAGGCTGAAAATAATATACCCTTGCCATCCTACCGGACTGCGGGCGCCAGTATCCGCCTGGGCCACTAAATCTTCCGCCGACGGCCCGCTCTTTTCTGCCTGAACATCACTTGCCGTCATCGCGCCCCACCCTTTCAAAATGAATAAAAACCCAACCCAACGCATAGATTGGGCAAAACAGAAAGGGGCCGGATATGACCGGCCCCCTCCAGCTGTATTACTTGACGAGACCCAGCTCTTTATACGCTTTCAGCGCGCCTGGGTGCAGAGGAGCCGACAAGCCGTCTTTGACCATTTGCTCAGGCTTCAGGGTTTTGAAGGCTGGGTGCAGGCCGCGGAAAACGTCGATGTTTTGCATCACGGCTTTCGCAACGATGTAGACGACTTTCTCAGGCACTTTCGCCGAGGTGACGAAGGTTGCGCCAACGCCGAAGGTGGTGGTGTCAGCGTCAGTGCCCCGATACATGCCGCCCGGAATGGTCGCGACGCGGTAGAATGGGTTGTCCGCAACCAGCTTGTCGATCGGCGCGCCCGTGACCGAAACCAGTTTCGCATCGCAGGTGGTGGTCGCCTCTTTGATCGCAGCGGCCGGGTGGCCGATCGTGTAGATCATTGCGTCGATCGAGCCGTCGCAGAGCTGCTTCGCCATTTCCGAGCCTTTATACTCGGTCGCCAGCGCGAAATCGCTCATTTTGATGCCAAAGGCTTCCATGACAACTTCCATGGTCGCGCGCTGACCGGAACCTGGGTTGCCCACATTCACACGCTTGCCTTTGAGGTCTTCAAACTTCGCGATGCCGCTGTCAGCGCGCACGATCAGAGTGAATGGCTCAGGATGCACCGAGAAAACAGCCCGCAGCTCAGGGAACGGGTTGTCCTTGAACTTCGAGGTGCCTTTGAACGCGTGAAACTGCCAGTCCGACTGAGCGACGCCGAACTCAAGCTCGCCAGCTTTGATCGTGTTGATGTTGTAGACCGAACCGCCGGTCGACTCGACTGCGCAACGAATACCGTGGGTTTTGCGGTCGCGGTTGACCAGACGGCAGATTGCGCCGCCGGTTGGGTAATAAACGCCGGTAACGCCGCCGGTGCCGATCGAGATGAAGGTCTGCTTCTGAGCCAAAGCCGGCGTCGCCGCCAGCGCCCCCGCCAACAGTGCTGCAATAACGCCGTGTTTCATGAGGTCGCTCCCGTAAATTTCATTTAAGCGCGCGAGCGGACGCTCGCGGCTGGGAACGAAGGTCAAACTCCAAACATAAAAATGTCAATCATTGAAGTTTGACAACTGCTGCGCATTTGGCCGCCCTCACAACCTGCAAAGATGTTTAAAAACATGCGCTTCAATATGAGAATGCACATTTCAGGGCGCCAAGCGCCCATTAACTGAGCAAAGCGGCTGACCAGCAGTGGTCAACTGTCGGTTCTGGTGGCCCATAGGTCGTATTCGGCCGCTTCGTCAATTTTGACCGGCACGATGTCGCCAGGCCTGAGATCCTCAAAGTCTGCGTCAATAAATATCGAACCATCAATCTCCGGCGCTTCAGCGTAGGAGCGGCATTCGGCGCCCTCGGCATCGACTTCGTCGACGATCACATCAATTTCGGTTCCGATTCGAGCCTCAAGCCGCGCGGCGCTCAACTCGCGCGCCTTCTCCATGAAGCGCCGCCACCGCTCCTCCTTGACCTCTTCGGGCGTCTGATCCGGCAAGTCGTTTGCGGCGGCGCCGGCGACATTTTCAAACTTAAAGCACCCGACCCGATCCAGCTGCGCCGCCTCGAGCCACGCCATCAGTTCTTCGAAATCTTGATCCGTCTCGCCGGGAAATCCGACAATGAATGTCGAACGCAGCGCCAGTTCCGGCGCCTGCGCGCGCCAGTTGGCGATCCGATCCAGCATTTTCTCGGCGTCCCCAGGGCGACGCATCGCCTTCAAGATCTTGGGGCTGGCATGCTGGAAGGGGATATCCAGATAAGGCAGCGCCGCCCCTTCGGCGATCAACGGGATCAGTCGATCGACATGCGGATAGGGGTAGACGTAATGCAGCCGCACCCAAGCGTTGAGCTTGCCAAGCTCGCGAACGAGATCATCGATGCGCGCCGCCACCGGCTCGCCACGCCAGGGGCTCTCGGCATGTTTGAGATCGACCCCATAGGCGGCGGTGTCTTGGCTGACGATTAATAGTTCGCGCACCCCGGATTCGACCAGTTTTTCGGCTTCCCGCAGCACGGCGCCCGCCGGGCGCGACGCCAACCGCCCGCGCATCGAGGGGATCACACAGAAACTACAGCGTTGATTGCAGCCCTCGGCAATCTTCAAATACGCGAAGTGCGGCGGCGTCAGGCTCACCCGCTCGATATCTTCCGGCGCTTTCGCCGCGGGGGTCAGATCAACGAACGGATCGGGGGCGATCGGCGCGGCGGCGCGAATTGCGACGGCGACCTCCTCTGTCGCTTGCGGTCCGGTGACCGCCAACGCCTTTGGATGCGCCTCTCGGATCAGCGCCGCGTCTTTGCCAAGGCACCCGGTGACGATCACCTTGCCATTTTCCTGAATCGCTTCGCCGATGGCGGCTAAGCTTTCGGCCTTCGCGCTGTCAAGAAACCCGCACGTGTTGACAATCACCGCGGCGGCGTCCGCATAGTCGTTCGAAAAGGCGTACCCATCCGCCCGCAGACGCGAGAGAATGCGCTCACTGTCCACCAGCGCTTTGGGGCAGCCGAGCGAGACCATGCCGATCTTCGGCGCAGGCTGGATCTGACGAGGGGCGGTTTTGTCGGGCATCGGAAGGATCTCGATCAACGGCGCGCCGATCGCGGCGCAATGGCCCCGCTCATATCCCCTCACGCAAAGAGACGCCAGCATGCTTGAGCTGGCCCTACATATAGCGTATGGTGACTTGCACAGTCATACATTTGAAGGATGTCCCAATGAGCAATCGCAGCGTCGCCACCCCAGGCGATCGGCTAGAGCTGCTGGAGACGTTCATTCGCATCGCCGATACAGGCGGGATCGGCGCAGCAGCGCGGGACCTTGGCGCGACGCAGCCAACCGTCACGCGCCGATTGCAGCAGCTCGAAGCGATGATGGGCGTGAAGCTGGTCGAGCGCGGCGGCCAGGGGCTGAGCCTGACCCCGTCCGGCGCCGCCTTGTTGCCGGAAGCGCGCGAAGTCACGCGGCGCTGGCGCGGGCTGCAAGAACTATTCGAGGAAGAGGACGTCGAGATCGCCGGCCGTGTGCGCATCGTCGCCGCGCGCGAGATCGGCGTAGCGCTGCTGCCGCCGCTGCTCGCATCCTTTATGCGCGACCATCCGGAAGTGCGCCTCGAATCGCGCTTCACGGACGGGGCCGTCGATCTTGCGGCGGATGGGGCTGATTTCTGGGTGCGCGAAGGAAAAGGATCGTCGGACGGCGCGTCGGTTCGCGAGATCGGCAAAGTCCGCCGGGCTCTTTGCGCGGCGCCGATGCTGGCGGAGAAGCTGGGCGCCGAACGCGGCGTCGCGATCCAACGCTGCGAGCCGCTTGCTCTGGCTGGAGCGCCGCTGCTGGCGCGCCATTCGACCTTTTCGACCAGCGTAAAGTTCAAAGGGCGCGAGAGCGAGACGCTCGATGTCGAGTTTGACCGTGTCGCGTCCCTGGACTCCGATGACGCAATTCTGGACCTGGCCCTGGCCGAACGCGGCGTCGCCCTGCTGCCGACATGGCGCATTGCGCCGCTGGTTCGGGATAAGGTGCTCACGCGGATTGCGACGGATTGGGCAGAGGACGACACCCCAGTTTCGGTTCTTTGGCGCGCGGAGCAATTCCGCAACGCCGCCGCGTCGGCGCTGATGGCGCGTATTCAAGAAGAGCTGCCCAAAGCGCTAGAGGCCAGCTAGGGTGCGAACTCATAAATCGAAACACTGGGCAGCCAGATTTAGGAGGTCGCGGCCTAGTAGCGCTCCCGCTCGCCGGGCCGGTTAAAATCCTTCAGCGCGAAATGCATGTAGGACAGCGTCGGCGAGTCCTCATTATCGCTGCTCTGGCTGCCGAAAGCGGCGAATAACAGCGGATCGACGGTCATCAGCGGCTCCCAATTGCCGCTGACATTGATCACCGGCGTATCGCCATCGATATCGTCCTCATCCTCGTCCTCTTCGATCGGCTGCTGCACGCCGAACTGCCAGGTCTTGCCGTCGGGGCTGACATTGGGGGCGCCATTGTCGCCGATATAGCCGAATGCCGAAGTCGGAAAGCACAGCACGTCCAACGCGCCGTTGGCTTTGTCGGACGCGGCGCGCCACCGCTCAAGCGCATTGTTGCCGGTTAGATCCAATACGCGACGCAGCTGCGCGCGCATGGTTCCCCAGTCCAAAGCCGCGGCGCCGGCGTAGCGACCGAGATGGAGCAACAATCGCTCGGTTTTCGTAAAAGCGATCGCGACCCGACGCTCTTTACCTTGCCGCCCAGCCGCCCGAGCGACGATCGCAGCAAGATCGTCCAATGTCCGGATCCAGCCTTCCGCGTTGAATTTGAAGCAGTCAAAGCAGAAGACGACGCCTTCCGCATGCTCCAGCAACGCCTCATAGGTTTGCCGACCGCGCACATAATCTCGATCAAGCTCCTTGCGGTTGAGCTCGGACAGATCCGGCAGACACCAACCGCCCGGCACGTCGACAACTCGGACTGAGCGCGTCTCCTCACGCCCATCCGGCCCCACCACGGTGATGTTCACCGGAACGCCCAGCATGACGTTCGTCGCCTCCAGGCTATACTTATCGCCCTCGACCGCTTCCTGCGTATATTCGTGCAGCGTCGCGGCGTGGATCATCGCCGGGTCCTCGATCGCAATCAGCTCATCCAGCGCGTCGATCGAGGCGGGGTTTCCCTCCTCCAACGAGATTTTGCAGTCGCGATGCAAGCCGTGCCCGTCATCAGCGCACCGCTTCCAGCTCTGAATCAACGAGGATTTGCCTGACCCGACATTGCCCATCAGCAGGATCAAAGGTTCGTCGTTGCTCATCAGCGCCCCCGTGTTCGAAAGTAGAGCAATAATCTCAACCGCGTCGCCAACTTGACGCGCCCCGCGACCCGTCGCGTTTATGCGACGCGGCGCGACGACGCGCCGGCGCGCCTCCTCGCCGAAGGTTTAGGGCTCGCCTCACGCCGCCACAATTGTTACCGCTTCTTAAGTCATCTAACTACGCCTTAGCGTGTTTTGCGCCAGAGTTGTGGCTTGGTTTTGAAGCGGCCAAGCGGCTTTCGAGGTGGGGGCTGTGCTCTAATGGACGGTATGGACGGGATCCTGAGCATTTGGGACGATCGCGAAGGCTTCGTTCTCTTGGCCGCCAAGGGGACGGCGGATCGCGGCCGCTACCATGTTATCCTGGAAGCGCCCGCCGACGCGCCGGCGCGTCAGGAATTCTTGGGCGTGTTTGACGCGCACATGCCGGTGCGCGCGGCGACGGGCTGGGGCGCATGGACCGTCTTTCCGGTAAAGGGCGACAGTTTCATCCTGCGGCTGCGCAACACGCTGGACACGCAGACATCCGCCCCCGGCCGCCAGATCGCTGACCTCGAGTTGCGGTTCGAAAAAGAACTGACCGTGCGGCGGCAGTTGCGGCAAGATGCGGATCTGCTGGCCCATGGCGTGTTGATGATCGAAACGGATGGCGAGCAGCGGATCGAAACGGTGGAGGCCTCCTCGGCCGGCCAAACCATTCCGAACGAAGACGCCAGCCGCCTGATCCAGCAGAATTTCGCATGGGATTCGTCGCTGGGGGTGCGCGAGATCTACTATGTCGCCCAATCCCCCTTTGAAACCACGCGCGCCGGCCAGCGGCGAGAGACGGTCATTGCGCCGAGCCGGTTGGTTTGGCCGTCGGATCGGCGGACGGTCAAAGTCGGCTGCCGCCTCGCCAACGAAGTGCCGATGGAGCCGATGCGCCCGGATGATCGCGACCAAGACGCGATCAACGTGCATTCCGAAGCCGTCAACTCGATGGCGTTTGAGCGCTTCGCCAAGCAAAGCTATACGCCGGTCGAGATGATTGTGGAGCTTTCCGGCGGCAGTCCCGAGGAGTTCAGCGCGATCCAGTCTTCGATCACGGCGCTGCATCTGCGCCGCGACCTCGCGCGGCTGCACAAGGTTCGCAGCGATAGCCGGCGCAATCTGCTGATCGACCTGCTGTTCCGCAACAACCTTGCGGAACGGGATGTCGTCCGCCCGCTCATTGACGAAGAATATGTCGACTCTCAAGGCTATCGCGAGCGTGAATTTGGCTTTGAAAACAGTCGCTGCCTGCTGCGCTTCCGCTTTAACCACCTGTCGCTGGGCGACATTATTGTTCTGGCGGCGCCGCCGACAGTGTCTGTGGAGCTGCGCCTGAACGCGGACGCGCCGCCCCTACCGGAACAAAAGGCGCGCCCGAACCGGTTTCTTCTTCGCTATGGCGTGCATCGGATTGATCCGCTGCCAACGGACCCGATCGCCGAAAAAGCGCTGCTTGAACATGAGCTGAAGCTGATTGACCGCGCCGTGGAGACCACGATGCGCGGCGCGCCGCCTCGCCGCGAATCGGCGCGGCCGCTGCATGAGTGCGTGCTGGTGCAGGCAAGCAAAGAGTTCAATGCGCAGTTCCAATCCGATCTTGAAGACGAGTATGAGCAGCCGATTGCGCTTGAGCCGTTTTCGCCAGTTTTGCTTGCGGCCCCGCAGCTCGCCCATGCAGTGGCGACCACGCCGCATCTTCAAAGCCATATCCGCGAAACGCAGCTGCTTGAGCTGGCCGAAAGCTTGGAGTCGGGCGTTGCGGAAACCGGCGACTTCCTCAGTTTCGCCTTGCGCTGCTGCGACGCTGACGCGTTAAGCTATGAGACCCGCGCGTATTTGCGGTCGCTGTCGGAAATCCCGGCCCTGCGCAACGCTTGGGAGATTTTGGCCACCACGCGCGACGGCCCGGCGAACTTGGCGCTGCTGGCTGAATACAAGGTTCGCCTGAGCGGCCGCGTTCGGCAAACCACGCGCAATGGCGCGGCGCGCTCGACCGAGCGAGCGCTGGAGTTCCTCCGCAATCGCGATCACATGACGCGCATCACGGAAATGCTGACCGACCTTGATCGCCGCAACTACCTTGAGGAGCTGCACGGGCTGATCGAGAAGCTGGATCGTCGCGAGCCGATTCGCTTCGAGGAGCTGACCGTGGTCGAGCATCGGGAGCGCGATGCGATTCGCGCCGTGCGTGAAGAGCTGGAGATGGTTTGGTCGGCGCTCGATCGAAAGGATAAAACCCTCCATATCAGCGACGCCGTCGGCGCCGATATGCGCGCCGAAATTGGCGGGCGCTCAGCCGAACAGATCAAAGCGGCGATTGCCGATGCGTTGCCGCGCGCGGTTGTTGAGCCGGCGCAGCGGGAGCTGCTCTGGTCGCGCATCGCGCCAGTGCGCACCCGCCAAGCCTTGGCGATCATCGAACAAGAGCTTTCCGCCTCCGGCAAAGGCGCCGAAACGGACAGTATTATCTTCGCGGTGGCCGAAGCGCTGCTTCAATGGGCGAGCACAGCCGACTCAGCGCCGGCGCGATTGGAAGCGGATCAATGGCGCGCCCTTCGGTTGAAGCTGACGGACAACATACTCGTTGACGCCAAAACGGTGATCCAAGGCTATGCCCGCCTCGGCGAACAACGACATGTTCTCGGCCCGATCGCGCAGGCTGCGCAATCCGTCTACGCCGCGATCCAGGAAGTAGAGAATCGCGTTCACGACGCGCAGAAAGACCTGTCGCCAGACGCTGTTGATAAGCTTGACGAGCAGCTGGAGGCGCTTTGGCGCTTGAGCTACGCCGCTTTTGTCACTCGATCGGCGACGGCGTTAACCCAGGTGCTCAGCGCCGCGCGCTCAACATTGGCGAACACATGCCGCAAATCCGACGGCGCCAGCCGCGCGAGAATCAGCCAGACCTGGGACCGCCTCGGCCGCGCCTTCGCGCCGGATCGCGCCCTGCATCTGTTTGATCGCCGAGTAACCGCGGACTATGCGGAGCTCAGCGAACTCGCGGGAGCGCAAGGGGTGGATCAGGCGGTGCTGACGGCGCGCCCCTATGGGTTCACTCGCCCCGCCGCGCTCGGGGGCGCATTCGGGGCGTAATATGTTAGCGACGCGATTGCGGGCGCGCCGGTGGGGCGGTCCGCATAAAGGGGGCGGCGAGCATGCAAGAACAGTTGACGACTTATCTCCAGCCGTTGCTGGACGCCGTGGGCGGCGCGCAGATCGCCGCGGCGGGCCTGCTGGTTCTGAGCGCGGTGCTGCTAATCGCCTGGATGGCGCAGCTGGCCCGAAGCGCGGGCCTGCGGCGGTGGCGCACGCGCATACTTGAGGGATTGCCCGACACAGTCGCCGACGTGGTGGAGACGGCGCGGCCGAGCGAGACAACCCAAAAACTGCGCGCGGCGCTGCGCGCATTCAATGAGCAAAAGATGAGCCTCGCCTTTCGCGAAGGCGTCGATGCGGGCGGCGCGCAATCCACAGCCGTCGGCGCGCCTGGGGTCGGGGCCTTTGGCGCGCAGGGGCTCGATCTGATCAGCGATCCCGAACGGTCGGCGACGCCGTTGCTCGCGGCGGATCTGTTCGCGCTCCGCGGCGCCATCGCACGAATGCCGGCCTCTTCCGACTTCACCCTCTTCGAGGAGATATTCGGGCTTCATGCGCTGACGGAGCACCTAATCAACGCCTTCGCGATGGGCGGCGCGTCAATTCAGGGCGGCCAAACGCTGGACATGGCCGCCACGCTGCTGGAGCGCGGCGACCTCGATCCCGTTTTCCGCGCGGATTTGGTGCTGCGCGCCTACACGCCGAGCGAGGCGGGCTGGACGAGCCTAGCCGCCGCGATGCGCAGCCTGACCGCGACGCTTGAAATGGCCCTCGCCGCGCGCGGCATGGGCGTGATCACGCCAACTCTGCTCTCGCCGGTGCGCGGGCGCGTTTACACGCTGCAGGACAATCCGAACGGTTTGCATCGGCTCGGCTTCGCGCGCGCTGCGATCGCGGCTTTAGACCAGAACGGCGACGCGCGCGAAACGCTGGTGGTCGACTGCATTTCGATCGGCCGCATCGGCGCTAATGGCGATGTCAGCCGGCCACGCGTGGCGCTCTATAATCGCCTTGAATGGCGCGGCAACTAGTCGGGCGCGCAACTATTCGCCGCGCCAGACCGACAAAGCAACCGACTGCGCCATGCGCGCCAACCAACGGCGCAGTGCGCGCCAATCAACGGCGCCGTGCGCGCAACGACACAACACGACGCAACGGGCGACAGCCGGCAAGCTTTCGCCTAATTCCGTCGTCACACAAAATCTGCCGCCGGCGCCGTTTCGACAGGATCGCGCCGGCCACTTCTCAATCCGCGCCGACACGGGCGCACAGAACCTCGGCGGCGGCCGCCTTCGCCGCCGAGGTCGCGTAGGGGGCTCGCGATGATCGGCCAATTTGAGTATCTGCCGCCGGACGTGGCTCGTGAACGCATGGCCCATTCCGAACCGGTCAAACTTGAGCTGCGCTTGGGGCAAGCGTCAGAGATTGAGCGGATCGTGTCCTCCTACTGGAAAGGCGCAAGCCAATCGAATTTGCGCGCAGTCAAACCGCGCATTTTCGGAACCGAAGATGAGGCCGACAGCGGCGACGCATTTATCGGCTTGCGCAGCCTTCTGGAGCGCATTCACGATGTGGCGCCGGTTGAGTTCGCAAAGCGCGCCGGCGTCGATATCGCCACGCCTTTCGGCCATGTCGCGCTGGTGGGCGACTTCGCGAGCGTTATTGACAAACGCTATCGCGAAAACATCGCGCAAATGCTGGAAGACGAAATTTGGCGCGAGTTCGGCAGGTATGTCGACCCACGGATCGGCGTCCGTGTGCGCTTCTTCGACATGCCGCGTCGCCAAGAAGGCGCGATGGATGCGGCCATGATCGGGCGTGGCGTCTTTTTGCCCGGCGGATTTGACGAGTCGGACTGGCGCGACGGCCAGATCGGCAAATTAGAGCTGCGCAACACCGCAGGCGGCATGCCGCGTCAGGCGGAGCTGCCAAACCAATTGCCCGCCGCCTTTTACGCCGGGCAGCGCGGCGTCGCGTTCTCCGATCACCGCAACGCCTCCGGCCAGGTTCGGACGCTCGCTGGTCTGCCGCCCGGCGTGATCCGCGATGTCGAGCGCGAGGAGCTGTTCGGATCAAAATATTTCATCGGCCGCCCTACCGAAGTTGAAGACGTTGTTTTTCAGGCCAAATCCGGCGCTCCCGGCGCTCCGCCAGCCAAATACAGCCTGGTCGACCCTGATGCGCCGTCAAGCCCGCCGATCGCGGAGAATGAGGCCCTGACGCCGGAGCAATGGTACCGCGTCGTGCGGATCGCCTATACGAGCAAGGGGCGGCCGATCGACGAGCTGTTCGACTTCCGCTACCTGCCGGACGGGGCGCTGGAAGGGCGGCTGCGTCACGATCGGCCACTGCAGAACTGCTTGGCGCTACATCGTCTGCGCCTGCCCTCGCCCAGCGCGCATGACCGTATTTCCCGCCTCTGGATCGATGTGGATAAGGATGGCCGACTTGTGCGGCACGACCTGTCGCGGCGCGCCTACTCGATCGTCCTGCATCGCCATGATCGCCGGATCGCGCTTTATGATCGCACCCGCGCCCCAGCCGGCTTTACCCAAGTCTACAATATCGGCGACGGCGCTGAGGCGCAATTTGATCTGCCGGGCGCGCGCATCTGCGCCCGAGCGCACGAGGACCAATTCGTCGAGATATACCCGGCGAGCGACGCGCCGTTTGGCTATGTCTCGCTGGAGCGGGCGATGGAGCAATGGGCGACGCTCACCACTGGGCCGGAGCGCGGCGAAACGTCGATTTCGCTCAGCTGGATTGACCAGGCTGGAATGATCGATGTCGGCAATTCCAACATGCTGGGCGAAGATGCGGACGCCGAGCCGATGGCGGTGCGTCTCGTGAAGCGCCGGTATCAAAGTCTGACCTCCTTCTTGGCGCCTGCGCCGCAGCAGATCTGGATCTACCGCCAGAGCCCAGCGCTGCAGCTCAATGGCGGCGAGCCGGTGCAGCCGGGCGGAACCTTCGAATACGGCCCGTTCATCTTTAAATATCTCGCGGGGACGGGCCTATGAGCCGGCGGCGGAACCCAGACGCGCGCGCGGCGCGCGGCGGCGAGCGCTCTAAGCGCGCTCAACGGGCGGCGCGCGCGGAGTTTGCCGGGCGCCGGTTCAATTTCAGCATCCGCCGCTTCGCGCTTGGCCGTCTCGGCCTTGCTCTGATCGCCATTGGCGCCATGTCCGCCGCAGCCGCCTATCATGTCGGCTCCTCACTGGGCTTGAACCGCGATTGGGCGCCGCGGCTTGTGCTGCGCAGCCAGCCGACCGGCGCGGAGGATCTGTTTCGGCGGATGGTCGCCGAAAAGGCGATCCAGCTCGATTTGGCGAAGATGCGCATTAATGTGCGGCCGCTGGACTGCGCCGACAGACGCGCCGTCGCCCGCGCCAAGGCCGAGCGTGAAGAGCGCGATCCAGACGCGGTCGCCGGCGATCCGCTGCTGGCGCGATGCGGCGGCGATGACCCGAAATCGATCGATGAGCTGACGGTCCGCTTCTACAAAACCCCGGCGGGCCGCTCCGTGCTCGACCATATCGATCGCTGGAACGCCAGCTTCTCGATCCTGGCTGTGCGGGACGATCGAGCGGCCAACACGCCCTGCGAAGATCCAGAGAGCTTTTCGCCCGCCTCCACCACCAGCGAGCCGACCAGCTATGTCGCGCCGCGCGGCTGCTGGCCCTCCAAATGGCGCGCAGCGATCACGGCGCCGGGTTTTAGCGACGTTGACATTACCGATCGCCGCGCCGGCGATCCCTCCCCGGCGGTCTATGGCTTTTTAGCCGGTCTGTTTCGGCCTGGCTTCGGCGACTGGCGCTCCATCTCGTTGGCGCGGCTGCCAAACGCCACCGGCGGCGAGGAGCCGACAATCTCGCTCACCACGAAATTCGAAGGCCGACGCCGCACCGTTCGCGTTGATATCGTGGGCCAGATTGACCGGGTCGCCTATAAAGGCCGCGTTGCGACCATTGCGCAGGTCAAGAAAACTCAAAACTTCCCGGGGTTGCGGGTCCAACGGCTGTGCGCCAGTCGCAGCCGCCTCAGTTCCGTCGTATGCGATATCAGCAAGCTGGATAAGCTGGCGCCGTTCGCAACCCGGCTGACCTTCAGCGCTGCGTCCGGCGATGTGAAGATCATCCTCAAACCAGCGCAACGTTTGCCGAAACGGTTTCAAGCCGTCGCCAGGTCCCGCGCATGTCCGGCCGTCTATCCCTTCCGCACCACGCCGGTGGGCGACATCTACACGGAAGAAAAGCTGAAGGTGGCGGCCGCGGCGGATCCAGAGGCGGAGGCGAAGAAAACGCGAGCGTTGGAGCTAAAGACGCTCCGAAGCTGCGGCGCATCGGCGCCGGACGCGCTGGGGCTCGCCTTTTCCGACCGTGTGACCGAACGCCTCGGCCTGCGCTGCTACGACCGGATTGTCGATGAGGTCTCCGGCGCCACCCGCATCGGCCCCAGCGCGCGATGCTTCGTCACCTGGACGTCCGCCGCTGGGCGTCGACGGCCCTCGCCGCCGCAATATCGGATCCTGGATCGCGATGGCGCCGTGCTCGCCTCCCGCCTCATCCCAGACAGTGACGGCCCCAAATCCGCGGCGGCGCCAACCAAAAAGAAGGCTGCCGCAGCCAGCGATGAACCGACGGAGCGCAAAAGCGCCTTCATCCTGAACCCGGAGGTTGTCAAGCTGGGGCTCGCCGCGATTGTCGGCCATGAGCATGATCCGCTGTCCCTGGCGGGGCAAATGCTCTCGAAATCCAAGCCCGAGCGCATCACCGACGTCTCGCTCACGATCGATCGCGCGATCCAGGCGCGGGCGATGCAAACCGTTCGCGAGCTGGCGAAACGCCGGGATTGGGCCAAACGGTTGGCGGGGCGCGTGCCGAAGGCGGGGGACAATCGCCGCCGCATCGTAATTGTGGTGATGGACGCGGAAAAAGCCCCCGGAGAAATTCTGGCCGCCGCCATGTGGCCGGGCTTCGACCGTTTCGTCGGCGATCCCAAGAAGATCGGGCGCATTTCCGCGTGGGACCTTTTGGCCTTCGACGCCTGGAGCCCGGCGGACAGCCCATTCGCCACCATCGCCTGGTCCGCCAATGACGCGCTGATGACCCCAGGCTCTTCCTTCAAGCCGTTGGTCGCCGTCGCCGGCGCGCAGGCGGCGTTAAAGGGCGACGCGAATCTTGAGGCGCTGCTCGCGGGCGTCGGCTCCACGGCGGAGCTGCGGCGGCTCACGGGGATCAGCTTCGGCGACGGCGCGATGCGGCCAATCCCGGGGCGCCCCAGCGTCACAATCGCCAACTTCGCCAACAGCCCGACCGGGCGCGCCTTCCTGCCCACCGCGGTGACAGGCTGCCCCGCCCGGCATACGCGGCAACTCGGCGTCTGCGAAGCGATCGGCAAATCAACCAACACCTATTTCGCGCGCATGGCGCAGCTGGTGGGCCGGGAAGCGTTTCTCGCCGCGATCGATCGGCTCTATCCCGTCAAAGCCAGCGCGCGTGTCGCGCTGATTGAAGAAGACAAGCTGAAACTAAGTCGAGGCTCTCGTCTTCACGCCACGCCGCTCGCGCTCGATATTTCGCGCGCCAAAGAACTGCGGCTGAACGCGCCGCATGTGCTGGCGCTCAACGGAATCGGCCAATCCGTGCAGGCGACGCCGCTATCGATCGTCACCGCCTACACCCAGATCAAGGTCGGCTATAAAGTGCGTCCACGCCTTTCGCTGGGCACAAAGCCCGCGCCGCCGACCCCGATTCTGGACGGGCCCGCGGAGCAGGTTAAAGAACATCTTGATCGGATCCGGGCGGGCCTGCGCTTCGTTGTGAAGGGGCCCGGCAGCACGGCGAGCGCGCCGTTCGCCGTTGGCGCCGCCGCCCCGTTTCGCGCCGGCATGCACGGGAAAACGGGCACTGCTCAGGTCGCGGATAACGGCCGCGCCGGGCGCGGGGGCCTTGCGCTTAAATGGAGCGTCTGGTTCGCCGGCTTCTACGACGCGCCCCCCGGCGGCAAAGGGCTGCTGAAAGGCGACGTGGCGTTCGTGTGCATGGTCAGCCATGGCGGCGACAGCGCCACGGGCGGCGGGGTGTGCGCCCCCGCCATTCGCCAGATGATGATCCGATTGACCAGCGGGAAGCGGTGATCAGCCATGGCGATTTTGCATATGCTCCGACAGCTCTCGCGCTTTGTGACCATGGTCGCAGCCGCGATCATCGCCGTGGGAATTCTCGTCAGCCTTCTTCTTTTTGATCGGTTCATCGTCTCCGAAGCGCCGGAGGGCAAAGCGCTCAAAACGCTGACGATTCGCATTGACGAGGTTGAGCGGAAGGATGGGCTCAAACAAGTCCTGATCGGCCGTAAGGAGCTGATGCACCCGCCGGGGGCGCTCTCCGCCGTCGAACGCCATGTGCGCATTACGCAGCGCGATGGCGAGTGGCATCTTGGCAACGCGTCGACCAGCCGGCGACTGTTCCTGATCTTTGAAGACCGCAAAACGGGCAAACGATTTGAAACCGCCGCCCGGCGGATGCCTCTCGAAGTGGGAGACCGAATCGAAAGGTTCGAAGGCGCGGTCGAAATCTACGACGTGAAGCGAAGCAACGGCCGCGCTGAGACGGTTGACCTGGCTGTGGCGCAGCGCGCGGGACTACGCGGCTTCTCCAAGCGTCTGAGCTACTACCGGCTCAGCCTCTCGCCGTCGCACCGGGGCCTTGTGGCGCCGATGGTCAAGGGCCCTGATGGCGCGCTGATCCGTGCGGAGGGCAAGCGCCTGCCCGCCGGATGGGTCGGCAAATGCCGCGAGCGCTCGCCCTTTTCGGAAACGGTCAGCCGGTTCACCCAATGGTCCGTCGGACTGATCGCGCGGAATGAATGGGCGCGCAAACTCGTCGGCGCGACCAGCGAGCAAACGGCCTTGCGGTTTGGCGGCGTTCTGTCCTGCGAAGGCGGCGTGGAAACGCCGCGCATTGCGATCACGGACCTGGCGCCGGGGGGCATCCAAATCTCGGCCCGCGATGGGGTGCTTTTCTGGGCGACCGACGACGCAGCCGCTTTCGCCACCGTCAAGCGCAAAGCGGCGGCCGGTTTCGCGCCGCCAGCTGCGGCTCTGACGCCGGGGGGCGAAGGCTGTAAAGCGATTGAACGTTTCAGCGACATTGAATGGCCTCTGCAACTGGATGGCAAATCCGCCGGCCCCGATCGCGGCTGCGTCGCGGCGCCCTCTGGTTGGACCGGACAGCTCAGCCGCGTCATCATCGGCCGGACGCAGTACAAAGTGTCCGTTAGCGGCGACAAGGGCGTGTTGACCCTGACCGCCGACACCAACCGGCCGGTCTTCTTTGACAGCGCCATCGAGGTTGATCCGAAGGATCTGCCCAAGGGCGTCGCGGCCGTGGCGACGCCCGTCTCGACCAAGGGCGACGCCCCAGGGCCGTTGCGCTTCTTGCTGACGAAGACGCCGCTGCCCGTCATCGCGCTGATGGGCGTAGCGCTCTTTGGCGTTCTATATTTCCTCTTTGACAGCCGCGTGGAGCCCGGCGCCGCAACGATGCGCTCCGGTGCGCGCGTTCAACGGCGCGTACTCGCCGCCGGGCTGGGCGCGCTTTCGTTCCTGGTTGCTCTGGTTGGCGTCTATTACCTGCGCCCGGGGCTGATCCGCCTCACAACGCTCGGCCTTGTCCCGACGCCCGAAGCGTCGCCGCCCTACGCGGCGGCGGAGCTGTGGATCCTTAATCTCGGACTCGCCAGCCTGGCGGCGCTATTCGCCGCCCGCGGCAGCTGGCGCGCCTACGCCTATTGGGGCGCTGTGATGCTGATTGTGGGCGCCGGCATGGTGAACTTCGCGCAGCTCGCCGCTGGCGCGGACAATACGCGATACTCGGATGAATACAGCAAGTTCGTCCTCGCCGCGACGATGGCGGCGCCCGCGCTCACCTTCGCCTGGCTCGTGCCGCTGTCAAAAGTGCGCTGGCTGATCGGCGTCTTCCTGACCCCGCCAGCCGGCCAACGCCCGACGCGGGCGGACGCGGCGCAGCAAGGTTTGCGCCTCAGCTGGCGGGTCGGTTTCGAACTGGCGCTGCTGGGCGCGGTCGCAGTATGTTTCGCCGCCGCCGGTTTCTTCGCCTTGTTCGGGATCGGGCTGCATCTCGGCCTGCCGACATTGCCCATGTTCGCCGGCGAATCCGCCACGGCGCTGTATTCGGCTGCGGCCCTATTCGGCATTATCGGCGTCGGCGTC
>JALEGB010000140.1 GCA_022760355.1 Neomegalonema sp.
CTGGCCCGCGCCGCGGATGAGGTGTGGCTGCGCAGGGGCGTTGTCCTCAATCCGCATTACAAAGACATGGGCAATCTGTACGGCTCCGAATTCTGGACCTACCTGCTGCCCCGCTTTGCCGGAAAAAGCAAAGCCCCGCAAATCGCAACAGCGCGGCTGCCCATGGGCGCGCAGGAGGCTGTCGCTCTCGGCCTGGCGGATGCAATCATCGATACGCCGCGAGAGGCTTTCGCCGCAGCCGTACAACGCCAAGCCGAGGCGGCCGCCGGCTGCGCGGACTATGCGGAACGCCTAGCGGAAAAACGCGAACGACGCGCCCGTGACGAAGCGATAAAGCCGCTCAGCAGCTATCGCGACGAAGAACTCGCCCGAATGCGGCGTAATTTTTACGGATTCGATCCAAGCTATCACGTCGCCCGGCATAATTTCGTTCACAGAACCCCAAAATCGCGCACGCCGCTCACGCTCGCCGCGCATCGGCGAGCCGAACGCCAGCGCAGCCCCCAGGGGGAAGGCTCATGACGCCCTTACCGACCATCCTGATCGTTGATGATGAAATCCGATCGCTCGAAACGCTGGAGCGTATTCTTGCGGATGATTTCGACGTGCGATGCGCATCGAATGTCGCCGCGGCGCAAGAAGTGCTCGAAAACGAATGGGTTCAGGTGATCCTGTGCGATCAACGCATGCCAGATCAGACCGGCGTCGAGTTCCTGAAAACCGTCCGGGAGCGCTGGCCCGACGTAATCCGGATGATTATTTCCGGCTACACAGACGCCCACGATATTATCGACGGCGTGAATGAAGCCGGCATCTATCAATACATCACGAAGCCATGGCGACCAGACAGCCTGATCCTGACATTGGGAAACGCCTGCCGCCTCTATGCGCTCCAGCGCGAAAATGACCTGCTTGCCGTTGAACTGAAAATGGCGCCTTCGAACGCCCGGCGCACCATTGACCAGCGGCGGGAGACGTTGCGACGGGACTATGACGTCAAGGACGGCATTGTCCGCGCCGACAACAGTCCGATGAACGGCGTTTGCTCCACCCTGCAACAGGTGGCGCGATATGACGTGCCGGTGCTGGTGTGCGGCGCGTCCGGCACTGGCAAGGAGCTGGCGGCCCGCGCGCTGCATTACGGGTCGCTGCGGTGGAACAAACCGTTCGTGGTCGAGAACTGCGGCGCGCTGCCGGACCCGCTGCTCGAAAGCGAGTTGTTTGGCCACAAGCGAGGCGCGTTCACCGGCGCGGTCGAAGACCATGTCGGCCTGTTCGAACGCGCGGATGGCGGAACGGTGTTCCTCGATGAAATCGGCGACGTTTCGCCGGCGTTTCAGGTCAAGCTGCTGCGCGTGCTGCAAGAAGGCGAGGTGCGTCCAGTCGGCAGCGGCAAAACGCGCCGGATCGATGTGCGGATCGTCGCCGCCACCAACAAAGATCTGGATGAAGAAGTCCGCGCCGGCCGGTTCCGCGCCGATCTCTATTACCGCCTCGCCGGCATCGTCGTGCGCCTGCCGAACCTGAAGGACCGGCCGGACGATATCGCGCCGCTCGCTGACGCGCTGCTGGGCCAGGCGATGGACAAGCTGGGCAAACGGGTTCCCGGCATCTCGCGCGAGGCGATCGAATGCATGCGCAATTATCATTGGCCAGGCAATGTGCGCGAGCTGCAGAACGAAATTCAACAGTTGCTCGTTGTTGGCGAAGAAGGAAAAATGCTCGGGGCCGAACATCTGTCACGCCACATTCTGCGCGCATCGCCCAGTACGGAGGAGGCGCCGGAGGACTTCGAAACGGTGGCCGAGTTGGATGGCACGCTGAAGGAACGCATCGGCGCGCTCGAGGCGCGGATTATCAAGGAGACCCTCATTCGCCACCGGTGGAATAAATCGAAGGCGGCGCGCGAGCTGGGGCTGTCCCGCGTTGGGTTGCGGGGCAAGTTGGAGCGTTATGGGCTTGAGAATGTCAAACCTCTGCCTGAACGCCGGGCCTCGCGCGGCTGATGGCCTCCGCGCTGAAAGACCTTGATCACGGCGCCCTGCCCGGCGCGGGCGAGGATGCGTGGCTGGATGTGATCCAGAAGATGGACGAGGTCTATTCGAACCTCGTCGACTCTCAGACGCAGCTGGAAACGCAGAACGCCCTGCTTGAGGAGGCGCAAGCCTTCATCCGCTCGGTGATGTCGGCGATGACCGACGTTCTCATCGTGTGCGATTTTGATTGCCACATTCAGCAAGTGAACAAAGCGCTCGAACAGCAGACTGGCCGCCAGGAGATGGATCTGATCGGGCTGCCGCTGGAGGATCTGGTCGCAACGGAGTTCCAACCTCTGATCGCCGAGGCCAAGACGCAAATCGCGGCCTCAGACCGTGTCGCGGATCTGGAAATCGCATTGATCGGCGCGGACGGCCACCCCGCCCCGCTCGCCGTCAATTGCGCGGCCCGGCGCGACCATAATGGCAAGCTCGTCGGCGCAGTGTTTGTCGGCCGCCCGATCGGCGAATTGCGGCGCGCCTATCGCAAACTCGACGAGGCCCACACCAAACTAACTCAGACCCAGCAGCGGCTTGTTGTATCCGAAAAGATGGCGGCGCTCGGCCGCTTGGTCGCCGGCGTCGCCCATGAGCTGAACAACCCGATCAGTTTTATCTTCGGCAATATGCACGCGCTGAAAAGGTATGAGGCGTCCATCGGCCGCTACCTGCAGGCTTTCGAACAGAGCGCTCAGACGCCGGAGCTGCAGGAGCTGCGCGCACAGCTGAAAATCGACCGGGTGATGCGAGATATTGGACCGTTGGTCGAAGGCACGCTCGAAGGCGCGGAGCGGGTGAACGACATTGTGCAGGATCTACGGCGCTTCTCCTCCAATCAGGAAGAGCCGGAGGAAACCTTCAATCTCGTGCGGCTCGCCCACACGGCGGTGGATTGGGTCGTACGGGCGGAGCGGCTCAAACCAGAGGTGCGATTCGATACGCCCGAACGGTTGGATATCGTCGGCCGTCGCGGCCATCTGCACCAGATCCTCGTCAATCTTGCGCAAAACGCGGCCGACGTCTTGGCAGGGCGAGAGAACCCCATCCTCACGGTCCGCATCCGCCGCGACGGGAACGACGTGCTGACCGAGGTGCAGGACAATGGCCCCGGCGTCCGACCGGACGAGGTCGACAAGATCTTCGAGCCCTTTTTCACCACCAAGCCCATTGGCCAAGGCACCGGGCTCGGCCTGTATGTGAGCTATGGCATGGCCGCCAAAAGCGGCGGCGACCTAACCGTCGCCAATGCGCCGGACGGCGGCGCCATCTTTACCCTTCGCCTTCCAGCCCAAGGCAAGAACGATCATGAAGACAAAAACTGACCCGGGCCGAAGCGGCCGCCTCAGTCTGCTATGGCTCCAATCCGGCGGCTGCGGCGGCTGCACGCTTTCTTTGCTCGGCGCGGAAGGCCCCGATCTGCTGACAACCTTCGAAGCGGCGGGCATCGACGTGCTGTGGCACCCCTCCCTGAGCGAGGCCAGCGGCGGCGAGACGCTGGAGCTGCTGCGCCGACTGCGGGAGGGCGAGGAAACCCTGGACATCCTCTGCCTCGAAGGCTCCGTGATGCGCGGGCCGAACGGCACCGGGCGGTTCCATATGATGTCCGGCTCAGACGAGCCGATGATGAGCTGGCTCGACGCGTTGGCGCGACGGGCAAACTATGTCGTCGCAGTTGGCAGCTGCGCGGCGTTTGGCGGCATAACCGCAGGCGGCTCCAATGAGGTCGAAGCCTGTGGGCTCGCCTATGATGGGCGTGACGCCGGCGGTCTGCTCGGGGCGGATTTTCGCGCCGCCTCCGGCCTGCCTGTCATCAATATCGCCGGTTGCCCGATCCATCCGGACTGGTTCACGGAGGCCCTGCTCCAAATCGCCGCCGGCCGCCTCAATCGCGATGACCTCGATGAGTGGGAGCGGCCGCTCGCCTATACGATGCACCTTGTTCACCATGGCTGCTCGCGCAATGAATTTTACGAGTTTAAGGCCAGCGCTGAAAAACTCTGCGACCAGGGCTGCATGATGGAGAATTTGGGCTGCAAAGGCACGCAAGCGCGCGCGGACTGCAATATTCGCCCATGGAACGGCCACGGCTCCTGCATCGAGGGCGGCTACCCCTGTATCAACTGCACCGCGCCAAAGTTTGAGGAGCCGGGGCACGTCTTTACTGAGACCCCGAAGATCTCGGGGATCCCGATCGGCTTACCCACGGATATGCCCAAAGCGTGGTTCGTCGCCCTGGCGGCGCTGTCCAAATCCGCCACGCCGGCGCGGCTAAAGGACAATGCGACGACGGCGCAGCTGAAAACGCCGCCGACCGACCGGCTGAAACGACGTTGAGGCGCCGACAATGAGCCGCATCATCATGGGCCCGTTCAATCGGGTGGAGGGCGATCTGGAGGTCAAGCTGGATATTGAAGCCGGCGCGGTCGCCAAGGCGCATGTCGTGTCGCCGCTTTATCGCGGTTTTGAGCGCATGATGATTGGCAAGCGCCCGGCGGACGCGCTCGTTTTCACGCCTCGGATCTGCGGCATTTGCTCAGTCTCGCAGTCAGTCGCCGCGGCGAAGGCCCTGGCGGATGCGCAAGGCGCGACCCCGCCGCCAAACGGCCAGCTGGCGATCAACCTCGTGCACGCCACGGAGAATGTGGCGGACCATCTCACCCATTTTTATCTGTTCTTTATGCCCGACTTCGCGCGTCCAACCTACGCCGCGGAACCGTGGAGCGCATCGACCGTTGAGCGATTTGCGGCCCTCAAAGGGGAGGCTGCGCGCGAAGTTCTGCCGGCGCGGGCGCAGCTGATGCATTTGATGGGGTTGTTGGCCGGAAAATGGCCGCACACGCTGTCGATCCAACCGGGGGGCTCCACCCGCGCCGTAGTCAATTCGGAGCTGGCGCGCATCTCCGGGATCCTGGCCGGATTTCTGCGCTTTTTGGAGAAGACGCTGTTCGGCGATAAGCTGGAGCGAGTTGCGGCGTTGAAGAGCGCAGACGAGCTGGGCGCCTGGGCGGCGGAGAAGCCAGCGGACAGCTCGGATTTTCGGCGTTTTCTGGCGCTCTCCGATGCGCTGCGCCTGACGCAACTCGGGCGGGTCAACGCGCCCCTGCTCAGTTTTGGCGCCTATGAAGATGAGGATGGCGTCCGCTTCGCCCGCGGCGTTTTTGATCAAGGCGCGGTGCGGGAGGTCGATGCTGCGGCGATTGCTGAGGACACCAGCCATGTATGGGATTTAGGGGGCGGCGCGCTCCCGCCATTCGAAGGCCGAACCCAGCCGGACCCCGAGCAGAAATCAGGCTACACTTGGTGCAAAGCGCCGCGTCTCGGCGGGCGGGTCGCTGAAACTGGCGCGGTGGCGCGACAGGCGGTGGACGGCCACCCGCTGGTGCGCGATCTGCTGACCGACGGCGCAACCAATGTGCATTCTCGCGTCGTCGCCCGGCTGCTCGAGATCGCGCGAGTGACAATCGCGATGGAAGGGTGGGCGCGTCGGATCAACCCCAAGGAGCCCTTCCGCACGCATGGTCAACCGCCCAAAGAAGCACTCGGCATGGGGCTAACCGAAGCGGCGCGGGGCGCGCTTGGACATTGGATCAAGATCGAAAGGGGCAAGATCGCCAATTATCAGATCATCGCGCCAACCACTTGGAACTTCTCGCCGCGCGATGCGGACGGCCAGCCGGGCGCGTTGGAGCAGGCGCTGGTGGGCGCGCCAGTGCGCGCGGGAGAGACGGAGCCGGTGGCGGCGCAGCATGTTGTGCGCAGCTTTGACCCCTGCGTCGTCTGTACGGTTCACTGATGACGGAGGGGCGCCGAATCCGCGTCCGCGGCCAGGTGCAAGGGGTTGGTTTCCGCCCTCATGTCTGGCGGATCGCGAATGAAGGCGGTTTGGCCGGGCGGGTTCTGAATGACGCGAGCGGCGTATTGATCGAAATATTCGGCGCCGCCGACGCGCTAACGACGTTTGAGCGTCGCCTGCAAGCAGAAGCGCCGCCGCTGGCGCGGATCGACGCGGTTACGGCGCAACCGCTGGCCGCTGACGCCGCCGCCAGCCCGCCCTTTACCATCGCCGCCAGCGTCGCCGGCGCGGCGGAAACCAGTGTTTCGCCCGATGCGGCGACCTGCTCGGATTGCGTAAGAGAAATCCTGGATCCAACGAACCGGCGCGCCGACTACGCATTCACCAACTGCACCAATTGCGGTCCGCGACTGTCGATTATCGAAGCGGTGCCCTATGATCGCGCCGCAACCTCCATGCGCGCCTTCACAATGTGCACAGATTGCCAGCGCGAATATGACGCCCCAACAGATCGTCGCTTTCACGCCCAGCCCAACGCTTGCGCCAAATGCGGGCCGCGCCTGACGCTTCGAGATCATCACGGCGTTCTCAGCGGCGATCCCATCGAGGAGACGGCGCGGCTTATTCGCGAGGGGCGAATCGTCGCCGTGAAGGGCGTTGGCGGCTATCAACTGGCCTGCGACGCGCTGAATGAAACGGCCGTCGACATCCTGCGCCAGCGCAAGCGGCGGCCCGAAAAACCACTGGCCGTCATGGCCGCTTCGTCTTCTAACGTGCGCGAATACGCCTTGCTGAGCGAGGCCGAGGAACAGGCGCTGCTCTCCCCCGCGGCGCCGATTGTGCTGCTCCGGGCGGCGGGCGCGCCGCTGGCCCCGTCGGTCGCGCCCGGGCAAGATCATATTGGCTTCATGGCGCCCTACACCCCGCTGCATCATCTGCTGCTGCGGGCGGCGGCGCGGCCGATCGTGCTGACCTCTGGCAACCGATCCGACATCCCGCAGATCATCGCTGATGCTGAGGCGTTGAGTGAACTGGCCGATATCGCGGACGCGTGGCTCAGCCATGATCGGGAAATCGTCAACCGGCTCGACGATTCCGTCCTGCGCCTTGACGCGCCCGGCCCCTCCATTCTACGGCGCGGCCGCGGGCTGGCGCCGGAGCCAATCCCGCTCGCCCCCTCCTTCAGCGCCGCGCCGCGCGTTCTTGCCCTTGGCGGCGAGCTGAAATCTTCTTTCTGCTTGCTGCGCGGGCGCGAGGCCGTTCTGTCGCAGCATATGGGCGATCTCGAAGACGCGGTGGTGTTCGCGGATTTCCGCCGCAATCTGGACCTCTATCGCGAGCTGTATGACTTTGATCCTGAGATCATCGCCATCGACCGGCATCCGAATTACCTCTCCAGCCAATGGGGGCGACGCCTGGCGCAGGAAACCGGCGCAAAGCTGATTGAAACGCAGCATCACCACGCCCATCTCGCCGCCTGCCTGGCCGAACATGGCGAGAGCCGAGGGTTGGGCGTCATATTGGACGGGCTGGGACTGGGCTCGGATGGAACGATCTGGGGCGGCGAATTTCTACTCGGCGGATTTGAAGGGTTTGAACGGCTGGCGCATCTCCCCGCCGTCGCGCTGCCTGGCGGCGCGCAGGCGATGCGAGAGCCATGGCGCAACACGCTGGCGCATCTGCGCTCGGCGCTCGGGGCGGAGTGGCGCGCTGAGATCGCAGGAACCGCAATCGAGGCTGTGCTTGAGCGCAAGCCGCTGCGCCAGCTGGAACAAATGATTGATCGGGGCCTGAATGCGCCGCTCGCCTCCTCCGCCGGCCGCCTGTTTGACGCGGTCGCCGCTTTGCTCGGATTTTCGCCGCAGCGTCAGGGATATGAAGGGCAGGCCGCGTCGGAGATGGAAACCGCCGCGCGTCCATACCTCGCTGAAACCGTCGCCTACCCCTGCAGCTTAGAGCGATCCGAAGATAGATCGCCCCATCTAACGGCTCGCAAGTCGCGACCAAACGGAGACTTAGAGCTGGCCGATGAGCCCGTGAAACATCAACCAGCTCTAGTCGATCTGGCGCCGCTCTGGCGCGCCTTGCTGGCGGAGGCGCGCAGCGGCGAAGATCCGGGCCGCATCGCCGCGCGGTTTCATCGAACGCTGATACAACTGATCCGCGATCAGGCGGCCCACCTTTGCGCAGCGCGCCATGTGGAGGCCGTCGCGCTGTCCGGCGGGGTGCTGCAGAACAAGATCTTGTTGGAAGGCGCCTATTCGGCGCTGAAGGCGGCGGGCTTGCGACCGCTCCTCCCCCATCGGGCGCCGGCGAATGATGGCGGCCTTGCGCTGGGGCAAGCCGCCATCGCCGCATCGCAGGCGTAAGCGCTACTTCTGCAGCGCCGTGCGAATAGGCGCAAAGGTAATCACAGCGCGCGTTGAGAGCATCCCGGCGATCAGCGCGCCGACAAACCAAAACACATCCGCGATCCCAGTGCCCAGCGCCGGCAACGCGCCGCCAGGGCAAAAGCCCGCAATCCCCCAGCCGACGCCAAACAGGGCGGAGCCGCCGATCAGTCGAAGATCAACGTCTGAACGGGCGGGAATGTGGAACTGACTGTCAAACAGCGGCGCGCGACGCCGCCAGACCAAGCGGTAGCCAATAAAGGTGACGCCGAGCGCGCCGCCCATCACGAAGATCAGGCTCGGATCCCAGGCGCCGGCCACATCGAAAAAGTTCAATACTTTCGCCGGGTTCGCCATGCCGGAAATCACGATGCCGACGCCAAAGACAAGACCAATCAGAAAACTTGCGGCCAGACGCATCTCAACCTCCTACGACGTGACGAATGACAAAGACGCTGGCGGCCGCGCCAAGCATGAATACCGGCACCGCGATCAGCGAGCGGCGGGCAATTCTGGCGAGACCGCATACGCCATGGCCCGACGTGCAGCCGCCGCCGAGCGTGACGCCCACGCCAACAACGAAACCGCCGACCACGATCATTTCACGCGAGATCGGAATGGAGATCGCCGGCCACTGTCCCGTAACCGCAAGATAAGCCGCCGGCCCAACCGCCATACCGAGCAGCATGGCCGCGCGCCAGGACCAGTCGCGCCAGGAGGTCGGCAATACCGCGCCGCTCAAAATGCCCGTGGCGCCCATAATGCGCCCCAGCGCGAGCATTGCGCCGACGGTCGCCAGACCAATCAGCGCGCCGCCGACCAGTGATGTCAGCGGGGTGAATTCTGTCGCAATCATTCTTGTGCTGTGTCCCCAAGCTCGTTCTGAACACACGTCCCCGCACCAAAAGCGCGGCGACGCAAGGAAGGGCTACTCGGCCGCGGCGCGGGGCCCAGGATCTGCGGGCGTCAAGGCTTGCATCGCCTGATACTGGCTGAGAAACACGTCGCCAGTCAGGTGCTTTAAGAAGCCAGAACGCTCCAGCCGATCCATCACCGGCCCTTTAACCTCCGACAAATGCAGCCTTACGCCCATTGATTTAAGTCGCTCATTGATCGCCTCCAAGCTTTCGAGCGCGCTTAGATCAACTTCATTTACGGCAGAGCACATCAAGACAAAGTCTTTCACATCTTTGTCACCGATCAAGCGATCGTAAATGCAATCTTCCAAAAACCTGGCGTTGGCGAAGTACAGGCTTTCATCGATGCGCAGCGTTACAAGTTGCGGAGATGTCACGACCTGGTGCCGACGAATATTTCGGAAATGCTCGGTTTCTGGGACTAACCCGACCTCCGCAACATGCGGCCGCGAGGTTCGATAGAGGAACAGCGCGATCGAAAGCGCGACGCCAGCGGAAACACCAACCTCAACGCCAAGCCCCAGTGTCAGCAGGACAGTTGTCAACACCGCAGCGAAGTCCGCTTTGTTGTAGCGCCAGCTACGACTAAGGATAGAGAAGTCGACCAAGCTGAGCACCGCGACAATAATCGTCGCAGCAAGTGTGGCCTTAGGCAGGAAATATACAAGGGGCGTGAAGGCGACGGACGCAATCGCCAAGCCCACAGCCGTGAAGGCGCCGGCCGCAGGGGTCGCGGCCCCAGCGTCGAAATTCACAACCGAGCGCGCAAAACCGCCGGTGACCGGATAGCCGCCGGTGAATGCTGCGCCGAGATTAGCGGCGCCCAAGCCGATCAGCTCCTGATCCGGCGTAATGCGCTGCCGCTTCTTCGCCGCCAGCGTCTGCGCCACCGAAATAGACTCGACAAACCCAACCAGCGAGATCAGAATCGCCGGCAATATCAACGCCTGGATCAGATCCAGGTTGAAGGAAGGCAAAGTAAAGGGCGGCAGGCTTTGCGGCACGTCGCCGACGATTGCGACGCCGCCCTCCCCCAGGCTCAGCGCCCATACCGCCACCGTCGTCGCGGCGACCGCGGCTACAGGGCCGGATTTCGCGATCACATCCGCCATTCGAGGCTTTACGCCAAGCCCCAGCATCAGCGGCTTCAGCCCTTTGCGGACCCAGAACAAAAAGCCCGTCGCTAGAACGCCGATGATGATCGTAACCAGGCTTGCATCGCTGAGATGGGCGCCGATCGAGCCGAGGATCTCGATGAGAGTGTGGCCGCCGCCAGGAACGCCGAGAATATGCTTGAGCTGGCTCGCTGCAATCAAAACGCCGGATGCGGTGATGAAGCCGGCAATGACTGGATGCGACAGGAAATTGGCGACAAAGCCGAGCCGCAAGAAACCCATCACCAGCAAAATTGCGCCGGACAGCCCCGCCAATGTCAGCGCGGCGACAGCATACCCCGCCGTCCCTTGCTCCGCGACATTCCCGATCGCAGCCGCCGTCATTAAGGAGACAATGGCGACCGGCCCGACCGCCAAGGCGTTGCTGGTGCCGAACACCGCATAGAACAGAATAGGCACAATCGACGCGTAGATTCCCGCTTCGGCGGGAAGTCCCGCCAGCAGAGCGTAGGCCAGCGATTGCGGGATCAGCATGATCGTCACAATCACGGCGGCGATCAAATCATTGGAGAAACTTTCCCGATCATACTGTCGGCCCCATGATAGTATCGGTAGATAACGCGCTACTGCATTCAGCATGACCGCCCCGAATTACTGTGCCTTAGAAAGTAAGCGAGGCCTGAGCCTCGCCTATACAAAATCAAACGGTGTCTTTTGCAGGCTTCGCCTCAAGCTTTTTCGGCTTAGCCAACCATTCTTTTCCGCGCAGCATCGCCTTCCAATAGATCGGCGGCAGCATCCGCTCCTTCAGGAACCACGCCATCCGTGAGGGTTTGCGGCTGTTCAGCAGCAACCGCGGGAAGCTTGGCTGTAATGCGCCGCCATAGCCGAACTCCGCCAAGACGATCTTGCCGCGCTCAACGGTCAGCGGGCAGGAGCCGTAACCGTCATACTGCGCAACAGGCGAACGCCCTTCGATGTCCGCCACGATATTGGCTGCGACAACCGGCGCCTGCTTACGCGCCGCCGCCGCGGTTTTGGCGTTGGGCGCATTCATAACATCGCCAAGCGACCAGACATTGTCATAGCGCGTATGCCGAAGCGTCGCCTGATCCACATCGACCCATCCGGCCGCGTCCGCCAATGGAGAAACTTTGATGAAGTCCGGCGCCGACTGGGGCGGCGCGACATGGATCATGTCGAATTCGACCTGAACCTGACGCATTTCCTCATCCGGCTTTTTAACTTCGAAAGTCGCGATTTTCGCCGGCCCGTCGATGGCGACGAGATTGTGAAAGAAATCGAGTTGGGCGTTGTATTTGGCGATGTATTCCTCCAACGCCGGCACATAGTCCTTCACGCCGAACAACACTCCGCCGGCGTTGCAGAACCGGATCTCGATATCTTTTAAAACGCCGCGTTTCAGCCAAGCGTCCGCCGACAGATACATCGCCTTCTGCGGCGCGCCTGCGCATTTGATCGGCATCGTCGGCTGAGTGAAGATCGCGCGGCCGCGCTTCATCTCCTGCACCAGCCGCCACGTGTAGGGCGCAAGGTCATAGCGATAGTTTGAGGTGACGCCATTGCGGCCGAGCGTTTCCTCCAGCCCTGCAATGCGATCCCAATCGATTTTCAGCCCCGGGCACACAATCAGGCGGCGATAACGCACGACGCGGCATCCCTCGAGAATGACGGCGTTGTTATCCGGCTCAAACGCCGCGACAGCGGCCTTGATCCACTCCACGCCGCGCGGGATCAGCGAACCGGTGGTCTTGGCGGTGTCGGCCGCGTTGAAAATGCCGCCGCCGACCATCGTCCAGCCGGGCTGGTAGTAATGCACGTCAGAGGGATCGATGATGCCAATGCTCTGATCATCTCGCCGCGCCTGCAAGCTGGCCGCGACCGCAATTCCTGCGGCGCCAGCGCCGACGATCACGACATCGTAGCTCGCATCGGCCTGATCAGTTGGCGTGACGCCGCCATTTGCGATCCGGCGCGCGACGCCGTTCATATCGTAGCCGGCGGCTTTTGTCGCCGCCAGGATCTCGCTCATCGGGCGTGAGCCAGCCTGGCTCAACGACCAAAGCGTCGCGGACCGGGCGCCTGAGCGGCAGTAGGCGAGCACTGGACCTGGCAGTTCGAGCAGGGCCTGTCCAAACGCCTGAGCGTCCGCGTCGGTCGCCATGCCTGACTTGATCGGGAGATACCGCGTTTCCATACCGAGCGCGCGCGCCGCCGCATCAACCTCTTCGAAATTTGGTTGATCCGCCCCCTCGCCATCCGGCCGGTTACAGATAATTGAGCGATAGCCGCCTTCTTTCAGCGTCGCAACTTCGGCCGGCGCCAACTGTCCAGACACCGACACGTTTTTCGCCACCACCTTAATATCCATTCTCATCCTCCTGTCTTATTTCTTATGTTGCCGCGCCGATGTTTATTATTGACTGACGCGCACATTGAACTGCGAGGCCGAACATCCGGCCTCGCGGCAGTTTTTATATAAATTTATAGTAGAGCAGCGCGTTAGGCAGGATCGCGATCGAGGCGGCTGAGTTAGCCATCTGCACTTTAAAGGCCGTTAATCGGCACTTTTAGCATCGGATTGCCGTCTTTATCCGTCGGCACTTCACCCGCGCGCATATTGACTTGCAGGGATGGAATGATGAGCTTCGGCATTGACAAGGTTTTGTCACGAGCCGTGCGCGCCGCAACGAAGTCTTCGCGGGTTTTGCCTTCGCCAACATGGATGTTGTTCCGACGCTCTTCGCCAACGGTGGTTTCCCATGCGATCTCGCGTCCGCCCGGCGCGTAGTCATGGCACATGAACAGGCGCGTTTTGTCCGGCAACGTCAGGATTTTCTGAATGGAGTCGAACAGCACGCCAGCATCGCCGCCCGGGAAATCCGCCCGCGCCGTGCCGCCATCCGGCATCATCAACGTGTCGCCCACAAACGCCGCGTCGCCCATCAGATGCACCATACAGGCCGGCGTGTGGCCTGGCGTATGGAGCGCTACGGCGCGCATTTCACCGATGAAATACGTGTCGCCATCGGTGAACAGCGCATCAAACTGCGAACCATCACGTTGGAACTCGGTGCCTTCGTTGAAGATCTTGCCGAAGGTGTTTTGCACCGTCATGATTTCGGCGCCGATACCGATCTTGCCGCCCAGCTTCTGTTGGATATAGGGCGCGGCGCTGAGATGATCGGCATGGACGTGGGTCTCGATGATCCACTCCAATTTAAGGCCCCGCGCTTGAATGCGCGCGATCAGACTATCCGCATGATCGTAGGTGATGCGACCGGCAGCATAGTCGATATCCATCACGCTATCGATGATTGCGCATGAGTTGGAAGCCGGATCCTTGACAATATAGGAAATAGTGTTTGTTGCTTCATCAAAGAAGCCTTCAACTTCAGGCTTGATACTTAGATCAACGGTGTAGGACATCTTGCTCTCCCGTCTTTGAGTAGGCGGCTTCGACCTTACGCACATTGGAAAGGCGTACGATCCGCCGACACATGCTTATTTGGTCAAAACTTTGGCCAGCTACAGCTTTAAAGCTCTTTACTTACTGCCGCCGCTACATGCGCCGGAAGTATGGTCGGATACGCCCGCCTTTTTCACGAGTAACAAATTAGCGTTTTGCACCGATCGGCTGAAACAAATAGATTTGCTCAAGCTAATCGTATTTTTCGATAAGGCCTGATCGAGAACGCCGATGACTCATCTTCCCAGCTTTCGACAGCTCAGATTCTTGGTCGCGCTTGCTGACGAGCTTCATTTCGGACGCGCCGCCGCTCGCTGCAACGTCACTCAATCCACCCTGAGCGCTGGGTTGAAGGAACTCGAAAGCACGCTTGGAATCGTCGTCGCCGAACGCAGCAAACGGCATGTGTTCCTGACGTCGATCGGCGAGCGACTCGCCGAACGGGCGCGACGGCTGCTTGCCGACGCCGAAGCGATGGTGGAGATGGCGGCGGCGGAGGGGCGGCCGCTGTCTGGTCTGCTGCGGCTGGGCGCGATTCCAACAATCGGCCCCTTCCTGCTGCCCAAAGCCATGCCGGCGCTTCGCCAGCGTTTTCCCGATCTCAAACTCATTCTGCGTGAGGAGCTGACGGATCGCCTGCTGGACGGGCTAACCTCAGGCAAACTCGATGGCGCCCTGCTCGCCCTCCCATTCGCAATTGGGGATCTTGAATATGCGGAGCTGTTTGACGATGGGTATCAGCTCGCCTGCGGCCTCCGACATCCTCTGGCGAACCGCGACAAGATCACCGAGGAGGATCTGCAGGGACGGACAGTGCTGCTGCTGGAAAAGGGGCACTGCCTGCAGGAACATGCGCTGTCCGCCTTTAGCCCACCCGCCTTTCATGCCGAGCGTGAATTCGCCGCCACCAGCCTAAACACGCTGATTTCGATGGTGTCGGAGGGGCTTGGGGTCACGCTGCTGCCGCAAATTGCAGTCGACGCCCATGTCGCGCAGGGCCATGACGTCGCCTTGGCGCCGATTGAGGGGGTGTTGCCGCGAAAGGTCATCCTCGCATGGCGCAAGGAATCGCCGCGCAGCGAGGAGCTGCGCACGCTGGCCGAGCTGTTCAGGTCCGCTTATCGGCAAGGCGACGCGTAGCAGCGCCGACAATGAGGGCGCCCCTTACGCCGCGGGCGAAATCCGCAGATGCGCGCTGACCAGCGCGACCATCCGCTCATGCCGCGCGGCGATAGCGCTGACAGTCCACTCATCCACCCGGGCTGCGTCCGCCGCGCTGTTGAACCGCTCCGCCACATCCAAGTAAGCCTGCCGCTTAACGGCCCACGCATGAGCGGCGACACGCCGGTTTGTCTCCTTTTCCAATATACACAGATTGCCGAGGCGGTTGCACCAGAACTCATGCTCCTCTTCGGTGAACTTCTCCGCCCACTCGCCAATATGGGCCTGCGGCAAGATATGCTCGACGTCGGCATTGTCGGTGCAGCCGTTCGGCAGGTAATCGCCCCAGAGCAAGGTCTCGGACAGCCGCACAATCGGCCCTCGCTTCGCAGGATCGAGCAGCGGCCGCTCCAGCGCCGCGCGCGCACGCTCTCGCAACCTCTCTGACGCCTTCATCGCGCCGTAGATTACTCGACCGTCATCCTCATGCGTGTTTGCGAAGGGGCTATGCCCTTGGCGCAACTGTCGAATAGCCTCACCCGCGATCTCCATCCGCCCTTTCTGGTTCCACCAAGCCAAATCGAGGATGTAGCAGAAGCGCTGCAGCGCATGCAGTTGACGCGCGCGCCGCGCATTATCCGCCCCGGCGAGCAGATCGATTTGCAGGGCGACGGGCAGCCATTCGTTCCAATCGAGAAAAGACAGTCGCCGGAGCGCAATATCCCAACCAAAAGAGTCAATTGGCGCGTGATGCGCCCGGATGCGGGCGAAGGAGTCGGCATACGCGTCCTGCAACCCTGCGACCCAAAGGCTAAGATCCCGCGCGAGCGCGTCTGTGGGCGCTTTTTCATCCTCGGCCATGTCGATGCTTTGCAGCAAAAGATCGCCAGCTTCATATGCTTCGCGCGGCAGATAGCGGATAAACTCGCTCGCCTTTAACAGCGTATCGAAGCGATCGCCGAAGCGCTTATGCATCTCCGACCAAGACCGCGCGCAACGCTCCGCCGCCGGCGCCCCCTCGCCGCGATCAATGAGCTCCACGATTCGGCCCTTGAGGATATCGCTCAACTCCAGCAAGCGGCCGCGCCCGTTGGACCCAACAAAGATCTGGTAAGCGACCGAGCGATTCTCCACCCGCAGCACGCCGACGACAACTTTGTTGAGCAGCGCGTCTAGGAAAAATGCGCGTTCTTCATCAGTCCAACAGGCGAAGCGCTCCTGAAAAACATAGTAAACATCAGCCAGCCGCTGCGCCGCATTCTTCGCGTTGCGCCAGAAGCGGCCGCGCCTTTTTTTCAGCGGCGGCCCCATCATCCGCGCCAACACGCCGCCCATGCCGCTGACAAACAGGCGGCGGCGGTCGGCCGCTTGCTCGGACAGCAGCAGCGCAGAGATCGTTTCAATCTCCGGCGCGGCGTCATCGTCAAAACTGGCGCGCAAGGCGCTCAGCAACGCCATCAGCGTCGTTGTCCGCTGGAAACCATCATAGAGGTGAAAAACACCCGGCGCTTTCGGCGCCGGCAATATGACGACGCCGCCGAGGAAATAGAGATCCGGCTGAGCCCGGCGCGGCGCTGGGCTGGGCGCCCGCACCGCAATCTGCATCGCTTCATCCACCCGTGAAGCGTCCCCGGCCGCGTCCGAGACGCGTTCGGAGATGCGCCCCTCCGCGTCGATCTCGTCGCTGCCAATAACGCCGTCATTGCACACATCCTCCGTACAATCGGTCGGCGCAAAGCCGAGGCGACGCATGAAGGCCACGAGATCATTCAGTAAGACGGAGGCCTCCCGCCCCCCCCATTGAAACGCGCGCTGGACCGAAGCCGGCTGAAACCGCCCCGCCTTGAGCATTTCGCCCAACGGCCTCGCTTCGGTCGAGATTTCCATTGCTTCCTCCATAATATATTATGGTTGAAGGGATGGAGAGCCTTTGGGCAAAATTATGACAAACCGCAGAAAAACATCGTTCTGTCCCGACTGCTAAATCAATAGAAGCGCAGAAATCCCCTTACAGCAGAATAAATAGACATAAGCATGTTTTGTGACGGGATAACCCGCACGCCAATCATGACGAAATCGTGGCGTCACGCTGGGCGACGCCGGCAATTCTTTATCCCAATCCTTTATCCCAGGGCGCCGCGCACAGCCTCGATCACCTCATTGCCGAAATGGCCGATCGCGCCGGCGCCAAGCGCGACGGCGGCCCAGCGTAAAGACCGCGCCACGATGCGTCCCGGCGCAACGGATACGGAGACTTGCACGGTTTGCGCTGGCAGCCCGGCGTCGGCGGACATCCCATTCGCATCAGTCACCCGCGCCGCCGCAGCGATCGAGAGGCGATGAGAGCCGGTCTTGATCGGCTCGACCGACCAACGCCACTCCGCGGTCGCCGCAGCGCCAACCAGGCCGAGGCGCGCGACCGCCGACCGATCAATCCACTGCGTCGCGGGCGTCAAAGGGCGAATCGCGAAGGCGAAATCGGGATCATCGAGGGTGACCGTCATAACCTGCGCGGCCATGATCGCATGCTCGGATATGGCGCCGCTCATGCCTTTTTCAGCGCCCTTCTGCGCAGAGATCCGCACGGTCACCTCGCGCCGCTCCCCCAAACGCATCCGACGGGGCGCGTTCTCAAACAGCTTCGCGCTCTTGATCGCGCCGGCGCTTTCTTCCGCCGCATCCTCGCCATAGCTGCGGCGAGCGCGGCGGGGACGGCTCTCCAACTGCTCCCGCGCAGGCGCAGGCGCTGCGACTTTCTTGGGCGCGGCGGCGCGCGGCGCCTCCGGCTCATCCATCTCCGCCGCTTCGGCCTCTTCTTCCGTATCGTCAAAACCGCCGAGCATGTGATCGATCGCGCCGGTCGACGCGCCGGGCGCAGCCGCCGGCGGCGCGACACTCGGCGCATCGCCGTCGAACAAGGGCGGGGTCGACATCACCGCCTGCGCCGAGGCGGCTGCCACGTTTCGCGTCGGCAAAATGCGAGCCAGCTCTTCCCGATCAACATCGCCCGAAAGCGCGACGATAATGTCCTGCAGCCGATCCGCCGCGCCGATCGCCGCAATCCCGCGCCACTCGGCGACATACAGCGCGGCGGGGCTTGCAAAAAAGACGACGCACAGCGCAGCGCCAAACACATCATCGGCGGCGTCGAGCCCGAAAGCGTCCGCATTGACCCCTTCGGCGCGCAGATCCTGCGCCAGCAACCGCGCTGACGGCAGATCCGACTCGATCGCGAGAATCGCCACCTCAAGTTGTTGCATCGCCGTCCCCTTCCGCTGTCATCCCGCATTTTGCGGCTTGATGTCCCGCCAGCGCCGCAGCGCTGCGCCTGCATATCCTTCACGACGCCGCTTGCGAAGAGGCCGCCGCGCGCGGCGCACGTTTTGGAGAGGGCCGGGCTGATAAATCCGGCGGTCGCCCGCTCCCTCTGAGCGCAACGCGTCAAAATGACCGCTCTTGCCTCCAATCCGCAACCGGACCACGATTGCCGGACCATAAAGTTGATATCGAGCCGAGCGCCGCAGATTGCCAAGGACCGCAGAGATGCGAACGTCAGTTCAAAAACCGAAAAACGGCGCTGCTCGCGCCGCATGGCGGCGTCTCCACGCCAGCGGGCTCGGCTTGATCTTGCTGTTGCTCATGACTGGCGGCCTTGCTGTCGCCGAGCTTGCCCCGAAGCCGCCAAGCGCCAACATGCGCAAGAGCGGGCTCGCGCCGCTGACCGACACAACGCCTGGCGCGCATCCGACGCCGGCGAGCCGGGGGTATGAGCCGCCGCCGCCCCTGCCCGGACGCGGCTCAGGTTCCGGCTTCTACATCAGCAAGACAGAGCTGATCACGAACGCCCATGTCGTCGCCAAATGCGCTGACATCCGCGATGCGCAGGACCGCAAGCTGACATTGATTGCGATGGATCGCGAGACCGACCTGGCGCTGCTGCGCGCCGCCACGCCATCTTCACACTGGCTGCGCCTCGCGCCCCCCAGCCGCCCGATGTTGCTGGGATCCGGCGTGTTCGTACTCGGCTTCCCATTTTATGGCGAACTCGGCCGCTCCGTCGTCGTCACACGCGGCGTTGTCAGCTCCCGAACAGGTTATCTGGGGCGCCGCGCCAATTTCGGCGTCGACGCGCTGATGCGTCCGGGCAGCTCCGGCGGACCAGTGCTCGACAGCGCCGGCCGGGTGATCGGGGTGGCGGTCTCAGTGCTGACCACGCCAGGCTTCAATGCGGAGACCACCCCGCCAAATGTTAATTTCGCGGTCGGGCTGGACGCGTTAACCGCCTTTCTCACCGCTGCGAAGGTGGATTTCCACGCCTCCGGCGAGCCTGTCGCCAAACTAAGCGAGGGCCTGCCGCTCTCATTCGAGCGCAGCGTGGTGCCGATCCTCTGCGACTAAGGCGCCGACGATGTCACTGAAACAACGTGCGCATCAGCCGCGAACCGTTTCCGCTCAGCGGCGAAAACGCCGCGATAGCGCCAAGTCGCCGCCACACTAACCATAATCGGCGCTGTTCTTGCACCGAAAGCGGCCAAGCGGCCCGGCGCGACTTCCATAACGCGCCTAATTAACGTATATCAGCCGCGGAAGAGCAGCAATAAAGGGCCGGCGTAAGATTGGCCCGCATAAGCGCCGGGAGCGCGACCATTTAAGATGGCGGACCTTGCCTACGATCGTTACGCCGCGCCGTCGCCCACGCCTTATCATCGCACCCTCGCGAACTTTCTATCCCGTCGGGAGCCCGAGCTCTGGAAATGGATGGAAAGCGATGAGACCGCGAGCGCAGCAGCCGATGATTTGCGCCTGGAGCTAAAGCGCCGCGCCTTCGCGTTGGACCGCGAGAAAAACCAAACGGCCTATTCGGCCGCGGATGAAATCGCAGAGGCGATGGGCGTGGATGCGCCGGTCATTCTGTATCAGGCCGAAGACGGCCTACGCCGCAACGCCGCGCTCTATTTCGAGCGCGAAACGGCGCATATCGTGTTCGAAGGCGACGCTCTGGAAGCGCTGGAGCTGGCTGAGCTGCGTTTTCTTCTCGGCCATGAACTCGCACATCACGCGCTGTGGACCTATGAGGACGGGCGGCTCTGGACAGCCTACCGGCTGCTGCGTTGGGCGGGCGCCCAGCCCGGATGCGCCCCGGCTTTTCTAGAGACGGCGCGGCTGGAGCGGCTTTACACCGAGCTGTACGCCGATCGGTACGGCCTCTGGGCGGTGGGGGATCTGGAGCCGGCGCTGTGCGCGCAGGCCAAAGTCTCATCCGGCTCAAACGACGCCAGCGGCGCGGCCTATCTTGCCGAAGCCGAAGAAATTCTGGCGAAATCTGAACGGCCGGAGGAAAAATCTCTGCTGCGCGGCGGGAAATCCGCGCCTGCGGAACCCTTCCCCGAGACCGCGCTGCGCGCCGCCCTTCTGGCCGCCTGGGCCCACGACGCGCCAAACGCTGATATTCGCGCCCGCGCCTTGCTCGACGGCGCGTCGCCGATCGATCAGCTCGACATATTGGGGCAAGAGCGGGTCGATGATCTGACCCATTGGATGCTCTATGAATTCCTGGTGGCGCCATGGAGCCGCAGACGGCTTGTGCGCAACCACGCCCGCGCTTTCTCGGATCGTTTGGCCGACGCGCTGGGGGAGGCCCGCGTTGAGCGGGATGACGTGGACCCGTTGCGCGCGGCGATCGCCGCCTCGCACCCGTCGATCCGCCGCTACCTCGCCTACACGCTGCTGGATTTCACGACCGTCGATCCGCAGGTGCATGAAGCGCTGATGGCCGCCGCGCTGACCTTTGCCGACGATTTCGGCTTGTCGGCGGACTTTAAGGCTCTGGCGGCCTCGGAACTCAAAACAACCAAAACCAAGCTCGCCGAGCTTGAGAAAAACGCCGGAGCCATCATCGCCCGCGCCGAAGCCGCGCTTGGCTCGGACAATGACGACGATGATGATGATAGCGGCTCCGACGAAGATGAAGGCGGCCCGATCGCAGCAGCGGGCGGACGTTAGAACAGACGGATGCGGCGCGCTCGACGCCCGCATCGCCGCACAATCAATATCATATGCGCCGCGCAGGGGGATGACGCAGCGCAGGACGAGGCGGGGGCGCGATCAGCCGCGACCCAAGCCCGCAGATGAGGCGAGAGAGCAAGAATGGGCAGAACCGAATTGAGCGCCCGCGACCGGCTGGACGCGGCTCTAGGCGTTGAAAGCTTCAACGATCTCCATGATCTGCTGGAGGAATTCGCCGCGTTTGAAGAAATCGGCACCGAGGACGTTCTCGCCGCCGTCCTGCCATTGATGCGCCAAACGCTGGAGCTGCATGATCAGGGGCAAGTCGCGCCGCTCGACGGGGTGGAGGCGATCGGCAGCTGGCGCGGCCGGCTGTATTTCGGCCCCGGCCAAGCGTTGAAGCCGAAATGGAGCAGCCTGGCGATCAACCGGCTGCAGGGGATGAAGGGCGATCTGGATATCGCCGGCCTCTATGCGAGCGCGCCGTCCCAACTGAACGCGTCCGAGCCGATCGGGCCGCGCGGCGAAACCCCGACGGAGCCCGTCTTCGTGCCGGATTATCGCTGCTGGGAGCATGTGATCGGCAACCATGATCCGCTGACCGACATTTTCTCGCTCGGCATGATCGCCGCCAGCGTCGCGCTGGGGCTTAATTTCACTGAAGATCGTGATCTGGCGGCCTTTGTCGCCCATCGCCGCCAGCTCATGCAGCTCAATGGCCGGCTGCATCCGGTCGTGGCTCAAGTCATTACACAGATGACGGAGCTGGATCGCCGCCGCCGAATCCAGGATCTGCGCGCAGCGATCAGCGCGCTGGAGAACCACCGCCAAACAGCCGCGAGCGCAGAAGTCGCCGCGGAGGCGCGCAGCGAAGCCCTACCGCGTGAGGATGCGATCCTGACCGAGCTGCGCGGCCGGCTCTATGATCTTTCGCGCCGGAACAAGCTGCTGTTCCATAAGCCTTCAAGCAATGAGCTCAACCTGACCGAAGCCTCGACGCCAATCGTATTGCGCGTCGAAGCCATCCGTCCAGAGCAGCTGTTCGTCTGGGGCGGCGATTTGGCGGAGCGCATCACCAAGGGCGCGACAATCCCGCTGTCGGAATTTATTCGCTTCGAAGAAACGCTGTACGCGCCGCCCGCGCTCGACAAAATTCGCAACCAAGCGCGCAAAGACCGGACCGAATTCGGCTTTAGCCAGCTGCGAATGGTCATTGCGTTCTTACGCTGGCGCAATCTGAAAGAAGATCCGGAAGCGCCAATTTCCTCGCCGCTGCTGCTGCTGCCGGTGGAGCTGAAGAAACGCCGCGGCGTGCGCGACAGCTTTGATCTCAAAGCGACAACGACGGAAGCCGAAGTAAACCCGGCGCTCCGCCGCTATCTGAAGCTGATCTACGGTGTCGAGCTGCCCGCCAGCGTTGATCTGGAGCAGCCCGGCGCAATCGAAGCGCTTCACCGCAGCATCGCGGAGCAAATCCTGCGCTCGGAGCCGGGCGTTAAGCTTACTCTGCGCACCACGCCGGACGTCGCCGCGATGCATGAGCGCGCGCTTCGTAAAGTTGACCTGTATCGCCGCCGCTCCAAGCCAAGCTCCACCGGCGTGAAGCGGGTCGGCGACATCTCCTATTCCTACGCGCGGACGAACTGGCGCCCGCTCGGGCTGCAAATGCATCAGCGCTATGTCGCGCCGGCCCCCGCCCCAGCGCGACGCGGCCGCAGCGCGCAAATGGCCTTGCCGCTGACCGATCGACGCCAATCCGCCGCGCCGGCGGACGCAGCCCCGCTCGATCGCGCCGCCTCCGGCGCCGGCGCGGCGCGCATGTGGGAAATGGATCTGTGCTCGGTCACCCTGGCGAACTTCAACTATCGCAAGATGAGCCTCGTCCATGATTTCGACGCGCTGCTGGAAGGGGCGTTGAAGGATGACGAAACCGGCGCGCGCTCCGGCGCATTTGGCCAGCTTTTCTCGGACGCGCCGAAGCCGATCGCCCGACCGGTTTCCGCCCCGCCCGTGCGGGAGCGATTTGAGGTCATGCCGAGCGATCCGACCCAAGCCGCGGCCGTGGCGCGCGCGCGAACGGGCGAGAGCTATGTGATCCAAGGCCCGCCCGGCACCGGCAAGTCGCAAACGATCGCCAACCTGATCGCGGATTTTGTCGGCCGCGGCAAACGCGTGCTGTTCGTCTGTGAAAAGCGGGCGGCGCTCGATGTGGTCTATAATCGTCTCGAAGGCCTCGGGCTGCACCGGCTGTGCGCGCGCGTCCATGACAGCCAGGAAGACAAGCGCGGCTTCGTGCTGGATCTCAAAGCGCTCTACGAAAATTGGATGGGCGCGACGCCGGACGATCAGGTCGAACCCAGCCGCAGCGCCGCGATCGGGGGCGCCGAAGAGGGGCTGGTGGCGCTGACCGAGCTGGATCAGGGCATGATGTCCTCCCATGAGGGCGAGCCGGTTCATAAGCTGATCAGCCGCGCCGCGCAGGAGAAACGCCCGAGCGGCGAAGAGGTCCGGGCGCACCGTCTGGAAGGCTCCGACATCGAATTGCTGCCGTCGCTCTCGGATTGGCGCGAAGGCCGAGACGCGGCCCGCGCGATGGAAGGCGCATTGCGCAGAATGGGATCCGAGCCAATTCTGGCCCGGCATCCGGCGCGTTTTGTCTCGGCCGAGGCGTCGGCTGACCCGGCTCTGTTCGAACGGCTCAGCGCCGCGCTGACTGAGCTCGGTCCGCATCTGAAAAAAATGGGCGATGCGGCGGGCCTGGCCGTCTGGGATGGCGTCGCGCCGCTCGCCGCGCTGTTTGCGCAGATCGACTACGCCGCTCGCCTCGCCCCGGTCGCCGCGGCGGGGCGCTTGCGGATCATGAACCCGGTCAGCAATGAGGCCAACGCCTTCCGCAATGATCAACGCTGGCTGGATGAGGCCCGCGAGACATTGGAGCGCGCGCAGGAGAAGACCAAGCTTTGGACGGAAAAGCTCAGCGACATTGAAACCGAACGCGCGTTGGAGCTGGCGCGCCGGCATGAGGGCGGTCTGCTCTCCTTCATGTCCAGCGCCTGGCGCCAGGTGAAAACCGAAGTTGAGCAACGCTGTAAGCTCCATGAGCTGGCAATCCGGCCGCTGATTAAGGATCTGCTGGCGGATCTGGCCGAGGAGCATGACGCGCAGAAAGAAGTTGAGCGGCATCTGAAGCAGCTTGCCGCCAATCTCGGCGTAAGATCCGGCGCGGAAGCGCTGCAGATCGTCGAGGAGCGCGATCGTGGCACGCCGGCGGAAGGCGCGCGCGCAACGCCGCTGCTTGATTTGGCGACGCGGGAGAGCGAAGCCGCGTCGGATCGGATTCAGGCGTTGGCGGCGCTGAAACATTCCGCCGAGGCGGCGCGCCACGCGATCTCGACCTGCTTCGAAGGGTTGGAGATGCTGCCGGTCGAACACGCCTTCGCCGCGCTTTCCGAGCTTGAGGCCGGGCGCGAAAGCCTGCCTGCATTCGCCCCCGCTTTGCGCGCCTTAGCGGATGCGCCGGATGGGGTGCGCGCCGCATTGCGCCGGATCGATGCGTCCGTCGATCAGATCGAAGCGGCTATTGTTGATCGCGCGGTTGAGCGCGCCCTCGCCGTGCGCCCGAGCCTGCGCGAACTTTCCGGCGCGGCGGTTGACGAAACCTCGGGCGAAATTGGCGGTTCGCTGAGCGATCTGCGCAAGCTCACCGCTGCAACGCTTCTTGAGCGCGCGCGGCGGAACTTTGTCGAACATATTGAGCTGACCACGCGCCTGGACCTGGAGTTGGAGGCCGACACTCAGATCCTGCGCCGAACCTATGTCGAGGCGCGGCGGGATCTCGATCGCGAGCTGTCGAAGAACCAACGGTTCCGCTCCGTGCGCGAGCTGATGGCCGGGCCCGCCGGCCTGCTTATCCGGGACATCAAACCGATCTGGCTGATGAGCCCGCTCTCGGTTGCCGACGTCCTGCCGCTCGACCCCGATATCTTCGACGTGGTGATCTTCGACGAAGCGTCCCAGGTGCCGGTGGAAGAAGCCGCACCAACGCTGTTCCGCGCCCCGCAAGCGATCGTCGTCGGCGACGAAAAGCAGCTGCCGCCCACCAACTTCTTCGGCTCAGGGCCGGCCGAAGACGATTCGGACGGCGCGGAGCCTGACCTATTCGGGAGCGAGGAGGATGAGGGCGCCCTCGATCTGGACGCTGAGAGTTTCTTGGCCCAGGCCGCCAAAGCGCTGCCCTCCACCTTGCTCGGATGGCACTATCGCTCCCGCTCCGAGGAGCTGATCGCCTTTTCAAACGCTGTGTTCTACGCAGGCAAGCTGATTTCGATCCCCTCGACTTTGCTGGCCAAGCCGGCCGAGCCGATCATCGCCGGCGTGGCTGAAGACGGCGCGGAGTTTTGGAAGGAAACGCTGGCGCGCCCCGTCAGCTTCCACCACACGCCGTTCGCCGCCTATGAGAAGCAAAAGAACACCGGCGAAGCGGCCTATATCGCCGAAATGATCCGCGGCCTGCTCAAGGCCAAAACGGGCAAATCGATCGGCGTCGTCGCCTTCTCCGAAGCCCAACAGGCTCAAATTGAAAAAGCCCTTGAGACGCTCGCGAAGGACGATGCGAAGTTCCGCGACCTTCTCGACGCCGAATATGAGCGGGAAGAGGGCGGGCAGTTTGAAGGGCTGTTCGTCAAAAACCTCGAAAACGTTCAGGGGGATGAGCGGGACGTTATCGTGATCTCCGTCTGCTACGGACCGGATCGGCAAGGGCGGATGCGCATGAATTTCGGCCCGATCAACCGCTCCGGCGGTGAAAAGCGGCTCAACGTGATTTTCAGCCGGGCGAAGGAGCATGTCGCGCTGGTGTCGACCATTAAGGGCGACGCGATCACGAATGACTACAACACCGGCGCGCTGTGTCTGAAGACCTATCTGAAATTCGCCGATGCGGTCAGCCGCGGCGATCAGCCCGCGATGCGACGCGCCTTGGCGGCGGTGGCCCCGCACGCCGCGCGCGAGCTGACCCATCGCGAAACGCCGCTGGCGGAGACAATCGCCGCCAGCCTGCGGGACCGCGGCTGGGAGGCCGAGGCGCATCTTGGCGAGAGCGCTTTCGTCTGCGACGTCGCCGTGCGGACGCCCGGCGCGGATCGCCATCAGCTTGCGGTGCTGATCGATGGGCCGGCGCACTACGCTTGCACCGACTTGCTGGAGCGGCACGTGACGCGACCGGGCGTGCTAAAAGCCTTTGGGTGGAAGGCGATGACCGTCCTTTCGCTCGATTGGCGACGTAATCCAGAGGAAGTGTTGTCTCGAATCGAGAAGGCGTTGGCGGCAGCATAAATTTTGTGATTTTCCGCTGATCTATAGTCGGAAAATCGCTACGTTTCTCCCTGGGGCAGAAGAGACGGGGAAGAAATGACGAAGCTCAAGCCGGTGCGCGTCTATATTTCCGCGGCGCGTGGAGAAGAAAAGCTCGTGGCGCATCTCGCCGAGCGGCTTTCCGCCGCCGGCTTTTCGCCATTCTTCGAGCCGGCGCCCACGCCGGACGCCGAGGCGCACTCGAAGCCGTCGCCCGCAGCCGGCAAAACGCCGCTGATCGCGCCGCAAAAGCCGAGCGTGGTGGAAACCGCAGCTCAGGAAATTGCGGATACGGCGCGGCGGAAGCGGTTGACCGACGAAATCGCGCAAGCCGATTTCATCGTCGCCATCATTGGGTCGACCAGATACTGGCCTTCCGAGCGCGCATGGGAAATCAACGAGGCGATCGCGCACGCCAAGCCAATTCTTAGCGCCATCGCCGCCATCGACGACCCCGCCGCGCCGCCGCTGGCGCTGCGCAGCCATCCGGCCTTGGCGCTGAAAGCCGAGCAAAGCGAGGCCGCCGCGCAAATCATCGAAGCCCTCCAACATCTTCGCAGCTGGACCGATGAACGCAGCCGGCTGACGGCGCTTGCTGAAGACTGGCGGGGCGCGCGCCGTCCACGCCGAAAGCTGCTGAAGGGGCTGGCGCTGCGGCGCGCGGAGGCCTGGCGCTCAACGCCGGCGGGATCCGCGCCCCAAGCCACTGCGCTGCATCACGCCTTTATCGACGCCAGCCGGCGCTCTATGCTTGGCCGACAGAATAGCCGCATCGCGGTCTTCGCGTCATTGACGATCATCGGCATTGCGTTGGCGCTTCTCGCCGCGCTGCAACAGGTGGATACCGTCCGAGCGGCCCGCTCGGTCGGCGCCGCCCTGCGCGATGCGATTGCGGCCCACGATGCGGCGGAGAAAAAAGCCGCGGATGCGCGCGATGCGTTAGCGCGCGCGGAGCGACGGCGCGAACAAGCGGAGCTGCGCAGCAGCGCGGCGGAAGCTAGGCGCGCGGCGGCGGAGGCCCGGCGGGCCGCCGCTGAAGCGCGAGAGCGGCGCGTGGTGTTCACGAGCTCGCGCACCGAGAGCGAGAAACGCGCAGCGGAAAAGAGCGCCGCGGACGCCAGAGCGGAAGCGGCGAAAGCTGCGCGCGCTTACGCCGCCGCCGAAGCCTCCCGCAAAGTGGCGGAAAAGAAGGCGCGCACATTGAAAGCGGCTTCGTCGGCGGCGTCGGAACCCGCACGCAAACGCGCCGAGCGCTATCACGCGCTTAATTTGGCGACGGCGGAGCAGCTGATCCATCAGCTTGCGCCGAAACTCGCCTCGGACCCCACAGCATCGCCGGACGCCGCTAAACGCGTGCTGCGTCAGGCGGATCGGGTGCTGGTTGCTCTGTTCGAGACATCAGAAAAGTCGCCGCGCCTGATGCGCGCCAAGGCGGCGCTCCTCGCCGCGCAGGGAGAAATCGCCTTGCGCGAAGGCGATGCGGATGCGGCCGCGAAGGCGTTTGCGACCAGCGCAGAGTTTACGCTGCTACAACCGACCTCCAGTGAGCAAGCCTATGAGCTCAGTCGGATATTTGAAAAGCTGGGCGCTGCGCAACACCGGGCGGCGGAGAAGGACGCTGCGCGCGCCGCGTTCGAGGCGGCGGCCGCCTCCGCGCGCCAAGGAGTAAAAGCCGAACCGAAAAAGAACAAACACCAGCGGCGCTTGATATCCGCGCTGTTCGCGCTCGGAGACTGGAGCCTGTCCGAGGGCGGAACCGAAGGCGCCCGCGCAGCCTATCGCGAAGCCCTGGCGATTTCAGCGACGCTTGCCGCGGCCGAGCCGGCCCCCGCACGTATGGCGGACCTCCACAGCGCCGCAATGCTCCGTATCGGGGACCTGGCGAAGGCCGAAGGCGATCGCGCAAAGGCGCTGACCCATTACGAAGAAAGCTTAGCGCTGCGCCGTCGCATTGCGGCGCCTGGCGGGCCGACAGCGGGGGCGGCGCGCATGCGGATCGTCGAAGCGCTCGCCCGGATTCACGAGACGACTGTTGTGACACTGCGCCGTCGCGAAACGCTGGTCGAGATGCTCTCTATTCAGCTTGATCTGCAGGCGCTGGGCCTGCTGCCGCCCAAGCGCGCGCTGCAGATCCCAGAGCTGCGTGCGAAGCTTCGCGCACTGTGACGCTTGAGCCTCGACGGATCGAACCTGATCTCGACCGCCAATTGACGGGCGCGATCCAAGCACTTTCGGATCGCAGCCCGCCGGACAGGGGCCGAAACCTCAAACCGCCCTATGCGGACGCGGCGCGCAAAAGCGGGCTGATCTCATCCAGCAGCTTCAGACGGCGCTTACGCAGATCCTCGATATGGAAATCATCCATCGGCTCAACATTGGTCTCAGCGCGGTGGATTGTGCGATTCAACTCATGATACTCGTCAGCGAGGCGCGCAAAATGGGCGTTGCTTGTTTTCAGTTTGGTGATGGTATCCGCATGCTCGGGAAACGCCTCGTGCAGTTCATGGGGCGTGTGGCTCATTGCGCAACTCCTGCCGGTTTAATAACGGGCGGCGTCCGGGCTGGAACGCCGCATAAGCCAATTCGCCAGCTTGGCGCCGCGGCCGCCTTGATCGGCGTCAAGCATTCGCGGCGCTTCAGACGCTTATCGCATCGGCGCAGCGTTAACTGACCGACGCGGCTTCGCACGGCCGCCACCGCTCCACCTTGGTTTCACGCGTCCGATCCGCCCCAGGCGCAACTGCGATGCGAGTCGCCAGCGCCTCATTCAACTGTTCGAAGACAATCCGCATCCCCGCATCCCGTTCGCTTTTCGGTGCAATGTAGCTGAAGCCGTGACGATGGATCTCAGCCTTGGGACTGGCGCCGCCGGGCGTGACGATGCGCGTCGGCGAGACTTTCACCTGCTTGCCGTCAAAGCTCCAACATCCATAGATCGCGTCAGCTCGCGCTGGCTCGGCGGCGCACCAGAAACCAGCCAATAGCCCGGCGCTCAGCGCGCCGCGGCGGATAAGGGACTGTCGGGAGATCATGCGGCATCCTCCAATTCTCTGCAGCAGATCCTAGCGCGCGGACGGCCGAAAGGAAACGCCATGCGCAGCGCGCTCAACCGCCCAAGATCTCCGCCAACTGCTCGAACGCTCCTTCCGGATGATCCGACCTCGCGGCGAAAAACGCATCGAGCTGTGGCCAGATGCGGATCGCCTCGTCGATCGATGGATCCGAGCCCTGCCGGTACAAGCCGATCTGGATCATCGGCTCCGCCTCTTCATACGCTGCGAGCACCCGCCGCGCGCGGCTGATCAGCTCATTTTCAGCCGGCGTCGCCGCATCCGGCAAGGAGCGCGAGACGCTGCGGCGCATATCGATCGCTGGAAACCGGCCACGCTCAGCGATATTCCGCGACAAGACAACATGGCCATCCAGTACGCCGCGCGTCATGTCGGCGACCGGCTCATCCATGTCCGAGCCAGCGACGAGGACGGTGAACACCGCCGTAATATCGCCGACACCGTCCGGCCCAGGCCCTGCGCGCTCGCACAGCCCCGCGATCGCGGCGCCGGTAGATGGTGGAAAACCGCGCAAAGACGCTGTCTCGCCGCCCGTCAACGCGATCTCTCGATGGGCTTCGGCAAACCGTGTCAGGCTGTCAAACAATAGCAGGACATGTTTGCCTTCATCGCGAAACCGCTCCGCGACGGCTAATGTCAACCAAGAGGCGCGCCGCTTCACCGCGGCGGGCTGATCAGAGGTGGCCGCAACCACCACAGCGCGCTTCAGCGCCTCTGCGCCCAGCGTGTTGTCAATAAAGTCCCGTACTTCGCGACCACGCTCACCGATCAAGCCGATCACGACCACGTCCGCGCTCATCCGCTGCGCCAACGCGCCCATCAGGCGTGATTTACCAACGCCAGAGCCGGCGAAGACGCCAACACGCTGCCCGCGGCACAGGGGCAGCATCGTATCGAACGCCGCGTGCCCGGTAGAAAGGCGCGCGCCCACCGCTTTGCGGTCAATCGCATTGGGCGGCTGCGCGCGCAGGGGCGCCGGACGTCCGATCGGCAGCGCCTTACGGCCCCCAAGCGGACGGCCATCCGCATCGACGACATGTCCAAGCCAAGCGAGCCCGGGCGTGGGATCGGCTTTTGCGTCCAACTGCACCCGGTCGCCGATCGCCGCGCCGTCGATCGGCTCATAGGCCATGGCGACAGCGCCTGTTTCGGTCAGCGCGATGACTTCGCCTTCGACGGCGCCGCCATCGCCACGCAGCAGGCGCGCCGCGTCGCCGATGCGCGCAACGCCATCCAAGCCAGAGACGTCGAACCGCGCGTCGCCTAAGCGCGTTGCGCGCCCGCTAATCCGCACCGGAGCAGCTCGCCGAGCCGCCGCTTCGAAAGTCTCTAGGTTACGCATCTAAACGCTCCTTGAAAACACACGCTTGTCTTGAACCTTCCATTAATCCTGATTGTATTAAGGTCACCCTATCAGCAGCGGACAACCGTAAGGCAATAATCACCATACGGACGTCTTTACGGTTTCTTAAGAGCGCTAGAATGGCGCTGAACGAAATCTAGAACGGGATAGTGGCGATGTTCGGTAAAATTGACCTTCTGACCAAAGCCAGCGCGATGGCCCGCCACGCGGCGACCCGCCATGGCTATATCTCCGAGAACCTCGCGAACGCCGATACGCCGAACTACAAGGCGCGCGACATCGCAAAGTTCAACCCGGAGGCGGTCAAGCGCGCGATGGAGGGCGACAAGGTCGACCTCAATATGATGATGCGCCCAACCGTGACGAAGGGCCTGGAAGCCTCGCCAAACGGAAACACCGTCTCCCTCGAAGATCAGCTCGGCCGCGCTGCAGACGCCAAAGCCCAGCATGAGACCGCTCTCGCCGTCTACAAGAAGGCGATGGACCTCCTCCGGCTCAGCTACAAGGCGCCGCGTTAACGCAGCGCCATTCGCTTCACGCCGGCGCCCAGAAGGCGCGCCGAGAACACGTATGACCTAGCGCCGGACCCGCCTCTCCTCGCGCTGGGCGCAGCAGCCAGAATAAGGACGCTTCGCCATGCACAGCTTTATGAAATCGCTCAAGGCCTCGACCGCCGGTATGGCGGCGCAAGGCGAGCGCCTCCGCCTCGTGTCGGAGAACGTCGCCAACGCGCATACGCCGGGCTATCGCCGCAAGCTCGTCAGCTTCACCGAAGCGCTCGACAGCGACTCCGGCGCGAACATGGTCAAAGTCAGCGGCGTCCGCCTCGACGGCAAGCCATTGAAGAGGGTCTACGATCCCAGCCATCCGCTTAAGGATAAGACCGGCCATGTTGAAATGAGCAACGTGGACGTTCTGGTGGAAATCGCCGATGCGCGCGAAGCTCAGCGAAGCTTTGAGGCGAACATGAACATGTTCGATCAAGCGCGCCGTATGTATTCGGGCGTCATCGAGCTCATCAAGCGTCCGTAACACTCGCAATTGCTGAACCGAGCCAAGCTCGGGACAGCGTTGATCATCTCATTTAGTCGCGCGGCCTTCCCAATACTCCCGCTCAAGCCACGCTACGCTACGCCGCGCCTAAACTGCGCCAGAAGGAACAGGAAGATGGATCTCTCCAGCTCGACGATTGACAAACTCTACAGCGCGGCCCTCAAAGCCAGCCAGCCCAACGAAGCCGGCAAAAGCGACGCGGATGACAAATCCAGCGCCGACAGCTTTGTCAGCACGGTAACCGCCGCAACCAAAGAGACGGCGGCCACAATCAAACGCGGCGAAGAAACCGCCCAGGATATGATGGCCGGCAAAGCCGATGCGCACTCCGTTGTGGAAGCCTTGGCGGCGACGGAAATGGCGCTCGAGATGGCGGTATCGGTCCGCGATCGGGTGGTTCAGGCCTATCAAGAAATTCTGCGGATGCCGGTCTGACGCTGGATGGGCTTCGCCCAATCTGACCGGACCGGTTCGCCGGACGCGCCCCGAAGCCCTGAGGGGCGCGCACAACAACCGCGAAGTCGAACGCTCCCCGTCGCACGCCGTCCTAGAGCGATTTGAAGTTAGATGGACCCATCTAACGGCACGCAAATCGCGACCAAACAAGCTCTAGGGCGGCGGCGGCTCCGTCTTTTTTTTGCTTGATCGCCGCCCTGCGCCTGACGCCGCGCCGATCCCACGAGGCGAACCGATGAAAGACGCCGAGATTCTCAGCATGTTGCGCGAGTCCATTTGGGTCGCGGTCGGGATGTCGACGCCAATGCTGGCGGCCGCCTTGATCGTAGGCCTCACCATCGGCGTGCTCCAAGCCCTAACGTCGATCCAGGAGCTGACGCTAACCTTCGTGCCGAAGATCGCCGCGCTCGGCGCGGTTCTCTGGATGTCGCTTGACTATATGGGCCGCACGATCGTCGGCATGTTTCAGAACACAATCATCCCGACGATTGCAGGGGGCTGAGAATGCGCTCGCTTGCCCATGGCGCCGTCGCCCTCGCGCTGAGCGCCGCCGCTGGCGCGCTGCTTACGAACGCAGGGGCGCCGATCGCTTTGGCGACCCCGGCCACGCCGCTCACGGCGGCCGCGCCGCTCGCCGCCACCGCGCCACAGGCCCCGCACGAGCTCTGCCAAGCTGCGACGGAGATGGCGGAGAAAGCGCAGAAGCTGCCGAGCCGGCTATTGCGAGCGGTGTCGCTGGTCGAGAGCGGGCGTCAGATCAAAGGCGCGCGTGAGGCCTGGCCCTGGACCATCAATCTCGAAGGCGCCGGCCGTTGGTTTAAAACCCGCGCCGAAGCGCTCGCCTTTGCCCGAGCCGCGCTGAAAAAGGGCAAAACCTCTTTCGATGTCGGCTGCATGCAGATCAATTATCGCTGGCACGCCAAACACTTCAAATCGCTTGAGGAGATGTTTGACCCGCTGAAAAATGCGGATTACGCGGCCCGTTATTTGAGCAGGTTGCAAGCGGAGACAGGCGATTGGATGGCCGCCGCGGGGTATTATCACTCGCGCACGCCCAGCCTCTCGACCAAATATAAAGCCCGGATCGCCATCGCCTATCGTCAGGCCCGCGCAGAAGAACGGCTGGCCCGCAAAGAGGTTGTAATGCCGGCGCCGCTGGCCAAGAGCTACGCCAAGGCGGACGCTGAGGCGAAGGCGAAAGTCATCAAGGCGGTTGCGACCGAAGTCGCCAAGCCGGGACCGCGTCGCGGACGCTGGCCCGGATATGGCGGCAAGAAGTTGATCGATTTTGCGCGCACGCCGAAGGACGGCGGCGATGCGGCGGCGTGGCGTGGCTTGGTGCGCGCGTCCCAGCCGCTCGTCGACGCGGAGCTCAGGCTGACAACGCCCCCCAGGCGCAAACCCAAGACGGCCGGCGTCACTGAGAAGCTGACATCGGCGCCGGCGAAGCCGTCAGCGCCGAAGCCCACATATGCGCCGCCTTCCGCCGGCGGCCTTTCGCTCAGCGGGCTGATCTCCCCACCCGCCAAAGGCGGCGGACTGATCAGACCCGCCAAACCGTTCTTCAAATGATGCGCATCCGACTAAACAAGCGCCGAGGATCGCTCTAATGCCGACCAACCTGTCCATCCGCGGCCTTTATCAGCCGACTGTGCTGTTCGCTCTCGCGCTGATGACGGTCATCGTCATGATGATCCTGCCAGTGCCGTCAATCCTGCTCGATATCGGCTTCGCCGCCTCGTTCGGGATTGCGATTCTGGTGTTCACCACCACGCTCTTCGTCGAACGGCCGCTTGATTTCTCGGCGTTTCCGACGGTGCTGCTCGCCTCGCTGATGCTGCGCCTGTCGCTGAACGTCTCCTCCACGAAGCTGATCATCGGCGAAGGCCATACCGGCACCAGCGCCGCCGGCGGGGTGATTGAAGGCTTCGCCATGTTCGTGATGAGCGGCAGCCTGTTCCTCGGCCTGGTCGTGTTCCTCGTGCTTCTGATCGTCAACTTTATGGTGATCACCAAAGGCGCCGGCCGGATGGCCGAGGTTGGCGCGCGTTTCGCCTTGGACGGCATGCCAGGCAAGCAGCTCGCCATCGACAGCGACCTGGCCGCAGGCGCCATCACCCATGAAGAGGCGAAAGAACGACGCCGGATTGAGCAAGAAGAGACCACCTTCTTCGGCTCGCTGGACGGCGCGTCTAAGTTCGTCAAAGGCGATGCGATCGCCGGGTTGCTGATCACGCTGCTGAACTTGGTGATGGGCGTGGCGATGGGCATGACGAGCCACGACATGTCTTTCGCCGATGCGATCAAGACCTATTCCATCCTCACCGTCGGCGATGGTTTGGTCAGTCAGATCCCGGCCGTCATTATCTCCATCGCCGCGGCGCTGCTGCTGTCGAAGGGCGGCGCCTTCGGCGCGGCCGACAAAGCGTTGATCACGCAGATGACCGCCTATCCGTCGGCGATGATCACAGTCGGCGGGCTGATGGCGCTGTTCGCCTTTGCGCCCGGCCTGCCGATGGCGCCGTTCCTGGCGGGGTCGGCCGGTTTGCTCGCGGCTGGCGTTTGGTCGCTTCGAAAACAGGCAGCGGATAAGCAAGCGGAGGAGGCGCAAGCGGCCGCCGATGAAAGCGCCGCCGCGACGGAGCCGCAAAAGCTGGGCGATCTGATCGATGTGGATGAAATCCATGTCGAGTTCTCGCCCGACCTGATCGGCATCGCGATGGATCCGGCAAGCGGCCTTGCGGGGCGGATTGCCAATATGCGCCGCCACATTGCCCGCGAATATGGGTTCATCATGCCCGAAATCCGGCTAACCGATAACCCGTCGCAACAGAAGAACACCTACGCCATTCGCATCCAAGGGGTTGAGTGCGCGAAGGACATTCTACGGCCAGGAAAAGTGCTGACCCTCCTGAATGACGGGGTGCGCCTGGAGGCGGCGGGCGAGGATGTGAAGGAGCCCGTCTATGGCGCGCCGGCGCGTTGGATCGACGCGCGCGATCAGGATGAAGCGGTCATTCTCAACCTGCCGATCATCTCGCCGGTCGAGGTCGCCGCGACCCATCTTCTGGAAACGGTTCAGCGGAATTTGGGCCGCCTCTTCACCCGCCGCGCCTTGAAGAAGCTGCTGGACGAGTTCGTGAACCAAAGCGACGCGGCGCGCTCCGCCTCCAACAAGCAGCTGCTGAATGATTTCGTCCCTGACAAAGTGCCGCTCGACCTTCTGCAAGCAGTCCTGCGCCTATTGCTCGAAGAACGGGTGCCGATCCGCAACCTGCCGCTGGTCCTAGAGGCTATCGCGGAGGCGAAGGGACATCTGCAGGCGCCGGAGCTGATCGCGGAGTATGTCCGCCAGCGGATCGGCTTCATCCTGGTGTCGAAATGGGTGGAAGCCGACGGCGCGCTGCCTTTGATCCAACTCGCGCCGGAATGGGAGGAAGTCTTCTCAGCCCACCAGCGCGGAGACGACTCCAACGCCGACGTCGCTCTGCCGCCTGACGAATTCAACCGGCTGGCCGGCTCGATCAAAGAGCGGATCAACACCGCATCCGCTGATGGGCGTTTCCCAGCGATCGTCACCTCAACCAAGCGGCGCCGGTTCCTGCGGGAGGTGCTGGCGGCGAAGGGGGTGAGCAACCCCGTCCTATCCTTCGAAGAGATCGGCGCGAACGTGCGGCCGGCTGTTCTCGGCATGGCGTGAGGCGCGCGGCATGGATCTGACGCAAATCCAAGTCCTTGACGCGCTCCAGGTCTATCTCGACGGCGCCGAAAGCGCCGTATTGATTGCGGCGGCGATTTTCACGCGCATCAGCGTGTTGATGTTTATGCTGCCCGGCTTTGGCGAACGGCAGATCCCGGCCCAAGTGAAACTCGCCGCGGCCCTCGCCTTCGCCGCCATCTGCTGGCCGCTGGTCTGGCCCACCGTCTTGAAAACAAGCCCCAGCCTGGCGCCCTCGCTCGGCAGCGCGGGCATTGTTATCCTGGCGGAGGCGACTGTCGGCCTCGTGCTCGGTCTGGCCACGCGCTTTCTGATCTTCGCCCTGCAAACCGCGGGGATGCTGATCGCCCAGAACCTCTCGCTCAGCCAGATGTTCGGCGGCGGGCTGGGGCAGGAGCCTGAGCCGACCATCGCCACCATTCTCAGCATCGGCGCGGTGGCGCTGGCCTTGTCTCTGGGGCTGCATGTCAAAGCCGCAGCGCTGATCGTCTATAGCTATGACAGGATGCCGTTTGGCGTGTTTCCAATCGCCGGGGACGCTGCGCAATGGGCGACGGCGAAGGCCGCCAGCGCTTTCACGATTGCGCTCTCCTTCTCGCTGCCCTTCATGGTCGCCTCCTTCATCTACAACCTGGCGCTCGGCTTCATTAACCGCGCGATGCCGCAAATGATGGTGGCCTTTGTCGGCATGCCCGCGATCATCCTTGCGGGGATGATGCTGTTGGCGCTCACCACGCCGATGGCGCTGCGCTATTGGAACGAACTCTATGACGCGGCGTTGGCGGCGCCGCTGGCTGTCGAGTAGGCGAGGACGCGATGGCGCAGCAGGATGATGGCCAGGAAAAAACCTTAGACCCGACACCGCAGCGAATCGCTCGCGCCCGTCGGGAAGGAGATGTTCCGCGAAGTCAGGATCTGAACACCGTCGCCGGATATCTCGGCTTCTTGCTGGCTCTGACAATCTCAGGCGGCGCCGTCGCCGCAGGCGTCGCCGAACCCATCTTCGCTTTTATCGCCCATCCGCACGAGCTGTCGGCCGCATTGTTGAGCCCGCGCGGGCGGCAAGTGGTGTATGAGCTGATCGGCGGCGCTCTCTTCGCGATGGCGCCGCTGCTGCTGGCGCCAATGTTCGCGGTGCTGATTTCCGCCATCGCCCAGCAATCCATCGTTATCGCGCCCAACCGTATTGCGCCCAAGCTTTCCCGTCTGAACCCGATCAAGAACGCCGGCCAGAAATTTGGGGCCAGCGGCTTGGTCGAGTTTCTCAAGAGCTTTGTAAAGCTGCTGGCCGTCGGCGTTATTTTGGCGGTGATTATCGCCTACAAGCATGATGGCGTCGCCGGCTTGATTATGCTGGACGCCCGACTGTTGCCGCAACTTTTGTATGATGAGGGGCTGACGCTCCTGATCGCGACGCTGATCGTGATGGGCCTGATTGCGTTCATCGACGTCTTTTGGCAGCAGCATCAATATTATCAAAAACTGCGCATGTCGCTGCAGGAGGTCAAGGACGAGGCCAAGGACAGCGAAGGCGATCCGCAGATGAAGGCGACCCGCCGCCAGCGTGCGCGCGAAATCGCCGGCAACCGTTCCTTGAACGATGTGCCTGACGCCGATGTCGTGATCGTCAACCCGACTCACTATGCGATCGCGTTGAAATGGTCGCGGACGCCGGGCGCCGCGCCTGTTTGCGTCGCGAAGGGCGTTGATTTGATGGCGGCGCGGATCCGCGAAATTGCGACCGAAAGCGGTGTGCCGATCCATTCGGATCCGCCGACAGCTCGCGCCCTGCACGCCGCGGTCGAGATCGGCGACGAGATCCAGCCAGAGTACTATCAGGCCGTTGCGGTCGCGATCCGGTTTGCCGACACCGTGCGTGCGCAAGCCCGGTAGCTAAAGGGTCGGCGCCGGCGCGGGCGCCGACCGGGAGAAGATCGATATGGAGCCGCTATCTAGGGATGATCGCCGACGGCTGGCCCGGCTGGGGCCTGCCCTTACCGCCCGCAAGAACGCCGATGCGGCGGATTTTGCCGCAGCCCAGGCCGCGGTTGACGCGATTGACGCTGAGATCAACAAGATCGCCAGCAAGCTGGCCGTCAGCGCCAGCCAGCTTGACGCTTCCGACCTGACCGAACGCGTCGCCTTCGAACGCTGGCGCGCGGCGCAGAAACAGCGGTTCCGCGAGCTTGCGGCGCAACGGCTGACGGCGCTCAAGGCGCTGGAACAGCGGCGAGAGGCTCTGACCAGATCGAATGGCGAGGTCGAAGCGCTTAAACGCCTGCTGGGCGATGATGCTTAGAGCTTTCGCCGATCAAGTTGGATCGGCTCAAGGCTCTAACTCTTTGTTTTGCCGCGTGCTGTTCCCGCCAACCGGTATCCACTTGGTCGGCGCACGCTCTAGAGCATTTTCGAAACAATTGCGGTCATGAAAATGCTCTATCTCTTTGA
>JALEGB010000141.1 GCA_022760355.1 Neomegalonema sp.
CGCCAGCCCTCGAACCTCATGCGCCACAACCGCAAAGCTCGCTCCCGCAGCGCCGGCGCGCGCGGCCTCGACTGCTGCGTTCACCGCCAGCAGGTTGGTTTTAAACGCAATAGACTCGATCATCTCGACAATGGGCGCAATGGCGCCGGCTGATTGCTCAATATCCCGAATCGCTTTCTCGATCTTGGAAACGCCGTCCTGGACATCGTCAGACACTTCGCGAGTTTCCTGCGCAATCGTCAGCGCATCCTCGGCCATCTCGCTGCTCTTCTGCGCCGCGTCCGCCATCGTCGACAGCTTGAAGGTCACCGATTGAACGGCGTCAATCTGGCTCGCCGACCGCTGTTTGAGATCGTCAGACACGCCGGCAAGGCTCTCGCAGGCGGCGTTGATGTCGCTCGCGGATCGCGCAATCGAACCGATCGAGCCGCTGAGACCATCGATCAGGCGATTCACCCCGTCGCAAATCTCAGCCAGCGCACCCGTTTTGTCCTCGATACTGAGCCGATCGCCCAGCTGCCCGTCCGCCGCGCGGGTAATGAAGTCGGAAATTTCAGCAACGATCAGGCGCTCCCGCTCAAAGTCCTGCTGCATTTGCTTGGCTTGAGCTTCGTCCGCCAGACGCACCTGTTCTTCGCGACGTCGAACCGAGTCATCTTGGTGTCGCCGAGCGATTTCCTTCGCTTCAAGCTGTGCCATCAGCTTGTTGAAGTTCGTCGCCAGCTCATAACTCTCATCACCTGGTTCAATATCGATGCGAAGGCTCAGATCGGCGCCGCCGACTGTCAGCTCTTTTACCGAGCTCGAAACCCGATCAAGCCCCGCCGACACGCCGTGATCGGTCAAGTTCAGACCAGCGCGCTCTTCCTCGGCGCTCACCCGGATGGGCTGCACCGCGTTCAAGCCTTTGAACCACAGCCAGGAAAGCCCGAATGACCAGACGAACGCGACGCCGACGCCGACGCATTGTACGCCGAGCTGCGCCCACATCGAACCAAGCGGCAGCGACGCCTCAGGCGCGAAGAATACAAACGCGATACTGCCCCATGCGCCGGCGATGCCGTGGCTTGCGACAGCGCCAACAACATCATCAACCCCGCGGCGCACCAGCATTCGGTTCGCCAGTGAGCAGAAGAACGCGCCGCTTCCGCCGATAAGAGCGGCCCCCCAGAGCGGTAGGATATTGGCGGAAGCAGTCACCGCGACGAGCCCCGCGATGATCGCCGTGAACAGGCGATCAGGATGGAAATGCGCGAAACGGCGATAGTTCATCAACCCGCTTACGATCGTGGCGCAAGCCGCCGCCACCAGCGTATTCAGCAACACAGTCGGGACATTGCCCGAAAACGCAAAGGTGGAGCCGCCGTTGAAGCCAAACCAACCGATTATCAGGAACAGTGCGCCAAGCCCGGACAAGATCTTCGAGTGTCCGTTGAGCATACGAACGCCTGCGCCAACCTTTGGGTATCTCCCCTCCCGTGGTCCAACAATGATCACCGCCGCCAGCGCACACCACGCGCCGATTGAGTGAACAACCGTCGCCCCGGCAAAATCATAGAAACCCAGGCTTGCCAGAAGCGGTTTGTTCTCCGGGTTCAGCGCTGATCCCCAGACCCAATGCCCGAAGATCGGATAGAGTATAAGAGCTATAAAAAAGACCGTCGGCGCAAAAGCGCGTAGCGAAAGTCGCTCAGCGGTTGCGCCAGACAGAATTGTCGCCGCCGTCGCGCAAAAGGCGGTGTTGAACAAAAGGAAGGCCGCCGCTGCTGGCGTCAGGTTTGCAATTGTTGCGGCGCCGCCGCCCAAGCCGATCAAGCCCCAAGCGCTTTCACCGAACATCACGGCAAAACCGACAAAGACAAACACGACCGCGCAAATCATCAGATCGATCACATTGCGGAACGCGACGCTGATCGCGTTTTTGGACCGCCCCGCCCCGGCTTCGATCATCAAGAAGCCAATCTGCATCATGAAAACAAGGCAGGTCGCCATCATGACCCACATGATGTCGAGGGGCTGGGCGGACGCGATCACGCTAGCCGGCTTTTCAACCATGCTCGCCGCAACGCCTGCAACTCCAACTGAGAGAAAAACCAGCACAGCAAACCTCCCGCGCGCTGGCCACCGGGCCAGCGGATCGTTCAAGCCATGCTGGCGCACGATGGAAGATCGCAGGACCAGCAGCTTAACGTCGATGTTTCAAGAATAGCGGAGGCGACTTAATTCGAAGTTTCAAAGATGCGCTCGAACCAGAACTATAACGACGTAGGGGAACGCAAATTTCCCGACAAACATGATCTAAAAGCATGCCATTATAAAAAGGGCTAAACTCAACCTCTTTGAGTTTAGCCCTTTTTGATCCCAATTAATACGTCCGATATTGGATATATTGTCGAAAGCTGCATATCCAGCCGCGCACTTTTTTGGCGACCGCCTTTAGAAAAACTCGATTGTATCTGCTGCCGCTTCTTCTTCTGGCTGATCGCCAAGCAGCTCGCCGTGGATTTTGCGTTGGACATCGCTCACATAGAACTTGCTCAGCTCACCCAGATCCACGCCCGGCGCGCTAACCGGCGCCTCTTGACAGGACCCCGCCAGCACAATCCGAAAATCCGCCGCCAGCTCCTGCCCAAACTGCGCCATCTTGGCGAGCGCCGCCGTTTGCTGCCGCGCAAGATCGAACATCTGTGCGGAGGTCAGCGTCGCCTCAACCTTCTCCGAAATCGTCTCCGAGTGCGTATGCGAGATATCGACCACATCGCGGCCAAAGGATCTCGATCGCTCCGCGAACTGAGACAACGCAAGACCTGGCTGGCTTGTCGCCTCAGTTGCGTCCGCGTCAAAGTCGCTTTGCTTCGTCTTGATGTTCCGGGCGGACGTTGTCGCGATTTTATCCACATGCGCCAGCGCGCTAATCGGCTCTTCGGACGCCGACGCAACATTGTCCGCTACGACCGCCGCATTCCTGCCGACCAACGCCAACAGCTTCTCCAGCCCATCGACGAACGCGCTCAGTCGCTCAACGTCGATCTGCGCGACGGCGCGTGACTCTGACTGCTCGCCCAACTCACCAGACACCGCCACGCTACTGTTGCGCATTGTCGAACTCCAAACATTACCAAGCGATGCGACCGCCGCTCGATCCGCAAACGGCAAGCTCTTGATCCAAGCGGGTTTGGCTGGCGCTCATCGAAGCGCCATCCCCGCCCGCGCGGCCCGCCGAAGCTTACGACGAAAACAGTTTCTTGATCACGCCAGCCAGATCGGGCCCGTTGATAGGCTTCACCAACCATCCGGTGGCGCCGGCGCGCTTGGCTTCCTGACGTTTCTCAGGCTGCGACTCAGTGGTGAGCATCAGGATCGGCGTGAAGCGATAGGCTGCGTTGGCCCGAGCTTTTTTGATCAGATCGATGCCGCTGACAGCGTTCATGTTCAGATCTGTAATCACCAGATCGAACTTCGCCGCTTTATTGATGTATTTCGCCAGAGCTTCCTCGCCGCTTGACGCTTTTGAGACGTTGAAACCGATCTTGGAAAGGATCGTTTCAAGACTCATCAGAACAGTCGCCGAATCGTCGACAATCAATACGTTTTTCATGGCCCTCCTCCCAGCTAGCCCGTAGTCCGATACGCATCTTCAACGATGAGTGCTAAGAATTCATCACCCGGAGCAGTCACAATTTCCGGTTGAAACTGTTGGAGACATTGCACGATCGCACTGTGAAGATGCGTCGCTTCGCCAAGCTCAACCCGCCGAGCCCCGCCGGCCAGCCACTCCGAAAAGTCCAACGCTTCGGCGACATCGCTGCCGCCGACGATCCGCGCCAGATCGCCATCATACTCGATCGCCATCAGAGCAAACTCCGTGTGTTGAGAACCAGCAGCACGCTGCCGTCGCCCATGAGCGCCGCGCCGGCATAACAATCCGCCTGCGCCAGAAGACCGCCCAGGGGCTTCAAGATCGTATCCATACGTTCGCGGAAACAGTCGACCACCAACCCGACTGGCCCGTTCTCAGTCCGGGCCACAAGGATCTGAAGATAGTCTTCCTCATCCTCATCGGAGGTATCCAGCTGCAGAAGATCCGCCAAACGCCGCAGCGGCACCAGCCGGTCGCGCAACAGGAACGCTTCGGCGCCCTTGATCGCAACGATGTCCTCCGCTTTGACGCGCACAGTCTCGAGCACTTGGTCCATCGGCACGCCGAACTTGGAGCCGCAGACCTCAAGGGTCATGATCCGCGTTACAGCCATGCTCAGCGGCAAGGACAGCCGCACAGTGGTCCCGACGCCCACCTGCGACGAGACCGAAACGCGGCCGCCTGCGCTCTGGATCTGAGACCGTACAGCATCCATGCCGACGCCGCGGCCCGACAATTCCGACACCGCCTCTTTGGTCGAGAAGCCTGGTTTGAAGATCAGATTGACCGCTTGCTCATCGGTCATCTCCACCGCTTCCTCAGCAGTGATCACCCCACGCTCCAGCGCCTTGGCCTTCACCTTCTCAGGATGAACGCCACGACCATCATCCTTGACCAGGATGATGAGCTGATCGCTTTCATGTTGCGCTTCGATGGTGAGCGTAGCGGTCTCACGTTTGCCCGCCGCCGTGCGCTCGGCCGGCTCCTCAATCCCGTGATCAAGCGAGTTGCGCACCAGATGGATCAGCGGATCGCCGAGCGCCTCAATGATCGACTTGTCGGCCTCCGTATCCTCACGCAGGATCTGCAGATCGATCTTTTTATTCAGCTTGCGCGAAACATCGCGAACAAGACGGGGGAACCGGTCGAAGATCACCGAAACCGGTAGCAACCGCACGGACATGATCGCGCTTTGCATTTCCTGCGCCAGGCGATCGACAATTGTGAACTGATCCTTCAATTCGCGGGACAGCTCACGTACGCCGAACTCCTCCTCCGCGCGTTTAGCGAGAAACGGCAACGCGTTTTTGGCGACTGAGAACTCGCTGATCAGATTGACGAGCACATCGATCTTCGCCTCGTCGACCTTGAGCAAGCGAGATTTCGCGCCATTCTTCGGCGCCTTAGCGGCGCCGTTGTCCGCCCCCCCGGGCGCCGGCGTCGACGCTTTATCATTGGGCGTATCCATCTCGGCCGGAGCGGAGCCCGCCGCCGGCCCATCTTCGCCCCGCATTGCCGCGGCGGCGGCGGCAACAAATTTTTGCGCCAACTGCGCCACCGGCTCCAATTCGCCGCTGTCGCGCCACCCGTCGAAGACCGACTTGATCTCGGCCTCCCGCCCAATCAATGGCCGCTCAGTCCGAGCGAGATTGCTTAACAGCCGCTCCACGCTTTCCACGCGCCCGTGCGTTTTCGCCTCGCCCGCACAGCCATCGAGGACAGAGAGCTGCCCCTGCAACAAATCGTGCAACAGCTCCAGCCGCTCTGGCGCGCTGTTGGCCGGCAATGTCGCCAATGGCCGTTGCGGCGTCTGGGAGCCGGCCGCTGGAGAAGCAGCCCCCCCGCTGGAGCCCGGCGCAGATGCTGACGCGCGCGCCGACTCGGTCGCGGCGCTGACCGGCGCGATCGTGACTTCGTCCAGCACGTAGCAGAACAATTCCGTCAGGGCGTCCTTGTCGGCGGAGGTAAGCCCAGTCAGCACCAAGCGGCATTGATGCGGATCGAACGCATCATCGCTTGGCTGCGGCCCGGGCGCAGTAAGTTGCGAGAAATGCATGTTTGGGACCTGCCGCCACAACGCGACAGGGTCCTCACCCCGGAAATAACACTGCTCGTCCGGCGCATAGCGCACGGCTTGCAGCGGCGCGCCGCCAGAAGCCGCCTCCGCTGCGCTCAGGGCGCCGTCGGGCAGGCCGAACAGGATATCGTCCGCATTGTCTTCCTCGTCGTCGAACAGGCCGGCGCGCGCCATGCTCGGCGCCGGCGCCGACGCCGCGCTTTCCTCGACGACTTTATCCCCCGACCGAATGCGATTGCGCAGCGCTTTCGACTTTTCTTGCGATACGCTCGCGGCGTCGCCAGGCAGCTCGCCGGTTTCCTCAAGCGCCTCGATCCACTCAACGATGATGTCGCAACATTCAAGCAGCAGATCGAGATCTTCCGTCTCTAACGGTTGCTTCTGCTCCCGCACCAGAACCAGCAAGTCTTCGCCGGCATGCACAAGATGCGTGAGCGCCGGCACATCCAGCAATCCGGAAGAGCCTTTGAGCGTATGCATCACCCGGAACAGCTGGTCGATCGGCTCCGGATCGTTGGGCTCCCGCTCAATCTCCAACAGGGCGGCGCCTGCGCTCTCGATCAAGTCGCGCGCTTCGGAAATAAATTGTTGCAGCAGCGCGCTCATTGCGGACGCCTCCATCCGGTAGCAAATTCCGCCAGGGTCTGAAGCGCCTCAGCGCGCGGCGGCTTTACACAATAGAAGTTTGCGCCAAGGCGAAAGGCGGCGAGCAGGTCTGCGTCTTCGGCCTCGGTCGACAACATGATGATCGGAACATCGCGTCCGTCTTCGCCGTTGCGCACCGCCGTGACGAACTGATACCCGTCCATCTTCGGCATATTGATATCGCAGAAGATCATCGCGGGCTGCTGTTCAACGAACCTCTCGAGCCCTTCCAGCCCGTTCGCCGCCTCAGCAACTTGGAACCCCGCTTCCTCAAGCGCAGTCCGGCAGAAGGTTCGGGTCGTAATTGCGTCTTCGACCAGCAGAACCAGCGGCGCCTGCCCATTCGTCGCGTTATTAGCCGCTTCTCGGCTTGTATCTAATCGCGCCATGTCCGCTTCTTCCTTTAGAACCGCTTACGGTATCCGAAAGCTTCACCGAATCGTTCAGGGGTAAACAATGTCGAGATCCGGCTCATTCGTTCGGAATGCCCCAGAAACAAGACACCATTATTTTTCATCGAATTAAAAATATTCTCAACAGCCAGCCGCCTTGACTTATCATCAAAATAAATCAGCATGTTTCGGCAGAAAACGACATCGTACATGTCATCTCCGGTCAAATTTGGCGGATCGAATACGTTGCGAGTCTCAAACGTTACCGATTCCTTCAGATCAGAAACGATATTGTAGAGATCTTCTTTCCGATCATGCTGAAAGTAATTGGCAAGCAGTTCAGGCGGCAACTTCGAGATCGATCGTTTTGAGAAAGCGCCACGTTTGGCGCGATCTATAACGTTGCTGTCGATGTCATAGCCGTAGAGGGCGATATCGAACTCATCTACCGCCCCCCAATATTCGAGCAAATAGAGCGCAATCGAGTAGATTTCCTCGCCCGTAGAGCAGGGCCAGGAACAGATCCGAATCACATTACTGCGGGAACGCCCTTTTGTAATGTCCGGCAGCGCATTTTCGACCAACGCTTTGAACTGCCCTTCCTCGCGAAAGAAGTAGGTCTCATTGATCGTTAGCGCATTGATGAGCTCCTGCATCTCACCATTCGCAGCGCCCCAGCGCACGCTGCTGAGATACTCGGAAAACGCGCTCGCGCCCGTCGCGGCCATTCGGTTACCCAACCGCTTTTCCACAAAGGCGCGCCGCGACTGCTCGAAGGTAATGCCGGTGCGTTTGTAGAAAAATTCAGTAAAACGGGAGTACTCGCTGTCCGTGAGCAGCGGCTCCGATGCCTCGATTTGTAGCCCCAGCGTCATCAGCCATTGCCCTTCCTGACGGTGGTGGCGATCCGATCGCGCGCCAATTTCGCCGCGAAGGCGAGGAATGGGTTTTCGGCGAAACGGGCCATCGCAGCTTCGGCGGCATCCAGCGCTTTGCGCCCTTCGCCGCGCTCAGTCAGCGCCTCCAGGATCGCGCCGCATACATTATCGTCCGTTTCGCGCGGAAGGGCGTCGCACAGATGCTCCATCGCTTTCGGCGACTTCATGCCCACGCTCGCGTTCACCAGCATGATGCGAAAATCGACATTCTCTCGCCGCAGCAGCTTTGGCATCCGATCCACCAGCAGGTCCGGATGTTCCGACAATAGGTCGATGATGATGTTGCGGATCGCTGCTGACTCCGAGTTCAGATGCTCGATCACAGCGTCAACAGTGCGCCCATCGATCAAATCGCCCAGAGACAGCGCCATCCGCTCAAGCACCGGCCCGCTGGTCTCAACGCCAATTGCCTCAGCCACCAGAACGCCGCCATCCTGAACGTTCAACGCTTCCTCAGCGCCGCGGCGACGATCCATCGGATCGGCGGAGCGAAGCAGCCGCGCAACCTCATCCCGCGTCAGCTTTTGCTTCGGCGCGGCGGAAGTTGCCGTCGAGGATTTCTTTACAAGTCCCATCAGGCCCTCCGCGCGAGTTGTTGCGACATTTCAAAAACGATTTCGTTCAGCCGTTCGCCGATTTCGTCTGCATGCAGTATTTCGCTCGCGCCGCCCGCCTCGGTCAGCGCCCGGGGCATGCCGTAGACCAACGCGCTCTCCTCGGATTCGGCGATGGTTCGGCCGCCCTGGCGATGCAGCTCCGCCATCGACTTCGCCCCATCGTCCCCCATGCCCGTCAGCAGCGCGCCAACCAAGCGGTCCGGGCCAACCGTCTCCAGCGCGCTTGTGACCAGCCGGTCAACGCTTGGATGCCAGGGAAAACCGCGATGGATTGGGATCGAGTGAGCGTGAACGCCGCTTTCTCGTTGCAACAGCACGGCGTCAGCATCGCCGCGGCACACAAAGCACGCCCCAGGACGCAATGGGACGCGCCCGTTTAACTCGCTAACCGGGATCTCCACCGCATCGTTCAGGCGGCGCGCAAATGTCGCCGTAAACGCGCCGGGCATGTGCTGGGCAATGACAACCGCAGCCGGCAGATCCGGATCCAGTTCGCTCAACAAACGCTCGACCAGACGGGGGCCGCCCGTCGAAACGCCAATGAGCACGATCGGAAACTCGGTCGAAGGCGCAGCGTTTTTCGCCGTCCGTTTACGCGCTTCCAGACGCTCCCGCGAACGATCGACTTTCGCCGGCGCACCAGCCGATGCGCGCCGGATGATCTCCCCTGTGGAAGCGCGCGATGCGAGAGCCGCTGCAATTTTGGCCACCAGCTCGGTTTCAATCTCTTCGATATTGAGCGAGATCGTACCGCCAGGTTTTTGAACCGCATCGACCGCGCCGAGCCGAAACGCCTCAAGCGTCGCATCGGCCGCCTCAGAGGTCAGTGACGAGAGCATCAACACAGGGGTCGGCTTCTCCGTCATGATCCGCTCGAGACATTCCAACCCGTTCATTTCGGGCATGTGAATGTCCATGGTGATCGCGTCCGGCGTGATGTCGCGCAGCTGCTCCAGCGCGTCCACGCCATCGCGCGCCGTTGCAACCTCATAGCCCGCGGCGGAGATAATCTCGCGCAGGCGTTTGCGCATCAACGCGGAATCGTCGACCACCAAAATCTTGCCGGGCATTGTTCTCGGGCCCCCACCCACTTTTGCGACCGTACAGGCGTTCGTTGCATTATTCGGCGGCTTGCCGATCGGGCGTGTTAGGCGGCGACCGCTTCGAGCTGATCGCTATCGAGCAGTCGCTCCACCGCGATCAGCAGGATGACGCCGCGCTCATCCGGAAGATGCGCAACCTGCTCAATCATGCGGCTTTGCGCGCCAAACATGCTGGGCGCGGGACGAATGCTCGACCGCGGCAGCCGCTTCACCTCGCTGACGAAGTCGACAAAGAATCCGACGCGTGTGTTGTTGATGGTGAAAACGATGATCCGCTGACGATCGACTTCCTTGAGCGGGTCCAGCCCGAACCAGCGGCGAGAATCGATGACCGGCAAAATCTCGCCGCGCAGATTGACGACGCCCTCGACGAAGTCTGGGCTTTGCGGAACGCGCGTGATCTGGTCCGGGCGCCGAACGATCTCCTGTACGGACGAGATCGGGGCGCCGTAGGCTTCGGCTCCGAGCTTAAAGATCACAAACTGCGCCTCTTCTTCGGCGTCGCGCGTTTCTACGTCGTCCGTCTGCATATCTTCCTCATCGATGTGTTTTTTTTGCGCTGCTCCAGCCGCCTTCGCCGCCTCCTCGAGCGCGCACAGCTGTTCCATGTCGAGAACGCTGACCACGCGCTCCCCATCATCAAACAAGCAAATTGAGCGAATTTGACTGGCGGACGCGCCGCCTGCGATCGCCTCGGGCTTCGCCGCCAATTCTTCTTCGCTGGTTCGCAGAACCTCGCGCACATGATCCGCGACGAGGCCGACGCGAAGCGGCCCGTCTTCGGTATCCATGCCCGCGACGACAATCTTCTGCGTCTGGGCCGCGGCGTTGTCCGGCGCGCCGAAGATCCGGCGCATGCTGATCAAGGGCAGCAACTCTCCCCGTAGCGACGCGACGCCGATCAGGGTCGGATCGGCGCCAGGCGCTTGCGCGATCGACGGTGGCATCGATACGATTTCACGCACCGATTCGATTGGCAAAGCATACTCCTGACCAGCCACATCAAAGCTGACCAAGCAGACTTCGTCCGTATCGTCGCCCTCTTGATCCTGCTCGTCTGTATCGCTCGCGCCGCCGAACTCGTCGGCCCCGGCGACATCGGCGCGCTCTCGCTCAATCCGTTCCGCCGCAACCATCTCGAGCAGCTTAACTGCATTGAGAATGATGTGGGATTTATCGCGCCCAGCTCCGGGTTTTACGACGCCCGCCATCATCTCGCTGCGCATCGTCGCCTGGATCGCTTCTGCGCTTTCGACTTCGGCAGGCTCAACCGATACGATCGTTGAGACGTGATCTACTCGCAGGCCCGTGGTCTCGCCATTGTCGAACACCAGAATGCGCGGCGCCTCGTCCTCCTCATCGCAAAGGATGCCGAGCGCCTGGCGCACATCAATGACGGGCAAGACCTGACCGCGCAAATTCGCCAGACCGATCAAACAACTTGGAGAGAGGGGAACAGACGCCAGAGCGGGCTCGCGAATAATCTCGCAGACCTGAGCGAGCGGCAGCGCGAAATGTTCCTGACCAACTCGGAACAGGATATACTGCTCAAGCTGGCCCGCAGCGTCAGCAGCGCTCTGTTCGGCTTTACGCTCGCTCATTTTTCACCTCACGCCAGAGCCGCCATTCCGTCTTCGCCGCGCGCATCGGTTGCGCGCCGCCTTGTTGTTGCGCCCAGCCGCGCGCCTCAGGCCATCTGGAGGTCTTCAGCCAGCGACGACAGCTCCTCGACCAACGCTGCGAGCACCTCGGCGGTCTCAGAGCCCTGGCTCGCCGCCGCGTCCGCTTCGGCCGCTTTGTCGCGCCCCTGCTGGCACGCCGTAGCGATTTGCTCGACGCCGCCGCCAACATCGCTGAGCGCCTTGTGGACCTGCTCGCCGCCCTCAACGACGCTGGCGTTGCCATCCACAACCGTCTGGAGTTCGTCGGCCAACTCATCGAGTTCCGCGATGATAGCGCTGCATTTTTCGAACTCGGTCGACGAGCTCGACACCGTTTCTGCGATGTCTTGGCGAACAACGCCGATCTGCTCGTCAATCGCCTCGACAATGTCCTTGATGCGCTCAGCGTTCTCGGCGCTGTCCCGCGCGAGGTTGCGGATGTCGGTCGACACAACTGAGAAGCCCTTGCCGAACTCGCCGGCCCGCGCCGCCTCAACCGAACCGCTCACAGCCAACATGCCGGTTTGGACCGAAACGGTCGTGATGGCGTCGACGATTTTGTTGATCCGGCCGCTGATTTCGGACAGCCCGCCGACGCGCGTCGAGCAAGCACGCCCTTCATCGATCGATTTACGCATCCCATCGATCAGCGCATGCACGCCTTCTTGCGATTCTTTAGCGAATGCAGCGACCTCACGGCTCAGCTCAAGCGCATCGCGCGCCATCTTAACCGTATCATTCGTCCCTGCTTCGATCTCTTTGATCGCCGTCGACGACTCGGTGACCGCCGCAGCGGCGCTGTCCGCGCCGCGCATGATGTCGCGGATGGCGACTTCGATCTCGCTGGACGACCGGTTGATCTCTTCGACGGCTCCGCCCAACTCATCGATCGCATTGGCCAGATCTTCGCCGCTGCGGGACATGTCGGTGCTGTTTTTCAGCTCTTCCGCGGTGTCCGCCAAGCCAGCGGCCGAGTTTTCGCTTTGACGCAAAGCTTGGGCGACCTGCGCGACCGTCGCCACTGTCTGCTCACAAGCGGCGCCTTGCTCCTCAGCGGACTTCGCCATCGCTTCAGCGCCGCGCAGCGCCTCGCCAACCGCCCGGTTCGATTCATCCGAGGATTGGGCGATCGAGCGCGCAAACTCCTGCACCTTCGCCATTGCGTTGCGGACGCTGTCCAACTTTTCAGTGATCGAGCCTGCGCGACTCATCTCGCTTGTCGCCGCCTTGGCCGATTCGTTGATCGCCTCGGAGACCAGCTTTACTTCACCCTGTACGCGAGTGATCAGCTCTTGAATGTCATTGGCGCACTTCTCCGACGTTTCCGCCAAGGTGCGGACCTCGTCGGCGACAACGGCGAACCCCTTGCCATGCTGCCCGGCGCGCGCCGCCTCGATGGCGGCGTTAAGCGCCAGCAAGTTGGTTTGGTCGGCGATTTGAGCAACGGTCGCCAAAACATCTTCAATGCTGGCCGCCTGGCTTTCCAGTTCACCGACCAGCTTGACCAGCTCTGTCTGGCGCTGAGCCGCCTCGCCCACCGACTTGATCGACGATGAAACGCTGCTGTTGACGCGCGTGGTCATTTCGCCCAGGCGATCAACCTTCGCCGCGGCGTCGCCCGCGTTTGACGCCGCGCTCTCAAAGCGCTCGCCGACCTCGCGAATGGATCGCAAGGATTGCGCCGCCGCAGCAGCGGTTTGCGTCGCGCCGGCGGCGATTTCGTCCATCGCAGCCTTGAGCTGCTCAGACGCCGTTGACGCCTCGACCACGCCAGACGCCAGCTCCTCCGACGCCGCGGAGATACGCTCCGCGGCTTTTTGCTGGCGCGCTACATTGCGCGCTTGGCGACGGCCGGCGTCGCGCCCAGCCCTTGACGCGCGGGGCGTCGATGCCGTCTCGCTCACTGGCTCATCCGCCGGATCTTGCGCTTCCGAGCCTTTATTGAGCTTCGACGTCTTCACCAATGCCATCTCTTCGTCCCTTCGCCGAACAACTCAGAGTGACCGGGCGGGTCACAGTTTGCGGGTATGGGTCTGGTCTACGGGAAAAATGTAAAGAAAGGCGGTACAGGCGACGAATTCGAAAAGTCCGCAAATCCGCATTCATGCTGCAACAGTTACCAGTCTTATGACGATCACAAATACGGGTGATGAATAAGTAATAAAGTTTTTAAATCGATTTACGCGATGCGACTTGCCCCTCCGTCTTAGGCATGCCAAGCGATCGCCTTGACGGCCCCAACGCCATGATGGGCCCTTTCAGGCCAGTGAGAAGCAGAATGACGCACACTTGGATCGCTGCGGATTGGGGAACATCCCATCTGAGGCTCGTTTTGATGAGCGCAGAAGATACGCCCATCGCCCGCGCGCAGTCGGACCAGGGCATGGGCGCGCTAACCTCAGCCGGCTATGAGCCAGCATTGGCCGCGGCCGCCGAGCCATGGCTGAAAAACGCCACTGAAGCGGCGCCTATGCTCGTGTTGATCTCCGGAATGGCCGGCGCACGGCAGGGATGGCTTGAGGCGCCCTATGCGCCGGTTCCCGGCCCACCGCTCGATCCTGCGAAATTTGTCGCCCCTCCCACCCAATCGCCCCGGCTACGGGTGCGCATCGCCCACGGGCTCGCCCAGCACAATCCGCCGGATGTCATGCGGGGCGAAGAAACCCAAATTGCCGGCTTCCTCGCCGCCTTTCCCGATTTTGAGGGGGTGATCTGCTTGCCCGGCACCCACTCAAAATGGGCCGAAATCGCTTCGGGTCGTGTTACCCAATTCCACACCGCGATGACGGGAGAGATCTTCGCGCTTTTCAGCGAGCATTCTGTGCTGCGTCACTCCTTGCAAGGAGACAGCACGGTCAAAAGCGACAGCGAGACGCTGGGGGACTGCTTCGCGCGCGCAGTCCATGAGGCTTACGAAGCGCCCGCTGCAAGCTGGCTGACGCTGTTCCGGATCAGGGCGCAAAGCCTGCTCGCCGGCGTGACGGCGCCAGAGGCGCGAGAAATGCTGTCTGGCATGCTGATCGGAGCCGAAATCGCCGCCCTCCGCCCGGTCTGGCAAGGTCGCCGCCTTGCGGTGATCGGCGCGCCAGCCTTGACCGCCCGCTATTCGGACGCGCTCACCCAAGTCGGCGCCGTCAACGAAACTTTCGATGTTGAACGCGCGACGCTCGCTGGTCTTTCGACCTTGCGCGCAGTCGTCCACTAAGGGAGAGAACATATGCGCCGTAATATTATCGCTATTTTGCGTGGGGTTACGCCATCCGAAGCGCCCGCGATCGCCGCAGCGCTGATCGAAAGCGGCGTCACTCGAATTGAGGTGCCCCTGAACTCCCCCTCCCCGCTGGAAAGCATCGCGAGCCTCGCGAAAGCGTTTGCAGGGCGGGCTGAGATCGGCGCGGGCACCGTCCTGACGCCGGACGAGGTCTATGCGGTCGCGGCGACCGGAGCGCGTCTGATCGTATCGCCAAATGCGGACCCGACCGTGATCCGCACCGTCAAAAAACTCGGAATGACCTCCCTGCCCGGCGTGTTCACGGCCTCGGAATGCTTCGCCGCACTGAAAGCCGGCGCCGATGGATTAAAGCTTTTCCCCGGCGACATTCTGGGAACCAAAGGTCTGGCCGCGCTGCGCGCCGTCACGCCGACGCACGCGCAGCTCTATGCTGTCGGCGGCGTGGATGCGAGCAACCTTAGCGCTTGGCGCGCAGCGGGCGCCGATGGGTTCGGGATCGGCTCAGCATTGTACAAACCGGGCTTCACCGCCGCGACTGTCGCCGAAGGCGCCAGAGCCTTGGTCCGCGCTTATGACAGCTGACCCAGCTGCTTCATCTCAGCAACCCGTCGCCGAACCGCATCGAAGAAAATCTGCGCGGCGGGCGGCAACGCCCGCTCCTTGAGGGTGAGCATCGAATAGGCGGAAACCCGAATATCCTCGGGGATCTCCAGCGCGCAGACCTGCGGGTTCTTCGGATCGTCGCCGCGGTAGAATTCGACGACCGATCGCGCCACCGGGGCGATCGCGCTCGATTGGCGAACAATCGCCAGCGTCATAAGCAGCGACGTCGTCCGAACGATACGCTCCGGGCGCGGGAGCGCGGCGTTCGTCCATGCGCGCTCGACCGTTTCGCTCAACAGTCCGAGCCGGTCCTGCACAACCCAATCATAGCCGACGCAGTCGCGCAGCGTGCGCTGACCGACAACCGCAAGCGGATGGTCCACCCGCGCCATCAACGCAATCGGCTCATCCGCGACATGCTCAAGATCAAACAGTAGCGGATCCGCCCCGCCCAGCACGCGCCCCAACATAAAATCCAGCCGACCGGCCACCAGCTGCTCCAACAGAACCGGACTGGTCTCGACCATGATCGACACTTCGATACTCGGATGAGCCCGCTGCACCTCAGGCAATACAGGCAGGATGATCTCAAGCGCCGGTCCCGTCACGGCGCCGATCCGCACGCTGCCTCGGGCGCCGGCGCGCATCTCCACCAGCTCACGCTCCGCAACATCAATTTCGCTTAAGATGCGCTGCGCCCGCTCCGCAAAACGGAGCCCGATCTCACTTAGGGCGACGCCCCTGGGATGGCGCACATAGAGTGACGCGCCGAGAATATGCTCAAGCTCAGCAAGAAGCCTGGAGCCGGCGGGCTGGGTCATATTCAGCTGCGCGGCGGCGGCGCTTACCTGCTCAAACTCGTTGAGCGCCGCCAGCATGCGCAGATGCCGTAATTGTAATCCGCGACGCGCAAGACCGCCGCTCATCTCTCGATCGTCATCACCCACCGCCAACTCCGCTTATCAGAGACAATCACAATGATATACCGAACAAGATATATCATAAGTCGAATTTCGGATTTGAATGATATAGCGAATTGAGCATCCTTGCCCTGCGCAAAGGCGCACCCGCTTAGGTGGGTAAAAAGAAGCGCACAGGCGCGTTGCGGGTCACACGCCAAAGGCGCCGCGGCGCTTCTCGTCGCCCTGACGGAGGAAATTATGCTGAATTTTGCCAGAAAGATTCTGGCAGGCGCAGTCGTTGCGTCTGCTTTCATCGCCCCCGGCATCGCCGCCGCCAAAGACTTGGTGGGCATCTCAATGCCGACGAAATCCTCATCCCGCTGGATTTCCGATGGCGAGTCGATGGTGAAGCAGTTTGAGGCCGCTGGCTACAAAACCGTGCTTCAATATGCGGAAGATAAAATCCCGACCCAGCTGGCGCAAATCGAGACCATGGTCGGCCAAGGCGTCAAAGTCCTGGTAATCGCGGCGATTGACGGCACCACCCTATCAGGCATCCTGGAAGACGCTGCGGCTAACGGCGTGAAAATCATCGCCTATGACCGGCTGATCCGCGACAGTGCTCATGTCGACTACTACGCCACCTTTGACAACTTTAAGGTCGGCGTTCTGCAAGCGACCAACCTGGTCAAAGGCCTGGAAAAACGCTTTGGCGATCAGAAGGTCTGGCACGTTGAATTGTTCGGCGGCTCCCCGGACGACAACAACGCGTTCTTCTTCTACAACGGCGCGATGTCCGTGCTGAAGCCGCTGATCGACAGCGGCAAGATCAAGATCATCTCCGGCCAAATGGGTATGAAGAAGGTCGGGACCCTGCGCTGGTCCGGCCAACGCGCGCAGGAGCGGATGGACGCGCTGCTGGCCGCGCACTACACCGACACGCCAATCCATGGCGTTCTCTCGCCTTATGACGGGCTGTCAATCGGCATCATTTCGTCGCTCAAAGGCGTTGGCTACGGCGCAGGCGATTTGACAATGCCAATCGTGACGGGCCAGGACGCCGAAGTTCCTTCGGTTCAGGCGATGCTGCGCGGCGAACAATTCTCGACCATCTTCAAAGACACGCGGGAACTGGCGCGCGTCACCGTAAAAATGGTCGACTCGCTGCTGAAAGGCGGCAAGCCGGAAATCAACGACACCAAGACCTATGACAATGGCGTCAAGGTCATCCCGTCCTTCCTCTTGGTTCCAGTGCCTGTGACCCTGGAAAACTGGGAAAAAGCGTTGATTGCCACCGGCTATTACAAGAAAGAGCAAATCGTCAAAAAGTGAGGCGAATTGCGGCGGGCTGTAGCTTGAGCTTCGGCCCGCGCTGACGCGGCGCGCGCAGATCACAGCGATCACTCCCCGATCCGCCCTGCGCGCCCGCATGACGCTTCGCCGCTCTTCGCCCCCCATTCCCTCCTGCAGAGGCCCGCATGGACGCCATCCTCGAAATGCGCTCGATCACCAAGGAGTTCCCTGGGGTCAAGGCGCTCAATAATGTCAGCATGAAGGTCCGGCGCGGCGAAATCCACGCGCTCTGCGGCGAAAACGGCGCTGGCAAATCGACCCTAATGAAGATCCTCAGCGGCGTTTATCCGCACGGCGCATTTGATGGCGAAATCATCTACGAAGGGCAGCCCCGCGCCTATCGCGGCATCGCCGAGACCGAGGCCGACGGCATTATCATCATCCATCAGGAACTGGCGCTCGCGCCCCTGCTCTCCATTGCGGAGAACATCTTCCTGGGCAATGAATGCGCCTCCCGCGGCATCGTGAACTGGAATGAAACGCGCGAAAGAACAGCAAAACTGTTGGAGCGTGTCGGGCTGAAAGAAAAACCTGATACGTTGGTTGACGATCTCGGCCTGGGTAAACAGCAGCTGGTCGAAATCGCCAAGGCGCTGTCCAAAAAAGTAAAGCTTCTGATCCTGGACGAGCCCACCTCCTCTCTCAATGACGCGGACAGCGACGCGCTGCTGGATCTTCTGGTCGAATTTCGCAGCCAGGGCATCACGTCGATCATGATCTCGCATAAGCTGAACGAGCTGTCGCGGATCGCCGACACAGTCACGGTTTTGCGCGATGGCGCCGCCGTCGCCACCATGGATTACCGCAGCGGCCGGGTGACGGAGGACGATATTGTCCGTGAGATGGTCGGCCGCAGTCTGGAGGATCGCTACCCGCCGCGCGCGCCGAAGATCGGCGATACCGCGATGGAGGTGCGAAACTGGAGCGTACGCCATCCGCTGCACAGCGAGTGGCTCTCGGTCGACAATGTCAGCTTCAATGTCCGCAAAGGCGAAGTCATCGGCGTCGCCGGCCTGATGGGCGCGGGCCGAACGGAGCTGGCGATGAGCATCTTCGGCGGCTCCTATGGGCGAGACATCAAAGGCGAAGTCTGGATTAACGGCAAGCGCGCCAATGTGTCGACCATTCCCCGGGCGATTAAGGCCGGGCTGGCCTATGTCACAGAGGACCGCAAGGGGCTGGGGCTGGTGCTCGACCAATCCATCCGCCGCAACGTGCCGCTGGCGAACCTGGACGCAATCGCCCAGAACGGGGTTGTCAGCGAAGCGCGCGAGCAGGCGGTCGCCGAGGCTTATCGGGATAAGCTGAGAATTCGCTGTTCGTCCGTTGAGCAGGAAACGGTCAATCTTTCCGGCGGCAACCAGCAAAAAGTCGTCTTGTCCAAATGGCTGTTCGCAGACCCTGAGATCCTCATTCTGGACGAACCGACCCGCGGCATCGATGTCGGCGCAAAGTACGAGATTTACACGATTATCCGCGATCTGGCCGCCGCGGGCCGAGCGGTTGTCGTCATCTCCTCGGAGATGCCCGAGCTGCTCGGCGTAACAGACCGCATCTACGTGATGAATGAAGGGCGCTTCGTGGGCGAATTGCCAACCGCAGAGGCGACCCAGGAAAAGATCATGTCCCTGATCGTAAAGACCAAAGAAGAGCCCCAACACGCAACCTCGTCAGTTCAAATGGAGAGCGCCCATGGCTGATGCGACCCTCGCCAATGCGGAAGGCGCCGCAGCCCCGTCCGCCGTCGCCTTCATCAAGAAACACATGCGCGAATACGGCATCCTGGTCGCGTTCCTGGCGATCTTCAGCTTCTTTGCGATCGCGACAGGCGGCGACTTGCTGCGGCCGTTCAATCTGACGAAAGTGATCGAGCAGCAGAGCTTCATCATCGTCATGTCCGTTGGCATGCTGATGGTGATCGTCTCCGGTCATATCGATCTGTCGGTGGGCTCCGTGCTCGGCTTTATCGGCGGTCTGGCCGCGGTGCTCATTTCCAGCGGGCTCGACTACCGGATCACGATCGTCGTTTGCCTCGCCGCCGGCGCGTTGATCGGCGCGATGCAGGGCTTCTGGATCGCCTATTTCAAGATCCCGTCCTTCATCGTGACCCTTGCCGGCATGCTGGTGTTCAAAGGCCTGACGCTGGGCATTCTCAGCGGCAGCTCGATCGGTCTGCCGGCTGAGTTTAAGTCTCTGACCACCACTTTCGTGCCGGACCTGTTCGGCGATTTTGGCAAAACGGTATTGGGTAAAGACGGAATCGGTCTGCACCCCTATTCGCGGTTCAACACCCTGTCCTTGCTTGCCGGCATTGTTTGCGCCGCGTTGATCGCCTTCTCCGCCGCCTATAGCCGCAAGTTGAAGGCGAAGCGCGGCGTTGTGGATGAGCCATTTTCGCTATTTGTCATCAAGACCAGCTTGATCTGCTTCGCCGTCGTCGGGTTCGGCTATTTGCTGGCGGGATGGAAGGGCCTTCCAAACATCCTGATCCTGATGGCCCTGGTTGTCGGCGTGTACCATTTCATCACCCAGCATACGACGGTTGGTCGGCGGGTTTACGCCGTCGGCGGCAATGAAAAAGCCGCGAAGCTCTCCGGCATCAACAGTGAGCGCCTCACCTTTCTTGTCTTCGCCAATATGGGCTTTCTCGCCGCGCTTGGCGGCCTGATCTACGCCGCGCGTTTCGGCGTCGCGGAGCCGAAAGCCGGCGAAACTTTGGAGCTCGACATCATCGCCGCGGTCTTTATCGGCGGCGCGTCAATGTCAGGCGGCGTCGGCACCGTCATCGGCGCCGTGATCGGCGCGTTGATCATGGGCGTCATGAATAACGGCATGCTGCTGCTGGGGGTCGAGATCCAATGGCAGCAAGTGATCAAGGGCGCGCTGCTGCTCGCCGCGGTGATCTTCGACGTGCTGAACAAGAAAAAAGCAACCTAGGAGGCGAGCATGCTGCTATCGCAGATCAAACAAGCCGACGGCCAGATCGCCGTTGTGGCCCGTGATGGCGACGACGCCCGCCAGGTCCGCGATATCGACAGCGTCTACGCGCTGGCGATGGCGGCGGCGGCGGACGGCGTCGCGCTGGCGGACAAGGCGGCGGCCCTTGGCTTTGGACCAGCCGTCGACTTGGCGCAGGCCGCCGAAGAAGGACGGCTGCTCCCGCCGATCCACCATCCTGATCCCGCGCATCTGATGGTCGCCGGCACCGGGCTGACGCATCTTGGCTCCGCTTCGGCCCGCAACTCCATGCACCAAGCTGCGGATGATGCGGAGCTGACGGACTCGATGCGGATGTTCCGCATGGGCGTCGACGGCGGCAAACCGGAGGCGGGCGCCGTCGGCGTTCAGCCAGAATGGTTCTACAAATCCGACGGCGCCGGCGTGGTGGCGCCAGGCGCGCCGCTGACATCGCCGGCCTTCGCCGATGATGGGGGTGAGGAGCCTGAAATCGCAGGCGTCTACATCATCGACGCGGATGGCGCGCCGCATCGCGTCGGGTTCGCCCTGGCGAATGAGTTTTCCGACCATGTGATGGAGAAGCAGAACTATCTGTATCTGGCCCACTCAAAGCTGCGGCAAGCCAGTTTTGGTCCGGAGATCTTGGTGGGCGCATTGCCCGCGGATGTGCGCGGCGTCTCCCGCATTCATCGTGACGGCGCTGTGATTTTCGAAGGGGAGTTCCTGTCCGGCGAGGCCAACATGTCTCACACCATCGCCAACCTTGAACATCACCATTTCAAATACGCGCAGTTCCGTCGTCCGGGCGACATTCACGTCCATATGTTCGGCACGGCGACACTGTCTTTCGCCAATGGCGTTCGCACTCAGGCGGGCGATATTTTCGAGATCGAAGCGCCGCAATTTGGCCTACCGCTCCGCAACCCCCTCGCAATCGACCCAGCGCCCGCCAATCGGCCGACGCCAGTTCATGCGCTTTAGGGTGCGAACTCATAAATCTGGCCGTCGCCAGCCCGTCAAACGCGCTTTTGGGGCAGGAAGCGGCGCGAAAGCGGTGTGGTTCCACCGGCGAGCGTCGCTGACGCACCCCGCAAGCGCGTTTGACGGGCCCGAAGGGCGTTCCGCAGGCGGCTTTTGGCTTGGTTCAGCTCCTTGGCGCAGGGGGCCACCCTGCTCTGCAGTCGCTTCTCAGCCAAAAGCCGTCTGCCGAACGCTGGCTCGGCCAGATTTATGAGTTCGCACCCAAAGGCGGAGGAAGAGATGGCGTTTACACCTAAACCCTGGCCGCGCAAGCTGCGCTCCCATGAATGGTATGGCGGCGACAGCCGGGACAATATCTACCATCGCTCCTGGATGAAAAATCAGGGGCTGCCCGCAGATCTGTTTGATGGCCGCCCGGTGATCGGCATCTGCAACACCTGGTCGGAACTGACCCCTTGCAACGCCCATCTGCGGGATCTGGCGGAGCGCGTGAAGCACGGGATTTACGAGGCCGGCGGCCTGCCCGTGGAGTTTCCGGTCTTCTCAAACGGTGAGAGCTCGCTCCGCCCGACAGCGATGATGTACCGTAATCTGGCCGCGATGGATGTTGAGGAGGCGCTTCGCGCAAATCCGGTTGACGGCGTCGTTCTGATGGTTGGCTGCGATAAGACCACGCCAGCCTTGCTGATGGGCGCCTGCAGCGTTGATATTCCCGCCATCGTCGTCAGCGGGGGCCCGATGTTGAATGGCTGGTTCCGCGGCGAACGGGTCGGATCCGGCACGCACCTGTGGAAAATGTCCGAAGCCGTCAAAGCCGGCGAGATGACGCGTGCGGACTTCCTGGAGGCTGAGGCGGCGATGAGCCGCTCGCCCGGCAGCTGCAACACCATGGGCACCGCCTCCACCATGGCCTCCATGGCCGAGGCGCTGGGCATGGCGTTGTCCGGCAATGCGGCCATTCCCGCCGTCGACAGCCGCCGCCGCATGATGGCGCAGCTGACGGGGCGCCGAGCCGTGCAGATGGTGAAGGATGATCTGAAACCCTCGGACGTGCTGACCCGCGACGCTTTCGAGAACGCCATCCGCACCAACGGGGCGATCGGCGGCTCCACCAACGCCGTGATCCATCTGCTCGCCATCGCGGGCCGGATTGGCGTGGACCTGACCCTGGATGACTGGGACCGGCTCGGCCGCGACGTGCCGACGATCGTCAATTTGATGCCGTCTGGCGAGTATCTGATGGAGGAGTTCTTCTACGCGGGCGGCCTGCCCGTCGTGATAAAGCGCCTCGGCGAGGCCGGAATGCTGCATCGCGACGCGCTGACCGTTTCAGGTGAAACAGCGTGGGAGCAGGTGAAAGACGTCAAGAATTGGAATGAGGACGTCATTCGCCCGGTGGAGCGCGCCCTGACCGCTCAAGGCGGCATCGCGGTGGTAAAGGGCAACCTCGCGCCGAACGGCGCGGTGCTCAAGCCCTCCGCCGCCAGCCCGCATTTGATGCGCCATCGCGGCCGGGCGGTCGTGTTCGAAGATATTGACGATTACAAAGCCAAGATCGGCGATGAGACCCTCGATATCGACGAAACCTGCATCATGGTCCTGAAAAATTGCGGCCCAAAAGGCTATCCCGGCATGGCCGAGGTCGGTAATATGGGGCTCCCTCCCAAGGTGTTGCGCAAGGGGATTACGGACATGATCCGCATCTCCGACGCCCGGATGTCCGGCACCGCCTATGGGACGGTTGTGCTGCACGCCACCCCAGAGGCGGCGCAGGGCGGACCGCTGGCGATTGTGCAAAATGGCGACATGATTGAGCTGGATGTGCCGAACCGCCGACTGCATCTCGACCTTCCCGATGCGGAGATTGAGCAGCGGCTCGCCGCTTGGTCGTCGCCGATTGAGACGCCAAAGGGCGGATATGCGCGCTTGTTCCATGAGCATGTGCAAGGCGCGGACACGGGCGCGGATTTTGACTTTCTCATTGGTGGACGAGGCAAGGAGGTTCCCCGTGACAGCCACTGAGGCCGGCGCCCCGCGCCCAATCGCCATTGTCGGCTACGGGAAGATCGCCGCCGACCAGCATAAGCCGTCGATCGACGACTCGCCGCGTTTTCGTCTGGCCGCAATCGTCAGCCGCAACGCCGCGCTCGCCGACACGCCAAGCTATCGGAGCCTGAGCGAGATGCTGAGCGCAGCGCCGGAAATCACCGCTGTCGCCCTCTGCGCCCCGCCGCAGGTGCGTTTTGCTATGGCGCAAGAGGCGATCCAGGCCGGGCGGCATGTGTTTCTGGAGAAACCGCCAGGCGCCACCCTCTCCGAGGTTGAGACCCTCCGTCAGCGCGCGGCCGAAAATAACGTTGTTCTGTTCGCCAGCTGGCATTCCCGCTACGCCGCCGGCGTCGCCCCGGCCAAAAGCTGGCTCGCCGCTCAACAAGTGCGCGAGGCGCGGATCACATGGCGGGAGGATGTCCGCGTTTGGCATCCGGGGCAGGAATGGATCTGGGCGGCCGGCGGTTTTGGCGTGTTTGACCCGGGGATCAACGCTCTTTCAATCCTGACTGAAATTCTGCCGGCGCCGGCGCATTTGACCCGGGCGGAGTTGGAGTTCCCCGAAAACCGTGACGCGCCCATCGCCGCCCGCCTGGCGTTTGACGGCGCGGATGGCGCGGCGATTACCGCTGATTTCGATTTTCGCCAGGAAGGCCCGCAAACCTGGGACATCGAAGTGCGTACGGATCAGGGCGTGCTGACGCTGAAAGAAGGCGGCGCGAAGCTGTTTATCGACGGGGTTGAGCGGCAGGATTCCGAGACGTTGGCGTCGGAATACGCCAGCCTCTACGCCCGCTTCGCCCAACTGCTGGACGAAGGCCGCAGCGATGTCGACCTTGCGCCGCTGCGCCATGTGGCGGACGCGTTTATGCTCGGCCGCCGCATCCAAACCGACGCGTTTTACGACGAACGGTGAGAAGGACGCGCCCGACGCATGCATGAGCGCTCGGATCCGCGCCCTTGCGCCGAACCGGGCGTCTGGACGGCCGGCTGCGCAAGGGCGGATCATGCGGATCGCGGCAAAAGGCGGCCCAAAGCGCGTCCCCTGGCCAGCGGAGCTACTGGCGGCGCGCGCAAGGGCGCGCTATAGCGGCCTCAACATATACGCCACCAATGAAGAGGCCCGCCATGTTCTGGACGCGCAAGCAGGACAAACCCGAAAAAACCCGCACTGAGACCGACAGCTTCGGCCCGCTCGAGGTGCCGGCGGACAAATATTGGGGCGCGCAAACTCAGCGTTCGATCCTGAACTTTCCAATCGGATGGGAAAAGCAGCCGGTCGCCCTGGTTCGCGCGCTCGGGGTGATTAAGGCGGCCTGCGCCAAGGTGAACAAAGATCTCGACAATCTCGAGCCCAAAATCGCCGACGCCATCATCGCCGCTGGCAAAGAGGTCTATGAAGGCAAGCTGGACGACCACTTTCCGCTGGTTGTTTGGCAGACCGGCTCCGGCACCCAGTCGAACATGAACGCCAACGAAGTCATCGCCAACCGGGCGATTGAAATATTGGGCGGCGTGATCGGCTCGAAGGATCCGGTTCATCCGAACGATCATGTGAACCGGTCGCAAAGCTCGAACGACACCTTCCCGACCGCGATGCACATCTCATCGGCAATCACCGCGCAGGAAGTATTGCTGCCGAAGCTCGACCATCTGCGCGGCGCGCTGGCGGATAAAGCCGAAGCGTTCAAAGACGTCGTCAAGATCGGCCGCACCCACACTCAAGATGCGACCCCGCTGACGCTGGGTCAGGAATTCTCGGGCTACGAAACCCAAGTCCGCAACGGCATGGCGCGCGTCCGCGCAGCGCTCGAGGCGTTGTACCCGCTGGCGCAAGGCGGCACCGCCGTCGGCACCGGTCTGAACACGAAGCCGGCCTTTGCAGAAAAGGTCGCTGCGGAGATCGCGGAGATCACCGGCCTGCCGTTTGAAACGGCGGAGAACAAGTTTGAGGCGTTGGCCGCCCATGATGCGATTGTGGAGATGTCGGGTGCGCTGAAAACGGTCGCGGCGTCCCTATTCAAGATCGCGAACGACATCCGCTTCCTCGGCTCCGGCCCGCGTTGCGGCCTGGGCGAGCTGGTGCTGCCTGAGAATGAGCCAGGATCGTCGATCATGCCGGGCAAGGTCAACCCGACCCAGGCCGAAGCGCTTACCCAGGTCTGCGCCCATGTCATGGGCAATGATGCGGCGATCGGCTTCGCCGGCAGCCAGGGGCATTTTGAGCTGAACGTCTACAAGCCGATGATGGTCTACAACCTTCTGCAATCGATGCAGCTGCTGTCCGATGCGGCCACCGCGTTCACGGACAATTGCGTCATGGGGCTGGAGGCGAACACCACCCGGATTGACGAGCTGCTGCATAAGAGCCTGATGCTGGTCACCGCGCTGGCGCCGGAGATCGGCTATGACAACGCCACGACGGTTGCGAAGACCGCTCACAAGAACGGCACGACCCTGCGCGAAGAGGCGGTAAATCTCGGCTTCGTCACCGCCGAGCGGTTTGACGAAGTCGTTCGGCCGGAGCTGATGCTCGGCCCGAAATAAGCGACGCGCGGCCGGCGGCGCATGATCAGTTGCAGTTCGGGTCGAGCCTCCTCGACCCGTGCTCATCGGGCGCCGCCCGCCACAACAGGACGAACGCCCTCAAGGCGCGTCAGGAAGTTCGAGCGCGAGCGCCTGCGCCAACGCGCTCCGACGGGCGAGAATATCGGCAAGCGTATATTGGTCGAAAACCGTCAGAAACGCCTCCATCGCCTCGCGGAACATGCGGCGGGCGGCGCAGGCCGGTGTTATGACGCACGCGCCCTCGGCCCCGAAACACTCGACCAGCGACCGCCGCTCCTCAATCTTGCGCAGCACGTCGCCCAAATTGATGTCCTCCGGCGCCCGCGCCAGCCGTAGCCCGCCAGAACGCCCGCGCGTCGTTTCCAAAAAACCGTGCTGCGCCAAACGCCAGACGACTTTGGTCAGATGGCTTTGGGAGATCTGGTAGCGCTCGGCGATGTCTTTGATGCGCACAGACTGATCTCCGGCCAGCCCGGCGTAAGTCAGCACGCGAAGCGCGTAGTCGCTGTAGGCTGTTACGCGCATCGGATCAGAACGTCCATTTGAGGATCAACCAGATCCAGAGCGGCGCAGGCGCCGCCACCCAGACAAGCGCGAAGGCCAGCAGCTGATACAGGCGTGTTGTACTCATCGTTCGCTCCTTTGAAGCTCCGTCGCAAGTTGGGCAGACTTCAGACCAAATCCGCCATTACTGCGGCGGTGTAGGCGAATAGAAAACCGTAGCCGAGGACAAAAGCGACCTGGGCTGAGCGGATCAGCGTCCTGGCGACGGGATCAGAGGTTTTGATCGCGAAGATTGGTCCGTTCGCGCCGCCCCCGGCCAGCATGGCGAAAAATGCGACGAAGCACAGGAGAGTCGCGCCTTCGGCGATCAGGACGATGTAGGGCATTTCGCTTGCTCCAATTAATTCATATCAAATGAATATATAAGAGGCGCACGAATGTCAAGCGGGGACCGATTCGCGCGAGCGCCGATACTCCGTATGCCCGCCTCTCGTCATCATCGCAAAAGCCCCGACACCCGTTGATATGCAATGCATTGATAAAAAACATCTTTCCCAACGAACCCGCTTGGAACGGCGAATTCTCCCCCCACTCCGATAATAGATATTGAACATAACTATTTCCTCCAATATGCTGTCCGCAGACGCCCAAAAGCGGCGTCGCGATAATGATTGCCTATCAGGGAGATCAGAATGACCAACTCGCGGAGAGCGTTTCTCAAAACGTCCGCAGTAGCGGGAGCCGCGCTGGCTGCGCCTGCGATCTTCACATCAAATCGCGCCCACGCGGCCGAAGTTACGCTGCGCCTTCACCAGTTCCTGCCCGCCCAAGCCAATGTGCCAAAAAATATTCTTGGCCCGTGGGCGGATAAAATTGCCAAAGAGTCCGAAGGCCGCATCAAGATTGAGCGCTACCCGTCGATGCAGCTGGGCGGCAAGCCGCCAGGCCTGATCGATCAAGCGATCGACGGCGTTGCGGACATCGTCTGGACCGTCTCCGGCTATACGCCCGGCCGCTTCCCACGCGCCGAAGTCTTCGAGCTGCCCTTCACCATGACCAACGCTGAAGCTGTCTCGCGCGCCTATTGGGAACTCGCCCAAGGCACGATGATGGACAGCGACTTCAAAGACTTCAAAGTCCTGGGTCTGTGGGTCCACGGTCCTGGCGTCATCCACTCGAACAAGCCGATCCGCAAGGTCGCCGACCTCGACGGCGTCAAGCTGCGCGCGCCGACCCGAATCACCAACATTCTGTTCAAAAAGCTGGGCGCCACCCCGATCGGCATGCCAGTTCCGGCGATCCCCGAAGCGCTGTCGAAAGGCGTTGTCGACGCGACAATCATCCCATGGGAAGTTGTGGGCGCGCTGAAAGTTGCCGAGCTGGTCGAAAACCACACCGAATTTGGCGACGACACGCTCTACACCACCACCTTCATCTTCGCGATGAACAAAGAGCGTTATGCAGGCCTTCCTGACGACCTCAAGAAGGTGATGGACGACAATTCAGGCCTCGAATTCTCCGCATTCGCCGGCAAGCAGATGCAGATAGACGACGCCCCGTCCCGCGAAGCGGCGCTCGACCGCGGCAATAACATCATCGAACTCTCGTCCGATGAAGTCGCCGAATGGAAAGAAGCTTCGAAGGACATCGCCGCCTCCTGGGCCAAAGAGATGGACGATAAGGGCCTTGACGGCTCCGGCCTGCTCGCGAAGGCCAAAGAGTTGATTGCGAAGCATTCAGCCTAACCGAAGCGGGGCCCCCTTGCGCTTGCGAGGGGGCTGCGCGCCTCCCTCTGACGACTGACCATAAAGCAACTTCGCTGGCGGCGGTGACCAGAAGCATCGGCTGCGATACTCTTGGCCCCGCTCCGCCAGCGCTTTTCGCCGCCAAATACGGTCCGCGGCCGGAGCACAGTCTGATCGCTGTTGATCCGCGTACTCGTGCTGAGGCGCGACAAAATAGGTGTGGAGCATAACCACTTTGAAAAATCATGGAAAATGGGGCGAGGCATGAAGATTACCGACCAAATCGCGCTGGTGACAGGCGGCGCAAGCGGCCTGGGAGCCGCCACGGCGCGCCGGCTGGCGCATGAAGGCGCAAAAGTCGCGATCCTGGACCTAGACCCGGAGCGCGCAGAAACCGTCGCGGCGGAAATTGGCGGCGTCGCCACCCCCGCGAACGTCACGGACGAAGCCGATGTCAGCGCCGCGTTTGATAAAGCCGCTGCGCATTTTGGCGCCGCCCCGCGCATCGTAGTCAACTGCGCCGGCGTCGGCCTCGCGGCGCGCATCGTCGGCCGCGAAGGCAAACTCTCATTCGATGTTTTTGAAAAGACCCTAAAGGTCAATCTCTTCGGCACGTACAATGTGATGAGCCATGGCGCGCGCCGCATGACGGAGATGGCGCCGCTGGAGGGCGGTGAGCGCGGCGTCGTGATCAATACGGCGTCTGTGGCCTATGAGGACGGCCAGCTGGGTCAAGCGGCCTATGCGGCCTCAAAAGGCGCAATCGCATCCATGTGCCTGCCCGCCGCCCGCGAACTCGCCCAACATGGCGTGCGCGTTGTCGCGATCGCGCCCGGCTTGTTCCACACGCCGATGATGGAAGGTCTGCCGGACGAGGTGACCGAGAAGATCGCCTCCGACGTCCCCTTCCCGAAGCGCCTCGGCGCGCCGGATGAGTTTGGCCTGCTGGCTGAGCACATTGTTCGCAACCCATATCTGAACGGCAGCGTTGTTCGCCTTGACGGCGCCGTCCGCCTCCCACCGCGCTGATGCTCACATGACGGTTGATATGCTTAAGATTGAAGTCGCCGACAATATCGCGACCCTGACGATGAACCGCCCGGAAAAGCGCAACGCGATGTGCGACGAGCTGCTGGGGGAGATTGACGCGTTCTTCCGCGCGCCGCCGGCGGATGTGAAAGCCGTCGTAATGACCGGAACCGCCGGACATTATTGCTCGGGCCTCGATCTCAGCGAACATGTTGCGCGAGACGCGGAAGGCACGATGCGCCATTCCCGCGGCTGGCACGAGGTCATGCAGCGGGTGCGTTTCGGCGGCCTGCCAGTCGTCTCCGCCATGTTCGGCGCCGTTATCGGCGGCGGATTGGAGCTCGCCTCCTCGACCCATGTTCGGATTGCCGAACCCTCGACGATTTTTCAGCTGCCGGAAGGGCGCCGAGGCATCTTCGTTGGCGGCGGCGCCTCCGTGAATGTGGGGCGCATCCTCGGCGCCGACCGCATGGTCGAGATGATGCTCACCGGCCGCAAATACGGCGCGGAGGAAGGGCTGCGGTTGGGCCTGACCCACTACGCCGTCGGCGAGGGCGAAGCGATCGCCAAGGCGCAGGAGCTCGCGCGCAAAATTGCCTCGAACGCGCCGCTCTCCAACTACATCATGATCCAGGCGCTGAGCCGGATCGAAGATATGTCCAAAACGGACGGTCTGTTCACCGAGAGCCTGTGCGCGGCGTTGACTCAGACCAGCCCAGACGCGCTCGAAGGGCTCGCGGCGTTTCTGGAAAAACGCGAACCAACCTTCAGGTAGGCCGATGAGCAGAGCCAAGTCTCACCCAGAACGTTCAGCGGGCGACGATGTCGCCCGCGTCTCCGACGCGACGCTCCGCGGCTTTGTCGGCTATGATCTGAAACGGGCGATGAACGTCATCCGCGCGGACCTGCGCCGCACGCTTGAACCCTTTGGGCTGCGGATGCTGACTCTCACCGCGCTCGTGCTGATCGTCGATAATCCCGGCCTCCGCCAAAGCCAGCTGGCGGACGCAATGGATATCGAGCGGCCCAATCTAGTGGTGCTGTTGGATGAGTTGGAGCGGCGGGAGCTGATCGTGCGCGATCGCGTCCCGACGGATCGGCGCGCCTACGCCCTCAAAGCCACCCTGGCCGGTCGACGTTTATGCGAACAGGCGGTCGCCGCTGTGAATGCGCATGAAGCGCGTCTGTTTTGCGACCTGACGGAAGAGCGGCGCGCGGAGCTGATCACTGCGCTCCGGTCGATACAGCAAAAAACAGTGGAGGAATAACCCAATGAAGCGTCCCTCGCGTTTCCAACCGCACTCTGTCGAGCGCGAGGACCGCGCCGACGGCACGATACTCTACAGGTCGCAGCACCCGCTCGGCCCTGTAGCGGCGCGCACCGGCGATTGGGCGCATCATTGGGCCGACGCGGCGGCGGACCGCACTTTCATCGCGGAACGCAGCGGCGCCGGATGGCGTGAGGAAAGCTACGCCGCGACGCTTCAAAAAATACGGGCGATTGCGTCCGCTCTACTGGCCCGCGGCATGGGCCCGGACACTCGCATCTTGATCATGTCCGGCAATGGCGTCGATCATGGGCTGCTCTCGCTCGCCGCCCAGTATATCGGCGCGCCGACCACCCCGGTCGCGGAGCAATACTCCCTGATCCATGGGGCGCATGGCCGACTGCGCCATGCGATTGAAGTTATCCGGCCGACGATGGCCTATGTGGTTGACGCCGACCAATATTCGGAAGCGCTAGCGCTCGACGCGCTGGACGGCATCGAAATCGTCGCCAGCCGGCCAGGCGCGCGCTCCGGCCGGCCGATTACGCCGTTCGAGGAGCTGCTCAAAGGCGATGGGGGCGTCGATCTCGACGCCGCCTATGCGCAAGTCGGCCCGGAGACGGTGGGCAAAATTCTGATGACCAGCGGCTCAACCTCAAGCCCGAAGGGCGTGCCGACGACCCATCGGATGATGTGCGTGAATCAAACTCAAATCGCCGACGCCCTGCCCTTTCTACGCGAGCGGCCGCCGCGCATTGTCGACTGGCTGCCCTGGAACCACGTTTTCGGCGGTTCGCACAATTTCAACATGATGCTGGCCAATGGCGGCAGCCTCTATATCGATGACGGCAAGCCGGTAGCGGGCCTATTCGACCGCACAGTGGAGAACCTGTCGATGATAACGGGGACGCTGTGCTTCAACGTTCCTGTCGGTTTCAGCATGCTGCTCGACGCATTGCGCAGGGATGAGGCGCTGCGCCGCCGATTCTTCGAAAATCTGGATCTGATCTTCTACGCCGGCGCGTCCCTGCCGCAAGAAGTCTGGTCCGGCCTCGAAGAAATGGCGATGGAGATCAAGAACGAGGTCCCAATGATGACCTCGTCCTGGGGCCTCACCGAAACGGCGCCCGCCGCCATGATGCAGCATGAACCGATCGATCGGTCCGGCGTCATCGGCGTGCCGCTCAACGGCGTCGAAATCAAGCTGATCCCAGATGACGATCTACGCTGCGAGGTCCGCGTCAAGGGGCCAAACATCCTGCGCGAATACTACAATGCGCCGGACAAGACCGCCGCAGCCTTCGATGATGAGGGCTATTTCATTACCGGCGACGCAATGTTGTTCAACGATCCGGCTGATCCAAGCCGCGGGATGCGCTTTGACGGGCGTATTTCGGAGGACTTCAAGCTTCTGACCGGAACCTGGGTCCGCGCCGCGCAGCTGCGGCTGGAAATGCTGGCCTGCCTGAGCCCGATCGCCGCCGACCTCGTGATCATCGGCGCCGACCGGAATGAGATCGGCGTCATGATCTTCCCAAATATCGCCGAGCTCAAACGCGAAGGCTTTGATCTTGAGAAGGAAGATTGCGGCGCGTTCACCGACCCTTTGCTGCTGGGCGACATTCATCGCCGCCTGGCCGAACGCGCACGCGAAATCTCCGGCAGCGCGTCTCGCATCGCCCGCGCCATTGTCGTGTCCGAACCGGCCTCAATGGCCGACGGTGAGATGACCGCCAAAGGCAACCTCAACTTCCGCAAAATCCTGACCCGCCGCAACGGACTGCTGCAGCGCCTGTACACCGACGGCGATCCAGCAATCACCCGCGTCTGAGGAGAGCAAGCATGGTCGATATCAACAAGGTTCGCGCAATCGACATTCATACCCACGCTGAGGAGCCTTGCGGCTGCCATACTGACGACGGCTATGACGATCTTCAGGCCACAATGGCGAAATATTTTCGCGCGCCCTGGTCACATCCGCCGACCGTCCCGGAAACCGCTGCGCATTATCGCGAGCAGAACATCGCCGCAGTGATTTTCCCCGTCGATGCGGAGCGTGAGACGGGCTATCGGCGCTACAAAAACGAAGAAGTGGCGGAAATCGCGGCCGAGAACAGCGACGTGCTGATCCCCTTCGCGTCAATTGATCCGCACAAGGGCAAGATCGGCGCTCGTGAAGCGCGCCGGCTGATCCGCGAGTTCGGCATCAAGGGTTTCAAGTTTCACCCGACGATGCAGGGCTTCTACCCGAATGACCGGATGGCCTATGAGCTCTATGAAGCGATCGCTGAGGAAGGCTTGATTGCGCTGTTTCACACCGGCCAAACCGGCGTCGGCAGCGGCATGCCTGGCGGCAATGGCATGCGTCTCAAATACTCGAACCCGATGTATATGGATGATGTCGCCGTCGACTTCCCGGAAATGAAGATCATTCTCGCGCACCCCTCTTTCCCCTGGCAGGAGGAGGCGTTGGCGGTCGCGCAGCATAAACCGAACGTTTATATTGATCTTTCCGGCTGGTCGCCCAAGTATTTTCCAGAAATACTGGTAAAATACTGCAACTCGATTTTGAAGAAAAAAGTGTTGTTTGGCTCGGATTGGCCCATGATTACGCCAGAGCGTTGGCTCAGCGATTTTGAGACAATCGCGATCAAGGATGAGATCCGGCCCGACATCATCAAGAATAACGCCGCCCGCTTGCTTGGAATGGCCTAAGATGGCGACGGCCCCAACGCTTTCGCATTTCTGCGATTTGCTTGTGCAGCTTGCCCCAATCCAAGAAATGGGCGCAGGCCGCGCCGGCGCGCGCCGGATTATTCCGATTGTCGGAGGGGCCGTTTCTGGGCGCGTTTCGGGTAAAGTCCTCAATCTCGGCGCGGATTGGCAGACGATCTACGCCGACGGCGCCGCGGACATCGACACGCGCTACGCATTCGAAACCGATGACGGCGCGCTGATCGAATTCGTGAACAAAGGCGTGCGCCGGGGACCGCCAGAGGTGCTCGCTGCGCTCAGCCGCGGCGAGCCGGTTGATCCGTCCGCATACTATTTTCGCACCACCGCGCGCCTGGAAACCGGGGACGCACGCTACGCGTGGGTGAACCACACGCTCTTTGTCGGCTCCGGCGCGCGGGAGGCGGACAAGGTCCGCATCTCCTTGTTCACGATCGAATAATCGCTTTCGGCATTAGGAACCTCCGCTATGAAACCCTTCGCCGCCCCCCTCGACGACATTCTCTTTTCGCTCGATCATGTTGCGGGCGCGCAGGCGCTTGCTGATTGGGATCGAGAAACCATCAGCGAAATCGCCAGCCATTTCGCAGCCTTCGCCGAAGGTGAAATCGCGCCGCTGGACGAGCCGGGCGATATGCAGGGCTGCCGGCTCGAAAATGGTCGGGTCCGGATGCCGGACGGGTTCGCAGCGGTGTTCAAGGCCTATGCGGAGCAAGGATGGCCCGGGCTGACCACGCCGGAAGCCTATGAAGGCCAAGGTATGAGCCCGCTGATGCTCGCCGTCGTCTCTGAGATCTTCTCAGGCGCCAACCAGAGCCTGCAAATGGTGACTGGCCTGGTCCCTGGCGCGGTGCGCACCTTGCTGAATTTCGGCAACGAGGCGCAGAAGACCCGCTACATCCCTGCGCTGGCGTCCGGGCGCACACTTGCAACGATGTGCCTGACCGAACCTGGCGCCGGCTCCGATCTATCCCGCGTCCGCTGCCGCGCAGAGAAAACCGCGGATGGCTGGCGCATTCATGGGGAGAAGATTTTCATCTCCGGCGGCGACCAGGATATGAGCGAACAGATCCTGCATCTGGTTCTCGCCCGCACCTCGGATGACGGGGTGAAGGGGCTTTCGCTGTTCCTCGCGCCCTCGGAGCGCGCGGATGGCGCTCGCAACGCCATCGCCGTCACGCGCATCGAGGAAAAAATGGGGCTGCACGCCTCCCCAACCTGCCAACTCGCTTTCGATGCGGCGGAGGCGGAGTTGATCGGTGACGAAGGGGCCGGCCTGGCTTGCATGTTCACGATGATGAACCATGCGCGGGCGGACGTGGCGCTGCAGGGCGTCGCCCACGCCGCCCGCGCGCACGATGTCGCCAGCGCCTATGCGGCCGAGCGCGTTCAGGGCCGCGGCGGCGATGGCCAGCCCATCACGATCGATCAACATGCCGATGTGCGCCGGATGCTCGATGAAATTGACGGGCTGGCGCTGGGCGGACGCGCCATCGCGCATTTAGCGTTCGTCGCCATGGAGCAGGGCGCGCAGGACGATTTGGTCGAGTTCCTGACCCCAATCGCCAAAGCCTACTGCACCGAAGCCGGCATGCGCGCAGCGGAGCTCGGGGTTCAGATTCTGGGGGGCTACGGCTATCTGCGCGAATATCGGCTGGAGCAAACCTATCGCGATGTTCGGATCTCCGCGATTTATGAGGGCGCCAACGGCGTCCATGAGCGCGCTTTGGCGACGCGATTGCTAAAACGCCCGCCGACCGCGGCGTTCGAGCAATTTGTTCAGGCTGAGCAAAACCGCTTGGGCGACGCCGATATTGCCGAAGCGCTGACACGATGGCGCGCCGGCCGGGATCTGCTGCTGACTTTGCCGGACGCGTCGCCGCTGGCGCATGATTACACGCAGCTGACAACCGCGACCCTTCTCACCTGCTTGTGGGCCCGGATTGAAGCCGCGGCGGATGCGCACCCGTCGCCGGAGCGGATCAAACGCGTTGCGCGCAAAGCGCGTCAGCGGCTGCGCGCCTTTGCGCCCGCCTATCTGGCGCAGCTCAACACCGTCGCATAAAAAATCCGCCGAGCATCGCCGGCGGATCAAGGAGCAGACTGGAGGTCTCATTGGAATGAGTGAGGCCGCCCAAGCGGCCGTCACGAATGGTCAGCGATTGTTCGCCTTGCGCCAGCTTTCGAACGCCTCGCGATGGCGGTCGATAGTTTGCGGATACAGGCCAATGATCGACTCGCCGCCCTTCACCTGCTCGACGACGAAATCTTCGTAGGCGGTCATTTCCACCGCCTCATCCGCGAGTTCATCCGCAAGCGCGGCCGGAAGGACGATCACGCAGTCATCATCGCCAACAATCACATCGCCCGGAAACACCGGCGCATCGCCACAACCGATCGGAACGTTGATCTCAATCGCCTCATGCAACGTCAGGTTTGTCGGGCTCGACGGGCGCTGATGATAAGCGGGAATGTCCAGCGCGCCGATCACAGAAGCGTCGCGGAAGCCGCCATCGGATACAACGCCGGCGCCGCCGCGCACCATCAGCCGGGTGATCAGAATATCGCCGGCCGACGCGGCGCGCGCGTCCTTCCTGCTGTCCATCACCAGCACATGCCCCTCAGGACAGCTTTCAATCGCCACGCGTTGCGGATGCTCCGGGTTCCGAAACTCGACAAGCTGGTTTCGATCTTCGCGCGCCGGCATGTAGCGGAGCGTGAAGGCCGGCCCAACCATGTTCCGCCCCTTCGGCGCAACCGGATGGACCCCTTGAATGACTTGACTACGCAAGCCTCGCTTATAAAGCGCCGTCGCCAACGTTGCGACGGAGACGCCCATAAGCTTCTCCCGAGTGTCAGATTTCATCGCCTGTCCTTACGTCAAATCCGCCGGCAGCAGCGCAGCTGGGATGTTTTGGTAGCAAACCGGACGGAGGAACCGCCGGATCGAGAGCGTGCCGACCGACGTTGCGCCGAAATTGGTTGACGCCGGATAGGGGCCGCCATGCACCATCGTGTCCGCAACCTCGACCCCGGTCGGATAGCCATTGGCCAAAATACGGCCGGCCTTACGCTCCAGCACTGGCGTCAACCGTCGCCCAAGCGCCGTATCGGCGTCATCAAGGTGCAGGGTGCAGGTCAGCTGACCTTCGAGCTCCTGCGCAAGCGCCATCATCTCATCTTCGGACGATGCGCGTACGACGATCCCGAGCGGGCCAAACACCTCCTCCGCAATCTCTCGATCTGCACGGAACGCCGCCGCCGTCGTTTCAAACAGGAATGGCGTGGCCTGACGCGCGCCAGGCTCGGAGACCAGAAGCGGCTTAACCGATGATTTGGCCAACATACGGTCAACGCCCTTGCGGTAGGCCGATGCAATTCCACCCGTCAGCATCGTCTGCGCGCCGCTCTGCTCCAACGCCGCCGTCGTACTGGCGATCAACGTATCTACGCCTGCGCCCTCCACCATGATGGCGACGCCCGGATTGGTGCAAAACTGCCCAGCGCCCATCGTTAGCGACGCCGCCCATCCGGCGCCGATCGCCTGCGCGCGCGCCGCCAGGGCGTTCGGCAGCACAAACATCGGATTGACCGACCCCAGCTCGCCAAAGAATGGAATCGGATCCGGGCGCTGAGCGCACAGATCAAACAGCGCCCGACCGCCGCCCAAAGAACCGGTGAAGCCCACCGCTTTGATCAATGGATGCTGCACCAGCGCCTGGCCGACATCGCGGCGACCGCCCTGGACGTTGCTGAACACCCCGACCGGCATGCCCGTTTTCTGAATCGCTGCGAAGATTGCTTCGGAAACAAGCTCCCCGACGCCCGGATGCGCGCTATGGCCTTTGACGACCACAGGGCAGCCCGCCGCAAGCGCCGCCGCCGTGTCGCCGCCCGCGGTCGAAAACGCCAACGGAAAGTTGGAGGCGCCGAACACGGCAACCGGACCGATCGGCCGCTGGATCATCCGCAAATCTGGCCGCGGCAGCGGCGCGCGATCCGGCAGCGCTTGGTCAAAACGACGATCGAGATAAGCGCCGTCGCGAATATGTTGGGCGAACAGGCGGATCTGCCCAACGGTCCGCCCCCGCTCGCCGACCAACCGTGCTTCTGGCAAGCCGGTTTCGGCCATTCCCATTGCGGTTATCGCGTCGCCGCGCGCATCGATTTCGTCCGCGATCGCTTCCAGGAAGGCCGCCCGCTCCTCGCGCGTTGTGTAGCCGTAGGTCTGAAACGCCTCTTCAGCCGCGCGCACGGCTTTGTCGACCAGCTCCACCGAACCGACCGAATAGTTGCGCTTCTCGCCCAGCGCCGGCTCGGAGCTGAAGGTCGCCTCAGATCCAATCCACTCGCCCGCGATCAGGTGTTTGCCGTGCGGGGTAAAATCGCGCCCATCCGCCATGTTGCAGTCCTCCTTCGTGATGACTTGTCTGACATGTATTAGATGAGGTTATTAGCGCTCATAAAGGTGCGAAGGCTAGCCCCTTGCGCATCCGTGAGCGGCCAGGCCGATGGAGGACGCGTCGGCCCACAATCCCGCCCCATCAACTGCAGCGCCGCCTTGACGCCCGTTACGTTGGTTCCGTTCAACTCCTCAGCCCGCACATCTTCGAAAACGCGCATCTCCGCGATCAACGCCCGCGCCTTGGTGTAATCGCCAACCTCAAGCGCGGCGTTGATCGCGACCGAGCGTTGCGGCCAGATATTGATTAAGCCAGACGTAAAGCCCCGCGCGCCGACTGCGTAGAAGGCTGGGGCCCAGGTTTCAGCAAGCCCGCCGACCCAAATGATGGCGGGATCGCAAGCGGCGCGCGCTTCGGCCAACTTCAGCGGATTTGGCGTCGCCCATTTAACGCCCTTCACGCCCGGCAAGCTGCACAGCTCAACGATCGCACGCACGCCAATCGCGTCATTGCGCAGGTAGAGCATGATCGGCAGCGCCGCCGCGTCGATGATCGCTTTGACATACTCGACGACGCCGCGCGGGGCGACGAACGGATCTGGCGGCTGGTGCACCATCAGCGCCGTTGCGCCCGCATCGGCGGCGCTTTTGGCCAAGCGGCGCGCATCGCGCACGCCGCGCCCGACGCCAGCCATTACCGGCGCACGACCGTCGACCATCGCGACGACCTCGCGCACCATTATTTCGGCCTCCTCAGTCGTCAGCGCATAGAACTCGCCCGTATTGCCGTTGACGACCGGAATATGCATACCGGCCGCCAGAGCATCGTCGATGATCGGCGCGAGTCGCCGCGGCGCGATATCGCCATTCTCGTCATATGGCGTCACAAGGATGCCGGAAACGCCGGTCAGCGCCGTTTCAAGATTGAGTGCCATTGCCGTCTCCTGGATCGGGGGCGCGTTGGGTTAGAAAATGTCTGGCTCGCCCGCAGTCTTGCCGAACGAGCTGAGCAAGAAATCGAAGTCGCAGCCTTCGTTCGCCTGCGCCACGTGCTTCTGAAACATCCAACCCCAACCACGATCAAAGCGCGGCTCCGGCGGAGTCCATTCGGCCCGACGCTGCGCGATCTCCGCGTCATCGACCAGCATATCGAGCCGGCGCGCCTGGAGATCGAGGCGGATGACGTCGCCGGTCTTTAACAGTGCGAGCGGGCCGCCGATAAACGCCTCCGGCGCGACGTGAAGAATACAGGCGCCGTAGGAGGTGCCGGACATACGCGCATCTGAAAGCCGCAGCATGTCGCGATGCCCCTGCTTCAACAGCGCTTTTGGGATCGGCAGCATCCCCCATTCGGGGAAACCTGGCCCGCCCTGCGGACCAGCGTTGCGCAGCACCAGAACATGATCTGGCGTCACGTCGAGGGCCTCGTCATCCACGGCGGCCTTCATTTCCGGATAGCTGTCAAAGACGAGCGCCGGCCCTTGATGCCGATGATATTTCGGATCGCACGCAGCCGGTTTAATCACCGCGCCATCAGGGCAGAGATTGCCGCGCAACACCGCGAGCGAGCCCTCATGATAGACCGGGTTCGACAGCGGGCGAATAACGTCGTCATTATACACAACAGCGTCCGCGATCCCTTCGCCGAGCGTCCGCCCTGTTACGGTGATCACGGATTGATCGAGCCTATCGCCCAGCTCCTTCATCAAAGCGCGCAAGCCGCCGGCATAGTAGAAATCCTCCATCAGATAGTCCGAGCCGGACGGCCTGATATTGGCGATCAACGGGGTTTCCCGCCCCAGCGCGTCCAGCATATCCAGATCGATCGGCGCGCCGGCGCGTCGGCCCATCGCCAGCAAATGCACGACAGCGTTGGTTGAGCATCCGGTCGCCATCGCCACCGTCGCCGCGTTGCGCACCGCGGCTGGGGTGAGGATTTTATCCGGCGTGAGATCCTCCCAGACCATATCGACGATGCGCCGACCGCAGGCGGCGCTCATGCGCTTATGCCCGGCGTCAGGCGCTGGTATGGAGGAGGCGCCCGGCAAACACAGCCCCAGCGCTTCGGCGATCGCCGTCATGGTGCTGGCGGTGCCCATCGTCATGCAATGGCCGTAGGAGCGGGCGATCCCCCCCTCCACATTCAGCCAATCCTCTTTGGAAATCGTCCCGGCGCGCCGCTCATCCCAATATTTCCACCCGTCGGCGCCGGACCCGAGGACCTTGCCCGCTGCATTCCCACGCAGCATTGGGCCTGCAGGCAGATAGATGAATGGCGCGCCGGCGCTGATCGCCCCCATAGTGAGCCCTGGCGTGGACTTATCGCACCCGCCCATCAGCACGACCCCATCCAAAGGGTGGGACCGGATCGTCTCCTCGGTCTCCATCGCAATCATATTGCGGTAGAGCATCGAGGTCGGCTTGGTGAAACTTTCGTCGACGGAGATGGTGGGAATTTCGACCGCCAAGCCCCCAGCTTGCGTAACGCCTTTTTTCACATCCTCCGCACGGTCGCGAAAATGCAGGTGGCAGGGGTTCATTTCCGACCATGTGTTCAGCACGCCGATAATCGGCTTGCCGACCCAGTCCTCTGGCGCCAGCCCCATTTGCATCATGCGAGAGCGATGACCGAAGCTGCGCAGATCGTCGGGCGCAAACCAACGGGCGCTACGTAGTTGTTCGGGCTTCTTTCTATGAGCCTCGCCCATGCTTGGTTCCTCGCCTGCAATTATATTATGCCCCATGTATGCGCATACATATATTGGAAGTCAACAACCGCCGCTCCACGACATGCGCCGACGCCAAGAGGATTAGAACGGGAAAATTGAGCATTGACAGCGCATACATCGACGTGATCAAAAATATGTATGCGCATACATAAACGACGGCATTGCGCATGCCATGCGCTCCATAACGCGCTACAAAGCCGCAAAGGTCGGCGCTGCTCGCCTCCGCGAGACGCGCACAGGGAGGACCAACATGACGATCAATCGACGTAAGTTTCTTGCCAGCGGCGCCGCTGGCGCAGCAGCCCTCATCGCCGCGCCGCATCTGGCCCGCGCCAAATCGCTGCCGCGCAACGTGCGGCTTGTAATCGGCTCGAAATCAACCGGCGGCGATACGTATCAGAACTCGGCGATCGTCGCCGACTTCCTGGCGAAGCATCTGAACATCAATATTAAGGTCGACGCGGTCGGCGCATCAGCAGCCTTCAAGGCGCTCGATCGCGACAGCCGCGGCACGACCTTGATGATTTTCCACGATCAAAGCTATCTCGGCCACCTCTATAGCCGCCGTGGCTACGCGAACCCGTTCGAGCAATATAATGTCGGCCAAACCGTCGCCATCAACCCGGGCAACGCGTATCTTGTCCCGAAAAGCTCGCCCTACAAATCAATGGACGACATCTTCAACGCCGCTGCAGCCGGCAAAAAGGTGCGCGTGGCGATCCAACCGGGCGGCGTCTCCGAAATCGGCTTCTCGGCAATGAAAAACGCCGCCAAGGTCCGCAAGCCGGGCTCAGAGGCGAACATTGTTCCGGTCAATACCGGCTCCCAGTCCGATAAGAACCAAGCAATGTGGGACGGCCTCGCGGACGTAATCAACGGCTCCATCCAAGCGAACGAACAATTCACCCAGCTGCCCGCGGACGACCAAAAAGCAATGCGCTTTGTCTGGATCACCGCACGGCCGGCGACGCTGGAGCAAGCCCCAGCCGCCGGCATGGGCAAAACCAATCGCGATGCGCTGCTGCGGTTCGCCAGCCCAAAAACCAGCGTAACGCTGGACGGATCGAAGGATTTCACCTTCGATAAAGAGTTCTTCTTCCTGTTTAATAAGAAGATGGACCAAGGCGTCGTCGAGCAAATCGATAAGGCGCTGACCGAAATCTACGCAGCTGGCAAGATTCAAGAACGGCAGAAAGCATCCTTCTTCATCCCGAACTTCCTGCCAAAGGCTGACGCGCTCACTCATCTCACGGCAAAGCGCGAGACCTACGCGAAGGTTATTGCGGACATTACCGGCTGACCAAGTCAGCCCCCCGCCCCAAACAGGGCGCCGCAAACATCGATCGCGCCAGCCACATGGCGTGATCAGAACTTGGCGTGATCAGAACTTGGCGACACGCGTCCCCCCGCCATCGGTCATGCGCCAGGAGGACGCGACAAAGCCCACAAACGCGGCCGGCCATAAAAGGCGGATAAGAACGCCGCAGGGCTGCGCAGGCGCCCAACAGACGCAGGCGGATCGCGTTAAAGCGTGGTTCGCCGCAAATTTTGACGCGCCCCAGACCTCGCGCCGATCAAGAATGCGGAGCCCTAGAGCGATTTGAAGTTAGATGGACCCATCTAACGGCTCGCAAATCGCGACCAAACACAGACCGAGAGCATGTTGAGAGCTCCGTGAGACATCAACAAGCTCTAGACCAAGCTCTAGACAAGGAGGAACGCGTGGGCGAACTGACGAAAGTAAGCATCGACTTTGCGACGTCCCATCTGATTTTCCCTCGCATTGTCGGCGGACTGCTTCTGGTGCTTGGACTCGCAATTCTGATCAGCCGGCGCAAAGAAATCGCCGGCGCCGGCGCGCATTGGCGGGAGATCTGGCGACAGATGGACAAGCTGCGCCTGCCTGGCGTCCTGGCCCTGACGCTGATCTATTTCTCCCTCATGGTTCCCATCGGCGATCTCTGGCCGAACACGGGGATGGGTTTCTTAATCTGCTCGATCCCATTCGTGTTCTTAAGCGGGTTGCTGTTCATGCATGAACGCGGCCGCCGAGAGATCCTGATCATGACAGCGATCTCTTTGACGATCCCGCCGCTTGTCTGGTGGCTGTTTTCCGAAGTCTTTTTCCTGACCCTTCCGTGAACCGCGCCCATCGGCGGCTGGAGTTTACCCCATGGAATTCCTCAACGTTCTCACGCCAACATTCGTTTCGCTGATTGTCGGCGGCACGCTGGTGGGCATTATTTTCGGGGCCATCCCCGGCATGACGGCGACCATGGCGGTGGCGGTCTGCCTGCCGATCACCTACTCGCTCGGCCTGCAAAATGGCCTCGCGCTGCTGCTCGGGCTTTATGTCGGCGGCATTTCCGGCGGGCTGGTGCCAGCGATCCTGCTTGGGATCCCCGGCACCCCATCGTCGATCACGACCACCTTTGACGGCTATCCGATGGCGAAACGCGGCGAGGGCGAAGCGGCCATGCGGATCGGAATCGTCGCCTCCTTGATCGGCGGTCTGATCAGCCTCGGCGCGCTGGCGCTCTTTGCGCCAACGCTGGCCGATTTTGCGATCAAGTTTTCTTACGTCGAGAAGTTCCTGATTATCCTCTTCGCGCTCTCAGTGATGGCGGCGCTCAGCAAAGACATGCTGATCGGCATTTTCTCTGGCGTTCTTGGCGTATTTGTCAGCCTGATCGGCGCCTATGACATCTCAAAAGGCGGCAATGGCGAGCTGCGATTAACGCCGCCCGGCGCCGAATACTGGCTTGAAAGCGGCTTCTCTCTACTGCCGGTGCTCATTGGGCTATTCGGCCTCGCCGCAATTTTTGAAGAGGCCGAGATCGGCGCGCCCAAAGGCCAATCCTTAAAAGACGTCCGGGTTGGCAAATCTTCCGGCTTTTCCTTCTCTGTGTTCCGCGGCCAGATCGTAAACCTGATCCGCTCCTCCGGCATCGGCGCCTTTGTCGGCATTCTACCAGGAGTGGGCGGTTCGGCGGCGTCGATCCTCGCCTACTCCAACGCCAAGACCTTTTCGAAAACTCCGGAGCGGTTCGGCAAAGGCGAGCCGGCGGGCATTATCGCATCCGAAGCCGGCAATAACGGCCTGACGGGCGGCGCCCTGGTCCCGCTGCTCTCCCTCGGCATCCCCGGCGATTCCACGACGGCGCTGCTGATCGGCGCTTTTACCCTGCAAGGGGTTCAGGTCGGCCCCCTCTTCATCGGCAACAACGCCGCGACGTGGGATGCGATGTTGCTGGCCATGCTCATCGCGAACATCGTCATGTTCATCACGATGTATGCGGCGATCCGTTATTTGGCGTTGATCGTGACCGTGCCGAAATATGTGCTGTTTCCCATCATCCTGATGATGTGCGTGATCGGCGCTTACACGATCAACCGCGGCATCATGTTCGATGTCTGGACATTGCTGATCTTCGGTCTGTTCGGCTGGCTAGCCGTCAAACTCCGACTTGAAATCGCACCATTTGTGATCGGTTTTATCCTTGGCCCCTCGGCGGAAGTCTATTTCTTCAAAACGCTCGAATCATTTGGCGATGTGACAATCTTTTTCACCAAAAGCTGGATCGCTGGCGTACTTTGGCTCTTGATTGCCGCCTCGGTGATTGGTTCGATTGTCCTATCGCGTCGTCGCGCCAAGTCGCAGGCGGACGCTTCATGAGCGCGCAAAAGCGCGCAGCGACACATGCGTGAGGGCGATGAAGGAAAAAACGGCTCGAGCGGCCAAGGGGAGATCCGGCCAGGCCGTCACGATGGAGATGGTCGGCAAACTTGCCGGCGTCTCACAAGTGACCGTGTCGCGGGCGCTGAATGACCCGTCAAAGGTCTCGAAAGCCACGATGGCGAAAATTCAGGAGGCGATCGCCGCGACCGGTTTCGTACCCAACGCCCTGGCCGGCGCCCTCGCCTCCAACCGCTCCCGCCTGATCAGCGCGCTGGTTCCTTCGGTCACCAACATCACCCATGCTGCGATGGTTCAGTCCTTTACCGAGCGGATGCGCAGCCACGGCTATCAGATAATGCTGTCAGAAACCGGCTTTGACAGCAAAGAGGAGGAGGCCCTCATCGGCGCCCACCTCTCGCGCCGGCCGGATGCGATGATGCTGACTGGCGCGCGGCACACGCCGGCGGCGCGCCGGATGCTGCTGGCCGCCAACCTGCCGACGGTTGAGATCTGGGACGTGACGGACACCCCGATCGATCTTTGTGTCGGCTTTTCGCATGTGGATGCTGGCGCTGTCGTTGGCCGCTTCGCAGCCGAGCAAGGCTATCGCACGGCGGCGTGCGTCACGGCGGCGGACGAACGCGCCCTACGGCGCAAGGACGCCTTTTGCGCGGCGTTTCATACTGAAACCAGCGTCAGGCCCGAAACAGTCGTAACCGAAGGGCAAGCCTCCCTACGCAGCGGGCGTGAAGGCATGTCTACCCTGTTGGATCTCGGCTTCAAACAAGGGGTGGTGTTTTGCAGCTCTGACCAACTTGCACACGGGCTGATGATCGAAACTCGCGCCCGCGGTCTGCGCACGCCCGAAGACATCGCCATCATCGGATTTGGCGATCAGGATTTCGCCGCCCATACCCTGCCTGCGCTCACCACCGTACGCGTGGATCGGGTAGAGCTGGGCTCGCGGGCGGCCGATGCGCTTTTGGGCCGGCTTGAGCATGGCGATGCGCCCCAGGCGCCGATCAATATCGGCTTTGAAATCATCCGGCGCGACAGCGCCTAGAGCGTGCGCACTCATAAATCTGGCCGAACGCCCAGATTTATGAGTTCCCACCTTAATGCGCGCTGTCGTACTCGGCCGCCGCCTCTTTTTTCAGCGCCGCCAGCGCAGCGTCGAAATCGAGTTTGGCGGCGTCGAAGTCCGTCCTCACCGCATCATAAATCGGCTGCGCCGCCGCTTTGATAAGCGTCAGCTCCAGCGGATCGACCTTCTGGATCGTGATTTTGCCCTTAATCGCCGCGAGGCTGGCCGCATCCGCCGCATCAAATGCGCGGCCGGCTGCTCGGGCGAGCGCTTCGCCGGAGATCGCCTCAATCGCGCGCTGATCCTGCTTGGAGAGCGAGCCGAAACGCTCGGAGTTCATCGCGAAGAAGAACGAAATACAGTATAGCCCGCCTTCGACGCGGAGCCCATGTTTGACCAGATCGTCAACTTTGAACGCCACAATCGCCTCCGCCGGAAACGCCAGCCCATCGGCGCGATCCTCAGTCAGCAATTTGCGCGTTTGTGGCGCGGGGGCCTGCACGCTGGCCATGCCCAAGGCCGAGATCATCTTCTGCGAGACCGCTCCAGCCACGCGGATGCGCGCGCCAATCAGGCCAGTCAGAGGGCTCGCGGGGCGATTTACTGTCCAAAGCAGGCCGGGACCATGCACAAATACGCTGAGCAGCTTTACCTCAGCATGCTCGTTTTTCGACGCAAGCACCGTGCGATGAAGCCGCCAATAGGCCACGGACATACTGGCCGCGTCGCGATTTAGAAAGGGCAGTTCGGCGATTTGGGTCAGCTTGAACCGACCTGGCGTGTAACCGTGAACACCGTAGGTAATGTCGGCCTTGCCGGTTGCGGCGAGATCATAGTGAGCCGGCGGCGGCCCCGCCGGTTTCGGCAGGATCTGCACCGTGACGCGCCCTTGCGTGACCTTCTCAACCTCCTCGGCCCACGGCTTGAGCGCCTGCGTCACGACAGGATGGCCGGGCGGCAGCCAGCTCGACATGCGCAGCACGGTCTTCGCCGCGGCGGGCGCCGCATAGGCTAGGGGGGCGGCAAGCAGCGCCGCGACAAGGAGCCTGTAGCTCATAACTTCCTCCGACTGATCGTCGGGCGCGATTCTGTTTTCGTTGAGCGCCCCAAACCAACCTGAAGAAGTTAAAAATACGCATCAAGCTGAAACTCCGCCGTCGCCGCCATTGTCTGGTCGCGCCTATCGCGCCGCGACGACAATTTTACCGGCGACCGGATCGCTAAAAGCGACCTGGCTCGCGCTGATGTCTGCGCCGGCGATTTCCGCATAAACATCTGGCGCCGCGGAGAATCGGATTTCGTTGAGGCCGGTGCGGTTGGCTGGTCGCGCGCCCGCGCCGCGGCTGCTCCACACATTCACCGCAAGATGGTGGTGATAGCCGCCAGCGCCCATCCAGGCGCCGCCCATTTTCTCAGCCATCAGATCAAGGCTGAGAAGCTTTTGATAGCGTCCCGCCTCTGCCGCCACATCGCCGACCCGCAGATGGATATGGCCGATACCGCCATCAGCGGGAAATCCGCTCCAGTCGCTTGCCGCGCCCAGGATGCCGTCGATATCGGCCCGATGGGTGACAAAGTCGATCTTGCCCTCTGGCGTCTTAGGCCATTCTTCTTCGGCCCGATCGGCGTAAATTTCGATGCCGTTGCCTTCCGGATCGCTTAGATACAGCGCCTCTCCGGTGCCATGGTCCGAAGCGCCGTCCAGCTGGACGCCCTTTTCGGCTGCGAACCGCAACCAAGCGCCGAGGGAAGCGCGGCTTGGCAACAGATAAGCGATGTGGAACAGGCCCGCGATGCGCGGATCGTCCAACTGAGCCTCAGGCGCGGCGTCGAGATGTAGGATTGCCGTTCCGCCGGCGCCGAGCGCGACGCTAGCCTCATCTTCGGTGAGCGCTTCGAAGCCGAGCACATCGGTATAGTAGCGCTTCATCAAAGGCAGATCCCGCACAGTCAGGCGGGCCGACTCGATCCAGAGCGGACTTTGATGGGCTGTTAGGGGCATTGAGATCTCACTTCCACTGCGTGTCGCGCCGGTTGTGGCGCAAAGCCAATATAGTTGGCTTCGATCCAATGATTTGCTGCGGATTTGGAAACAGTTTGGATCGGCATATGCCCCATGCGACGGCGCCGTGGAGCGGCCTTGGCGGTGACGCATTCCAGCGCGGATTGTTCGCTCAGATGCAAACGCACTCTTCAAGATCGGAGCCGTCCCTATGCATGATCCGTCATTCCGCTTTGCCGATCCGATGAAGTCCGGCGGCGCGGGGCCTGTACTCGCGATTGCGCCGGAGGGGCGTTGCACCATGGGCGCGCGCGCCGGGGAGCCGCGCATTCTCAAAATGATGGGAAAGGTTGGCGTCACGATAGCAGAGCCGTTTGCGCTCGGGATCGGGGCCGTAAGCTATGCCGAGTACAATCGGTTCTGCGACGCGACAGGCGCGCGGCGACCCGAGAACATATTTGGGCCGGAGAGCCTGCCGATCACGCACTTGGATGAATCGGAATCGATCGACTATTGCGCTTGGCTGACGGAGGAAACCGGGTTCGTCTACCGGTTGCCCAGCGAAACGGAGTGGGAATACGCCGCTCGCGCCGGCACAGACACGATTTACTGGTGGGGCGATGATTGGGACCCCGCCTGCGCGCGGGCCGGAAAACAGGCTCAGAAGGCGTTCGTGGATGCGAAGCCAGATCCGAGCCAGCATTTTCCCGGTCCGCTGCCGACGGTTTCGCTACGTGGCAACCCGTGGGGATTTCACAATATGCTCGGCAATACCTCCGAACGCTGCCAGGATGTATGGCGCGAAACGCATGACGGCGCGCCGACCGATGGTTCGGCGCGGCGCGGAGACGGCGTGTGGGGCGTCGTGCGCGGCGGCGCCTGGGCCCTGCCAACGACACTGGCGAGCGCGTCGGCGCGCAGTAAGGCGATGCGCCTCGATTGGTCGCCGATTGTCGGCTTCAGGGTGCTTCGGGAGCTCTGAGGCGAGCCCCACGCCCGCAACGGCGCGCGTGGGGCGGCGGTTATTCCGCTGCGACGATTGCGGCGTGCTTTAGTTGGCCGATTCGCGCGAGGCGGCGCTCCGCATACGCATCCATGGCGCCGCGACGCGCAACCCGCGCTTCAATGGTCGTTTTGGCGTCCTCGAGCCGTCCCGCGCGCAGCGCCGCTTCGATCGTCATCCGATCAAACACATCGCGTTGGGCGTGGCTGCCGCCGACGGTCGGCATCAGCGGGGCGGCGTTGCGCAACGCCTCGAAAGCCGCGCCATATTCGCCATGCGCAAACGCCATCAGGCCCTTGGCCGCCGGGACGCCGACCTCGTCGGCGACGCGACTTTGGCAGCCTGTCGAGGCGCGAGCGGACTTTTGGAGGGCGCGCAGCAGCTTCACCTCTTCCGCCTGGCGTTTGCCGGCGCCGAGGGCGAGCATATAGTGCAAATCGGCGAATACGACGCAGCAATCATCGGTGCGTCCGGCCGATAGCGTGGCCAGCTCCTCCCACCGGTCGCCGACATCGGCCCCCTCAAACTCCAGCCGCATCAGCAACGAGGCGCCGTTTGAGATATCGCGATAATCGTCCGTCTTTTCGGCCCGGATGTAAGTGTCATACAGCTTCAGGACCTGCTCGATTTCGCCGCGTTCCAGATGGAAGAGCGCAAGATGCCACCAGACATGGTAGCCGAAATTGTTGCAGTGCGCCCAGGCGGAGGGGCGCTCGCCGAGCCAGACGACGCCCTCGTCGGCTCTTCCGGTCATGTCAAGCACATGCGCAACCGCGTGCAATCCCCACGCATCGTCAGGCGCTGCGGCGACGGCCGCACGGCCGGCCTGCTCCGCTTCGGCATAGGCGCCGCATTCCTCGAGGGCGAAGGCGAGGCAGCCCTTTGCGTAGCCATGGGCGGGGTGATTGCGGTCATAAGCAGCGATCGCCGCTTCGGCGGAGGCGCGCATCCCCGCGGCATCCCCGAGGATAAAGCGCAAGCCATGGCAGATTTTGAAGGCGAGCCCGTCCTCCGGCGTCGTGCGCAACAACGCGTCGAGTTGATCCGCCGCTGAGCGGAGGCTGCCGGCGACGTAGCTTGACAGCGCACTCACGTACACGCGTTCGCGCGGGGTCAGCGCCGGCGCGTGCGCTTCGGCGGCCGCGAGCGCTGCGGCGGCGGTTTCGTTCAGCTCGGCGCGACCGAGCATGAGCATGAAGAACCCTTTCGCCGCATGCGCCAGGGCGAAGTTTGGTGCGGCTTGCAGCGTGGCGCCGAGGTGGGTGGGCGTCGCGGCCGAGTGGGCGAGGAAGGCGCGTACGGTCGCGTCCCATGCTTTTTGCGCAGCCTCAGCATCGGCGTCGACGCCGAGGGTGAGAGGCAGGCCGAACTGGTCCAGTGTCGTCATCGCTGTAAAGCCTTCGCTGAGTGCGCTAAGCGCTCGTTTTTCTAACGATGATCTTAAGCGAAACTTTCGGTCTGGAATGAGGCGTTCACGTAGGGTTGAAACGCCGTTAGGCGACTCTCGGCGCCGCTTGGCTCCAAGGAGGAGCGGCGGACGCACGACGTCGGCGAAAGCAATGTGAAGGGGCGGCGGAATGCGCGCTAAAATCCAATACGCGCCGGTCGTGGCGGCGGCGATCGGCCTTACGGCTTTGACCTGGGCGGCGGCGGGGAAAACCCAGATCTATGCGGCGTTGCTCGGCGCGCTCTGCGGTTTTGCGCTCTATCACGCGTCGTTTGGCTTCACCGGCGGGTGGCGCCGGTTGGTGCGAGAGCGTCGAGGGGCCGGATTTCGGGCGCAGCTGCTGTTGTTGGCGATGATCGTCGTCATCTCCTACCCTCTGATCGCCTATGGCGGCGCGATGGGGATCAAGGTTGGCGCATGGGTATTCCCAATCAGCCTTTCCTCGGCTATCGGCGCCGCGGTGTTTGGGCTTGGCATGCAGCTCGGCGGCGGCTGCGGTTCGGGCGTTCTGTTCACGGTTGGCGGCGGCTCCTCGCGGATGGCGATCACATTATTTTTCTTTGTGCTCGGCTCCCTTCTCTGGGTGGCGACAAATGGCGCGTTTCAGGCCGGTTTGAACGACGCCGCTCAGACGATCGGGCTCGCGCAAGCGCCGCGTATGGGCGGGTACTCGCTGATCCGCAGCTGGGGGGCGCCAGTCGCCCTGATCGCCACCCTGGCGATGCTTGGCTTGCTCGCCGCGTTCACGTGGCGGTTGGAAAAGCGCGCTCACGGCGCGATTGAGGCTCCCGGCGAGAGCGGCGGGGCGCTCAGCGGCCCTTGGACCAAAACGCAGGGCGCGCTTGCGCTCGCGGTCGCCTCGATCCTGACCTTGCTTCTGATCGGTCGCCCTTGGGGGATCACATCAGCCTTCACCCAGTGGGGGGCGGAGTTCGCGCAATCGGTCCGTGAAATCGGGGCGATGATGGGCGTAAGCGCGCCCAAAATTCCAAATGTTCCCGATCGGCTGGCCGCTGGCTCGCTGTTTGGCAATACGACCGGCGTGATGGACTTTGGGCTGATGCTGGGGGCGCTTGCTGCGGCCGGGCTGGCCGGCCGCTACGCGCCGACCTGGCGTTTGAGCTTCCGGGACGTGTGGACCGCCATATTGGGAGGCGTGCTGATGGGGTATGGCGCACGCCTCGCTTATGGATGCAATATCGGCGGCTTTGTTGGCGGAATCGCCTCAGGCAGCCTGCATGGCTGGTGGTGGCTTCTATTTGGCTGGCTGGGCTCCTGGTGCGGCGTCTGGCTGCGGGCGCGCATCGGCGTCGACCCTCCGCGGGCTGCAGCGACGGCGTAGAGCCGAGGCGGCGCGCTGCGTCCGCGGCGCTTACAGGCGGGTGCGCCGCCCAACATTGCGCAGCTGCGCGATCGCAGGATCAAACGGGCTCGCGGCGAGCGCGGAGATGGAGATGAAGACAGCCGCCGCCTCCTGCCCACGGGCGACGGGATTGACGCCCTCCGGCGCATCGCCGCCGCGCCAGAGGGTTGTCAGCGCTTCGCCAAACGCGGCGCCGATGTCGCGGAAATAGGCGTGCGTCGCCAGCCGCACTTTTTCCGACTTCGCGGCGCCTTCAACCGCAGCGCGGCAAATCATGCAACCGCGCATTAATTCGCCATTATGCTCCATCACGCCGAGTTCCCGCCAGATCGCATCAAAATCGTCGGCGCTAATCGAAGACGATCGAAGCTGCTCCATAAACGGCGCGCCGACGTTTGTTCGATAGTAATTCAGACAGTCTAGGTACAGCGATGCTTTGTCGGGCCAAATGCTGTAGAGCCCCTTTCGGCTCGCCCCAGTCGCCTCTACGAGTTTATCGTAAGAAGCTCCCGAATAACCATGCCGCCAGAACGTCGCCATTGCTGCGGATCGAGCAAGGTTTTCGTCAAATTTTCTCGGTCTTGCCATGCTAAAAACTCGGTAAAAAGTCGTTCGCGCAGGAGGCGAACGAGCGAGGTGGGCGCGAAATCAAATCTTCGCGGATTGCCTTCGATCAATGCTGCTCAGATAGAGTGCAAATATCAAAGCATGCGCCTGCTACCGAATGAGCGTGGCGTCGACAGGGAAAGAATTAGGCAAAGATCGACTCAGTGCGTTCACCGGGCTCCTTATCGGGTCCTGGCTACTACAACGCCCTGAGGAGAATACTAAGTCAAGTCGCAATGCGTACTAATTAGTCGTGAAGGTTACGGTGCGCCCGTTTTGGGCGCCGCCGCGGTTTTGTGCGCACGGCGAAGGCGCCGTAAGCGATGCTGGCGCAATGTAGGGCGCTCGCGGGCGACAGCGCCGCCCGGAGCCCGATGCCGCTAGCGGCTTAGCGTCCCGCGATGATGCGAGTGAATAGGGCGAGAAATACGCCGTAAATCAGATCTGCGATCAACCAAGACACGCCGAGCGCTTTGCCCGCGAGAAGGCCGAACATCATCTCATTTTTCGGGTCGGTTACAACCACGTGCAGAACGTAGGTCGCCAGGACGAAGGCCAGCGCGCCGAAAACCAGCCCCGAAAGCAGCCAAGGCAAACCAATCGCGCCAAAAATCGGGCGGATGATCAGCATGTACAGCAGCGGCAAGCCGAGCACGCCAGCGGCGAGGCTCAGGATGTTCGCCATATCGGCGCTGAAGCAGTCGCCCAGCTGCAGGCCCGGGCAAGCGCCCGGCTTTGCACCGCCAAACAACGGCTTAGCATCCATCGCAACGCCAACCTTGTTCGCTGCTGCGCGGATGACGGTGCTTGGCTCCAGCACTTGAAGGCCGGGAACCTGCTTTGCGCCAATGGCGTCAGCAACGATTTTTGCGAAGCCAGGCTGTGGCGCGACGCCCTCTTTCGGCGCGCTTTCCGCGGCGAAGACGATTGGCGAAACGCCGCGCGCGTAGAACTCAAAAGCAGCGGTGGCGATCAGGCCGCCGATGATCAGCGCAACGATCCAAACAAAAGTAAATGCGCCAGCGCGTTCAGAAGTATCAGACATTTCCGCATCCCCCATACTGGTCGGCGCCCGCGGCGAAGCCGGGAGCGCTGGGACGCCCGGACCGGTCGATTAACTCCCATTCGAGCCGGCTCAGGCAGGTATCGGCGTCGAAATTCGGCGCCGGCTGCGCCACGCGGTACAGCGCGGCGCGGCAGCGTCATCGCCTGCGAACCGCTTTGACGCAAGTCTTTACTGGCGTCAGGAGGGTTTGCTGACGTCCCGTCGTTGGAGAATCCAACGCCGATGCGCATCGCGTGCTACGTTAACTATGATTTGGGCGCCGCTAAGGCGGCGCAACCGCCGCCTCGACGCCCTCGGTCAGTTCTGAGCAAGCTGAACCGTTTCGATCCGCTCCAACACCGGCGCCGGAGCCGTTTCCTCAGGGATCCGAGCAAGGCCGATACGGCTGAGCCATAGGCCCAGTCGCGGCCCCGCGGTCAGTACAGCGAATGGGGCGGCGAAGACCAAGCCGAGCAACACTGGCGCCGCCCAGCCGAGCGCATGAGGCGCAGCGTAAAGAATCGTCACGCTCATGGTCAGGCCGAACAGAGTGGGCGCCCAGAGGCCTTTAAGCGCCGTTGACCAAGTCAGCCCATAAGCGTCGCGCACCTGGCCGCTCCAACCGATTTTGCGTCCGAAGGGCAGCCCCAGAATAAACAGGGTCAGGCGCAGGGCGACGGCGGGCGCCATCAGAATGCCAAACAGGACCTCAACCAGAACGCTCAGCGAAAAGCGCCAGAATCCGCCATAGCGTTTAACGCCGCCCGGCTCGAGGAAAACATCGACAACTCCGGCCAGCTTCGGCGCAAGGCTGGCGAAAAACATGGTAAAAAACAGAATGATCGCGAGCGTTCTGTCAAAGGCGCCCGCATCCGCTTCGAACGCCTTGAACCCCGCCAGCGCGGTCATGCCCATCCAGGCCGGCGCGGCCGCATACATCAGCACGGCCTGCACAAGCTGGTAACGGCTCGTCGGTCGCAGATTTGGCGTGCCGAACAGGGGAATGTACTGCATGTTCCCGTTGCACCAGCGCTGCTCGCGTTTCATGAAATCCAGCAGGGTGACCGGATTTTCTTCCCAGCTGCCGCCTTCGATTGGGAGGACGCGCACTTCATACCCGGCGCGGCGCATCAGCACCGCCTCATATTGGTCGTGGGACAGGATGTGGCCGCCCAGCGGCGGTTCGCCCGGCAGAACCGGCAATTCGCAATGCTCTTTAAAGGGCGCGATCCGAACCAGCGCATTGTGGCCCCAGAACGGGCCGCAATCCCCCTGCCACCAGGCGCTGCCCATGGTGAAGCTGCGCATGCCGTGGCGCATGCCGAACTGGAACAATCGCGCAAAGGGGCTGAGGGCGGGCGCGCCGACAGCGAGGCTTTGCAGAATCCCCAGCTTCGGATGCCGCTCCATAATGCGCGTCATCTTGACGATGAGTTCGCCCGACATCGCGCTGTCCGCATCCAGCGGCAGCATCAGATCGTAGTCATCGCCCCAACGCTCCAGAAAATCGCGAACATTTCCAGCCTTAAAGCCGGTATTGTCCGTGCGGCGGCGATAGAATACGCGCCCGGCGCCGGAAAGCGGAGCCTGATTGGCGGCGAACAGCGCCTCTTCGGTGGCAATCACCTCAGGGTCATTGCTGTCGGACAAGATGAAGAAATCATAGCGATCGCCTTGGCCCGTGGCGTCCAAGCTCTCCCGCACAGCGACAATGCGCTGGAAGGCGCGCTGCGCATCCTCATTGCGCAGGGCCATCAGCACCGCGGTCCGCCCCGCGATCGGGCGTTTCGCCTGTTCCGCGGTTTCCTCGGCAAAGGGCGCGACAGCGTGGAGTGGGCGTTTGACGAAGCGCAGCAGAACGAGGCCGATGCCAGCGTTCCAGCAGCCCAACAGCGTCCAGGGCGCGCTCACCAGAATGCAAAAATACAGGCCGATATCGATCGCCGTCCATCCGCCGCCGGACAGCACAGCGCCGACGCCATAGGCGAAGGCGACAAAACTCGTGACGGTGAGCGTGATCAGGAGGGCGCGTCGACGTTGCAGCGTCCGCAGGCTTTGCATACCGGTCGGGGTCAACGGTTCGCGGGATTGGCGCGGAGCGCCGTCCGACGTCGCTGTCAGTCCGGAGGAGATGTTGACGCTGTCGGCGGCGGTTGCGCCGTCGCCTGTGTTCGCTGCTGCAACATTCGTAATGTCGGCCATGCCACCCCATTTAACTATAGTCGCGTCAGATCGCCGACGCATTGAGTCCGCCCACGCTCGCAGTACCATATGTTGCAGATATTGCAGCTGCGAATACGTTGACGTTCGTATGCTATTGGCCCCAAACTATGGCGGAGCGATGATCAAGCAGCTCAAATATGCGGCGCCTCACGCGATTGAGATCGAGCGTGCGCCGAACCTCGCGCAGCCGCGATCAGACGAAGCGCATGTGCGCACGCTTTTTTCACTCGTCAGCCGCGGCACTGAGAGGCTCGTCTATGAAGGCCGCTTGCCGGAGAGCGAGTATCAACGGATGCGCGCGCCGTTTCAGGTCGGCGACTTTCCGTATCCGGTGATCTATGGCTATTCAGCGGTGGCTGAGGTGATTGACGGGCCGGCGGAATGGCTCGGCCGGCGCGTTTTCGCGCTCGCGCCCCATCGGTCCGAGCATGTGTTGCCGCTCAGCGCGTTGACGCCGTTGCCGGACGCCGCGCCAAGCAAACGGGCGGCGTTGGCGGCGAATATGGAAACGGCGCTCAATGTGCTTTGGGACGCCGGCGCAGGGCCGGGCGACCGCATCGCCGTGGTGGGCTGCGGCGTGGTTGGGGCGCTGATCGGATCACTGGCGGCGCGATTGCCAGGGGCGGAGGCGCTCATGATCGATCCGCAGCCCGGCCGACGATTGATTGCGGAGCAGTTCGGCGCTGATTTTGCCGCGCCAGCGGAGGCTCCGGCGGATTTCAACGCGGATATTGTCGTACATGCAAGCGCGACGGACGCCGGGCTGGAAACGTCGCTGACGCTGGCCGGCATGGAGGGCGCGGTCATTGAGGCAAGCTGGAACGGCGCCGGACGCTCTTCCGTTCCGTTGGGGGGCGCGTTTCACAGCCAAAGGCTGCGGCTGATCTCAAGCCAGGTCGGCCAGATTGCGCCAAGCCGCCGGCCGCGCTGGAGCTATGGCCGCCGCCTCGCGAAGGCCGTTGAGCTGTTATGCGATCCCCGCTACGACGCGTTCATCACGCGGGAGATCGCGTTTGAGGCGGCGGCGCAGGAGTTGCCGGACGCATTTAACGACAGCGCGGAGCTGGGCGTGGTGTTGGATTATCAGGCGGGCGCCTAAGGCGTTCTTATCCGGGGAGTTGGACGTATGTTCACCATGGGCGGCGCGATTGTTGGGTTTATTGCAATGCTGGCGGCGCGGGGACGCGCCGGTATTGCGGCGGGGCTTGCTGTGCTCGGGCTCGTGCTTGGCGTTATGAGCAGCATCGTTTTCGCGTTTGAAGTGGTGTCGCGCGGCGCGGAGACGCCAGAAAAATTGATGAATATTGATTGGTCTGTCTCAAGCTGGATCGCTTTGGCTTGCGCCGCGCTGCCTGGGGTGGCGGGCGCCTTGTTTGCGCGGCGCGACTAACGTCGGAGTGGGAGAGGCGCAATGTATGCTGTTGAAGTGCGCGATCGGATCATGATCGCACATAGTTTGCCGGGCGAGCTGTTCGGGCCCGCGCAAGGGCTCCATGGCGCGACCTTTGTCGTTGACGTGGCGTTCTTCGCTTCGAAGCTGGGACCTGACGCTGTCGTGGTCGATATCGGCCGGGCGATCGAGGCGCTGAAGGCGGCGCTGACGCCGTTGAACTATCAGAACCTTGATGATGTCCCTGAGTTCGCGGGCAAAATCACCACGACTGAGTTTCTCAGCCGTTGGATCTTCGATCAAATGGCGGCGGCGGCGCGTGGCGGCGCGCTGGGGCCGGGCGCAGAGAATATCGAAAAGATCCGCGTCTCCTTGCAAGAAAGCGATGTGGCGCGGGCATGGTTCGAGGGCGCGCCGTCGGAGGGCGAGTGAGCCCGCTGCGCGTTGGTTTCGCGATCCCCGGCCCAATCGCTACGGCGGTGAGCGGGGGGTACGCTTACGATCGCGCGCTGATTGAAATCGCGCCGCAATTTGGCGTTGAACTTACCCCGCTCGAATTGCCGGGCGGTTTTCCCTTCCCCGGCGGCTTTGCGCCCTCAACAGGAGCGGCGGGCGGCCCAGTCGATCCGACGCCCTTCGCCGTGAGCGACGCGATTTTGAGCGCTTGGCGAGGACCATTGTTGATCGACGGCTTGGCCTATGGCGCCTTCCCTGAGAAGCTCGCGCGCAAAGTCGGCCCGCGCGCCGCGGCGCTGGTTCATCATCCGTTGGCGCTGGAAACAGGCCTGTCGCCAGCGCGCACTGCATATCTGCGCCGCTCCGAACGGGCGGCGTTAGCTCAGGCGCGAGCCGTCATTGCGACCAGCGAGACCACGGCGCAGGCTCTGACCACGGAGTACGGCGTCGCCCCCGCCCAGATTACTGTTGCGCCTCCTGGCTTCGATCGTCGTCCGCGCGCGGCGATGGCGGGCGCGCCGCCGACGATACTCAGCGTCGGCGCGGCAATTCGTCGAAAGCGGCTGCCAGAGCTGATCGCCGCGCTCAGCCGATTGACGGATCTGCCCTGGCGTTTCCGCCATATCGGCCCGCTGGATGTCGATCCGCTGGAGAAAGCCGCCCTTGACGCCGCGGTTTCGGGGATCGGCGGCCCAAGCGCCCAGGCGCGGTTGCGTTTTGACGGGGCTGTGGACGATCCTGCGTTCTGGGCGGCCTATCGCGAGGCGGACCTGTTTGTCAGCGCCGCCGCCTATGAAGGGTATGGGATGGCGATTGCCGAGGCGGTTTTGCATGGTTTGCCGATCGTCGCGACTGATGGCGGCGCCGCGCGGTCGACAGCGGCGGCGGGGAGGCTTATCGACTCCGAACTGGAACAGGACGCGCTCAGTAATGCGCTGGCGGCTGCGATGCGGCCGTTGCTGTCGCGCGCCGAAAAGCGGCGTGAGGCGGGGGAGCATAGCTGGGCGGCGCGCAATGCGATTCTAACGCCAGAAGCGACCATGGAACGGGTCGCCCGCGCATTGAACGCCGCCTTCGGGGAGGGATGATGAGCTTTTCGGCGGAGTGGCTGGCGCTGCGCGCAGATGCGGACGCCGCGGCGCGCGATGTGGGGTTGATGGCGGCGCTGGCGGCGGATCTTGACCGGCGCGACAGCCCGCAACTGGTTGAGATCGCATGCGGGACGGGCGCCCTCTCGCACGCTTTGCGGCGCTGGGCGCCTCAATCCGCGCGCTGGCGGCTGGTCGACAATGATCAGGCGCTGTTGACCAAGGCCGCCGCGGCGCAGCCAGATGCGCAACCGCGGCTGATCGACCTTGCCCAGAATATCGAACAAGCGGTCGAGGGGGCGGACGCCGTTGTGGCGTCAGCGTTTTTCGATTTGGCGTCCGAGGCCTGGATTGACCGCTTCATCGCCGCCTTGCCCCCCGGCGCCTGCTTCTATGGCGCGTTGACCTATGATGGCGTTGAGAAATGGCTTCCGGCGCTTGAGCAGGATCCTATTATTTTGGCGCGTCTTGCGGAGCATATGCGGCGCGACAAAGGCTTTGGCCCGTCCCTTGGCGGGCGAGCGGGCAAGATGCTCGCGCAAAAACTGGCGGAGAATGATCGGCGCGTCTTAGTGGCGCGCACCCCCTGGCGGTTAAACGCTGCGCGCGACGGCGCCTTGATTAAAGAACTGTCGCGGGGGATCGCTCAGGCTGCGGCGGAGACGGACCCCGGCGTCGCGGCGGCGGCGGAAATCTGGCGCTCAGCCAATCGCGAGCGCGTGGAAATCGGCCATGTCGATATATTCGCCGGCCCCCGCATCCCAGCGCGAGAGCGCGCACTGGAGGCGCATTCATAGCCTTCGCCCACTCGGCGCGCGCCTCGGCTTGAACCTGAGGTCAGATCATGGAACCTGTCGGGCGTGCGATCACAGGAAGGAACGCCATGCTCTATATGGTTCGAATTGATGTGCATCTGCCGACGGACATGCCGGCGGATGAAGTTGCGGATTTGCGGGAGCGCGAGTTCGCCTATGAGCGTGAGCTGATAAAGGCTGGCGAATGGAAGCATATTTGGCGCGTGGTCGGCGAGCGGGCGAATTTCAGCGTGCTTGATGTCGCCAGCAACGAGCGGCTGCACGAGATTCTCGCCGGTCTGCCGATGTACAAGTATCTCGACATTCTCGTCACGCCGCTCGCGCCGCACCCGTCGATGCAGGATGGCGCAATTTAAAGCGGATTAAAGCGGAGCGGCTGAGATGCGCAGGATCGAGAGCGAGCAGGACATCGCCGAGGGCGTGGCGCATCTCATCGCAGTTGAGCCGCGATTTGCAGCGGTGATCGACGCGTCCGGTCCGCCCCCTTTGCGCCGTCGGCCAGACGGATTCAGCGCGCTGGTTGAGATCATCATCGGCCAGCAGGTCTCCGTCGCGTCCGGCCGCGCGATTTTCGCCCGGGTGCGCGCGGCTGGATGCGATGCGCCTGAGGCCTGCGCGCAGGCCGGCGAGGCGACATTGCGCGGCTTGGGGCTCTCGCGCCCGAAGGTGGCGGCCATTCAAGCCGCGGCGGAGGCTGTGCTGACGGGGCGGCTGAGTTTTGAGCGTCAGCGTGAGGCCGATCTCGATGCGGCGATGGATGAGATGATGTCCATTAAGGGCGTTGGCCCCTGGACGGCGGAGATCTATCAGATGTTCGCGGTGGGGCGCGCCGATATTCTACCTGCCAAAGATCTCGCCTTGCAGGAAGCGGCGCGCGAACTGTTTGATCTGCCGGAGCGGCCAGCGCCCGCCCAGCTCAGCGCATTGGCCGCGCCTTGGGCGCCATGGCGCGCGGTGGCGGCGCGGGCGTTGTGGGCCTATTATCGGGTGGTGAAAGGTCGGAGCGGTCAGGCGCTTGAGATCGAAAAAGGAAAAACTGAATGAGCAGCGCAAACTCGGACAAATCGGGCGCGACGGACCAGGGCTGGGCGCCCTATAGCGGCGCTCCGTTGGACGGCCCTCGGCGCGGCGCGGCCTCCGGCGCTGCGGACAGCCTGATCGTGCTGGTGCATGGCTATGGCGCGGACGGGAACGATTTGTTTTCGCTGTCGGACGTGCTGGCGCGCGTGTTTCCAACGGCGGCTTTCGCGGCGCCCAATGCGCCCTCGCGCTCCAGCTTGAACCCGATGGGCTATCAGTGGTTCCCAATTCCGTGGATTGACGGCTCGTCCGAGGAAGAAATGCAGGCGGGGTTCCTTGCGTCTGCGACAGCGCTGAACCATTTTCTAGATGCGGAGCTGGCGCGGAGCGGCGTCGCGCCTGAGCGGTTGGCGCTGATTGGCTTCAGCCAAGGCACGATGATGAGTCTTGAAGTCGGACCGCGGCGTGCGACGCAAATCGCCGGGATTGTCGGTTTTTCCGGACGGCTCGCCGCGCCCGAGCGGATCGAGAGCGCGCCGCATCGTCCGCCGGTGACGTTGGTTCATGGCGACCAGGATGAGGTGATCCCGGTATCGTCGCTCTATGCGACAAGCGACGCGCTGGGCGCCGCGGGCTTCTCGGTGCGGTGGCATGTGTCCAGCGGCGTGGGCCATGGGATCGCGCCGGATGGATTGGAGTTAGCGGCGGGCTTTCTGATGGAAGCGCTTGATGCGAAGTTGTCGTAATTCCGTCGCATGCGGGTGATATCTAAATGTCGTAGATGCGCTGGTAAGTATATCTTGATGTTGGAATCGTTTCCGCTTCGAGATATTGTCGAAAACGCAAAGGGGTGGGCTGAGGCGATCGCCAAGGCTTCTGTTTTTGCGGAGCGGCGCGGCCGTCAGGACCGATTGCCGCCGAACCAAACGGGGAGGCTGAGATGCCGACGTCGAATGGGGATGCAGGGCCGATAGGCGACAGGCCCAGTAGTATAAGCTCAAGGCCTTCTTTTATACGAAGTCCGTCGAGTTTAAGAGACCATCCAGCACTTGTACTGAACGCCGATTTTAGACCTCTTTCTTATTTTCCTCTATCTCTTTGGTCCTGGCAGGACTCTATTAAAGCTGTTTTTCTAGAGCGGGTGGATATTATCGCCCAGTATAACGCCGAAGTTCGCAGCCCGAGCATGTCAATGCAGCTGCCATCGGTCATCGCGCTTCGCGAGTATGTAAAGCCGGCGCTTTATCCCGCCTTCACGCGGTTTAACCTGTTCCTGCGCGATGAGTTTAGGTGCCAATATTGCGGCTGCCGCGGCGAAATGACGTTTGACCATGTGATTCCACGCTCTCGAGGCGGCAAAACGACTTGGGGAAATGTTGTTGCGGCCTGCTCCAGCTGTAACCTGAAAAAGGGCAACTTGACCCTGGCTCAGGCCAATATGAGCTTGGCGCGCAAGGCGTTTCGGCCAACCGCCATGCAGCTGCAGAATATCGGGCGGCGCTTCCCGCCAAACTACCTGCATGAAAGCTGGATGGACTATCTGTACTGGGATGCGGAGCTGGAAGAGTAACCCCCCAGCCGCTTATCCTTCTTGACTGGTCGTCTGGCTATCGAACCAGCTCCGTGCGAAGTCAACCAGGGCGCGTTGGCGCATGAGCCTCGCGCGGGCCTGCCCCACCGCGCCGATGCGCACGGCTCCGCTTGCGTCGAAGGCCGCGCCGATCGTCGGGAAGGGCGAGACATCATCCGTAACCTCCTCCACCATCTTCCAAACAACCTTCCCGCTCTGCGGCGTTGGGGTCCGCTTGCGCACGCGCCGCCCATATGCGGCGCGGCTTTCGGCGAGATGAAGCGACGAGTTGCGCTCATGCCCGACCCCGAGCAGCAGCAGCTTCGCATCGCGTTCATACAGCTTGGCCAACGGTGAGCCGTCGCCAAAGCTCATTGCGATCGGATGCGACGCGCAGAGCGCTTCGGCGCCGCGTCCCCAAGCCGCGATCGATGTCTGCGGATGGCTGCTTCGTACGACGCCGGGCCAAGTCCGGAACAGCTCGGCAGTGCGGCCGACCTCCATTGTCGGCGTCTTGGCCGGATCGAAGGCCGGCGTCTCCGCGCGGATTTGGTCGACCCAGCGTGCTGGCACGGGCGGGTTCTCCCAATCCGCAGGATCACTGACGTCGCCAGAAAAAGCAGGCATCGCCAGAAGCCCCTCGGCGGAGATCACCTCCATCAACGCTTCGATCACGGTCCGAGCGCCGCCGATCACCCAGCCGATCGAGGACAATGAAATATGGACCAGCAGCGCATCCCCTTGCGTCACGCCGAGCGCGCCCAGATCGGCGCGCAGGCGTGCGCGAGAAATCGGTTCGCGGGTGGCCGCAATTACGTCTCGCTCCGTCATCCTGCCAGTCCGATCCTCGTCACTCCGTCTCGCCCTATGGGGCTGACGCGGCTCCGCGGCGGGTTTACGGCGCGACGGCGGCGATGTTGGGCAGTTTGGAATGTTTTCGAGCCGCCGAGCGCTTTCGCCGGGCCGGTTGGATCCGCGAAAGCCTAAAGAGTTAGATGGCCCCATCTAGAGCTTTCGCCGATCAAGTTGGATCGGCTCCAGGCTCTAACTCTTTGTTTTGTCGCGTGCTGTTCCCGCCAACCGGTATCCACTTGGTCGGCGCA
>JALEGB010000142.1 GCA_022760355.1 Neomegalonema sp.
CTAAAGTCGCGCGGCGGCTTTCGAAGGTGAACGGCGACCTTAACGGGCCTCACTCTGGCGCGGATGCGCGTCGCGCCAGATTTGCGTCAGCCGTTCATCATCAACCGCGGTGTAAATCTGCGTCGTGCTGAGGGATGCGTGCCCGAGCAGTTGTTGAATTGCTTTCAAATCCGCGCCGCGCGCCAGGAGATGGGTGGCGAAGGCGTGGCGGAGGCTGTGCGGCGTCGCCCGTTGATCGAGGCCAAGGCGTGAGCGGGCGGCGGCGAGGCGGCGGCGCAGGACCGGGGCTTGCAGCGGTCCGCCTTTCGCGCCGCGAAAGAGTTTTTCGTCTGGCTCTATCCGGTGAGGGCAGAACGCAAGATAGCGCTCAACCGCACTGCGCGCCACTGGCAGAGTCGGCGTTGTGCGCACCCGCCCGCCCTTGCCGCGCAGCGTCAGCGCGGCGCCCAGCGGCGCAGCGGCGCGGGGCAAGCCCAGCGTTTCGGAGATCCGCAGGCCGGAGCCATACATTAGGGCGAAGGCGGCGGCGTCTCTTGCGGCAATCCAGGCGGGCTCCGCATCGCGCCCGACCGGCCCGTCGCCCCCGCGCAACGCCAGCTCCGTCGCCGGCGCGGTCGGGATGGGGCGCGGCAGTCGTCTCGGCGTCTTCGGGCCGCGCAAGGACAGGATCTTGCCGGCGTCGACACCGTCGCGCCGTTCCAGCCAGCGCAGAAAGTTTTTCAGGGCGGAGAGGGCGCGCTTGACGCTGCCGGGCTCGAGCTCCCGCGTCTGCAGCGCCGCCAGCCAGGCGCGCGCGACGGCGAGTTCGCATTGGCGCAACGCCCGGTTTGGGTCCGGTTTCTGCGCGAGCAGCGCAAGATAGCCGGCGACATCGGCTCGATAGGCGCGCACTGTCGCTTCGGACAGGCCCCGAACCCCAGCCAATTCCGCCAGCCACGGCGTCAGCGTTTGATCAATCCAGACTTCATCGGCGTTCATGCAGCCCTCGCGGGGAGGGGCGAACCCGGCCGCGCGCGCTTGCCGGCTGGTCTTCGCCTCCCCCTGCTTAAGGGCTTAGCCTTTAAGTTAGCCTTTAAGAATGTCCTGACCGGTTTTCGCCCAGTCGGCCATGAAGGCGTCGAGGCCTTTATCGGTCAACGGATGCTCCGCCAGCTTACGCAGGATTGCGGGCGGCAAGGTCGCGACATCGGCGCCGATCTTCGCGCAATCCTTGACGTGATTTACGGTGCGGATCGATGCGGCCAGGATTTCCGTGTCAAAATCCTGCGCGTCATAGATCTCGCGAATTTCTTCGATCAGCTCCAAACCGTCGAGGCCGATATCATCCAGCCGTCCGATGAAGGGCGAGATGAAGGTTGCGCCCGCTTTGGCGGCCAGAAGCGCCTGATTGGCCGAGAAACACAGAGTGACGTTGACCATCTTGCCTTCGTCGGCGAGGGTGCGGCACGCGCGCAGCCCGTCCCAAGTGAGTGGGACTTTGACGGTGACATTATCGGCGATCTCGCACAGGCGGCGGCCTTCCGCGATCATTTTGTCCGCTTCGAGGGCGGCGACTTCGGCGCTCACCGGGCCGGGGACAACGTCGCAGATTTCTGCGATTGTCTCAATCATGTCGCGGCCGGATTTGGCGATCAGCGATGGGTTGGTTGTGACGCCGTCCACGATGCCGGTGGCGGCTAGTTCCCGGATTTCAGCGATGTCGGCGGTGTCGATAAAGAATTTCATCTGTCAGCGCTCTCTGTTGTCGCCGCGCCCGTCGCGACGTTGTGGCTCGCCGGGCGGCTATACACGAGCGATTGCGCCGACGCCAAGCGGTGGGCGCAGGGGTGTGGGGCGATGAGTGGTTCGGTCGATCTATTTGGAACCCGAGAGGAGGCGGTTTCGGTCGCGGTCGCCGCGCCGTTGCGAACTCCGCTCGATTATTTGTGCCGCGGCGCAGCGCCCGCTCCCGGCTCCTATGTGCTTGCGCCGCTGTCCGGCCGGGAGACGCTCGGGGTGGTTTGGGGCGACGGATCCGGCGAGGTCGCGCCGGGGAAGCTGAAGATGTTGGGGCGATTGCTGGATTTGCCGCCGATGACGGAGGAGACGCGGCGGTTCCTGGAGCGTGTCGCCGAATACACCCTGATTCCGCTGGGCGACGCGGTGCGGTTGGCGACGCGAGCGCCTGGACTTTCGGAGCCAGCGCCGACGAAGCGGGTGGTGGCGGCGGGGGACCGGGCGCCGGCGCGGTTGACCCCGGCGCGGGCGCGGGTGTTGGAGCTCGTCGCCGAAATGGGCGGCGACGCGCCGACGCCGGCGGCGTTGGCGAAGGCGGCGGGCGTTGGGAGCAGCGTTGTCGCGGGGCTGATCGCCGAAGGGGCGCTGGCTGAGCGGCGCGCCCCCAAGGATCCGCCCTATCCACGGTTGCGGCCGGAGCTGACGCGGCGGCCCTTATCGGAGGCGCAGGCTCAGGCTGCTGCTGCGCTCGGAGAGGCGGTGCGTCGCGGCGCGTTCGCGCCAACATTGCTGCATGGGGTGACCGGCTCCGGTAAAACTGAGGCGTATCTGGAGGCGGTGGCGGCGTGTTTGCGGGCTGGTCGGCAGGCTTTGGTGCTGTTGCCGGAGATCGCGCTAACCGATCAATTTCTGGCGCGGTTTCAGGAGCGGTTCGGCGCTCGGCCGGCGGAGTGGCACTCCGCCGCGGCGGGTGTGGAGCGGCGGCGCTGTTGGCGCGCCGCGGCGGACGGGACGGCGCAGGTCGTGGTTGGCGCGCGGTCGGCGCTGTTTTTGCCGTTCAAGCGCCTGGGGCTGATCGTGGTCGATGAGGAGCATGACCAGGGCTATAAACAGGAAGAGGGGGCGATCTATCACGCGCGGGACATGGCGGTGCTGCGGGCGCAGGCCGCCGACGCCGTGGTGGTGTTGGCGTCGGCGACCCCGTCGCTCGAGAGTTGGGTGAATGCGGAGCGGGGGCGCTATCAGAAGCTCAGCGTGCCGGCGCGGTTCGGCAAAGCGGTGGCGCCGGATGTGCGCACAGTGGATCTGCGGGCCGATCCGCCTGAGCAGGGGCGGTGGCTGTCCCCAAGTTTGGTCCAGGCCGCGGCCGAGACGCTGCAGCGCGGGGAGCAGGCGCTATTTTTCATCAACCGCCGCGGCTACGCGCCGCTGACGCTGTGCCGCAAATGCGGGCATCGGTTTGAATGCCCCCACTGCGCGACCTGGCTGGTCACCCATCGGTTGGCGCGGAAGCTGGTCTGCCATCTGTGCGGCCGCACGGAGCCTGAGCCGGCCTGCTGTCCGGAATGCGGATCAACGGAGCTGGCGGCGTGCGGGCCCGGCGTGGAGCGGTTGGCGGAGGAGGCGGCCGAGCGGTTTCCGGACGCGCCGATGGAGATTCTTTCCAGCGACGCTGCGCCGACGGCGGAGGAGCTGCGGGAGCGCATCAATCGAATCGCGCGCGGTGAAGCGCCCTTGGCGATCGGCACTCAGATCGTCGCCAAGGGGCATAACTTTCCGAACCTGACCCTGGTCGGCGTTGTGGATGCGGATCTGGGGCTGCATGGCGGCGATTTTCGCGCCGCGGAGCGCACGTTTCAGCTGTTGCAACAGGTCGCGGGCCGCGCAGGGCGATCAGAAAAGCCCGGTCGGGCGATCCTGCAGACGGCGGCGCCGGATCATCCGGTGATGCAGGCGCTGGTGGCGAATGACGCGGAGACATTCTGGCGCGCGGAGGCGGCGGCGCGACGATCTGGCGCCGCGCCGCCCTTTGGACGGTATGTGGCGGTGATCTGCTCCGGTCCGGATGAGCCGCAGGTCTGGGAGATTGCGCGGACGCTGGCGGCGGCGGCGGAGCCGGTGCGCGAAGCGGGAGGGGAAGTGCTGGGCCCTGCGCCCGCGCCGATTGCGCGCATTCGCGGGCGGGTCCGGGTGCGCCTGTTGGTGCGCGCGCCGCGCGGCGCCGCATTACAACCGGCGATCCGGGCTTGGGATGCGGCGGTGAAGCGGCGCGGATCGGTGCGCGTGGCGTATGATGTCGATCCGCAGAGTTTTTTGTAAGCGCTCGGGCGAGCATGTTTTACAAGCGCTGCACTTGGCCGCGGGCTGTTGTGAATTCTTGACGCGCGCTATTGCGGCCGAGCAGGCGGCGCAACGGGAGCGCAGCTGCAGGAGGAGCCGTTGTGCGCGCGCCAACAAATGCTCCGGCTTTTCTTGCTTGCGCAGAAAAATTGCGGACAGGCGCCTGCTACATTTGCGGTTCTAAAGAACACTTTGCCAAAAATCAGGTGCGCCTGCGGCGAAACGCACCGGCTGTGCAGTTGCACACCCCGAATCCCTGTGCTAGCGGACGGGCCCAGGCTGAGAAGGCGATGGGCGCAGCGGCGCTCCGTCTCGTCTAATCACAGCATTTTCGAATTGCGCCGCAGGCGGGCGACGCGCGCCGCGGCACAAACGATCGGGCGCGCGTCAAATGCGCGCGCGGCGTCAGGCAACGACTAGGCGCGCTTATGGAGCGCGCGGGAGGAAGCTGGTGAGCGGGAACCAGGCGGCATTTGCAGGCGTCGCGGGACGGTATGCCTCGGCGTTGTTCGAGCTGACCGAGGAGCAGGGCGCAACGGACGACGTGCTTCAGGACGCCGCAGCGTTGAAAGCTGCCTTGACCGAGAGCGCGGATCTGCGCGCGGCGCTGGTTGATCCGTCAATCTCACGCATAGAGCTGGGTAAAGCCGTCGACGCCGTCTCCGCTCAGATGCACCTCAAGAAACTGACCGCTAATCTGCTTGGGCTGATGGCCGCCAATCGGCGCCTCGCTCATCTGCCGGCGACGCTTGACGCGTACGCCGCCATGGCTGCGGAGAAGCGCGGCGAGACCACCGTGGAAGTCACGTCGGCGCAGCCGATGAGCGACGCGCAGCGCGAAAGCCTCGCCGCCGCGCTTTCTTCCGCAATCGGAAAAACTGTTCATATTCAAACGGCCGTCAAAGCAGACCTGATTGGCGGCCTGATCGTTCGAATTGGCAGCAAGATGATTGACGCGTCCATCGCGTCGAAACTCTCCCAGCTGCAACATGCGATGAAAGGGGCCCGTCAATGAGCATCCAGGCGTCGGAAATCTCCGCGATCCTGAAGGAGCAGATCGCGAATTTCGGCGGCGACGCGCAAGTCGCTGAAGTCGGCCGGGTGCTTTCGGTCGGCGATGGTATCGCCCGCGTACACGGGCTGGACGGCGTCCAGGCCGGCGAGATGGTCGAGTTCCCAGGCGGCGTCATGGGCATGACGCTGAACCTTGAGATCGACAATGTCGGTATCGTTATTTTCGGCAGCGACCGCGCGATCCGCGAAGGCGACACGGTTAAGCGCACCAACTCGATCGTGGACGTTCCGGTCGGCCGGGGCTTGCTGGGCCGCGTCGTTGACGCTCTCGGCAATCCGATCGACGGCAAAGGTCCGATCGAAGGCGCTGAGCGTCGTCGTGCGGATGTTAAAGCGCCAGGCATCATTCCACGGAAATCGGTTCACGAGCCGATGGCGACCGGCCTGAAGGCGATTGACTCGCTGATCCCGATCGGCCGCGGCCAACGCGAGCTGATCATCGGCGACCGTCAGACCGGTAAAACCGCTGTCGCGCTCGATGCGATCCTGAACCAAAAGAGCTACAACGACGCCGCTGGCGACGACGAAAGCAAAAAGCTCTACTGCGTTTATGTTGCTGTCGGTCAAAAACGATCGACCGTTGCTCAGCTGGTTAAGAAGCTCGAAGAAACCGGCGCGATGGAATACTCCGTCGTCGTCGCTGCGACCGCGTCGGAGCCAGCGCCGCTGCAATATCTGGCACCGTACTCGGGCTGCACCATGGCGGAATATTTCCGCGACAATGGCATGCACGCGCTGATCATCTATGATGATCTCTCGAAACAGGCCGTCGCCTATCGTCAGATGTCGCTGCTGCTGCGCCGCCCGCCAGGCCGCGAAGCGTATCCAGGCGACGTTTTCTACCTGCACTCGCGTTTGCTTGAGCGTGCAGCGAAAATGAACGACCAAGAGGGCGCGGGCTCCATGACGGCGCTGCCGATCATCGAAACCCAAGCTGGCGACGTTTCGGCGTATATTCCGACCAACGTGATTTCGATCACCGACGGTCAGATCTTCCTCGAGACGGAGCTGTTCTTCCAGGGCATTCGCCCAGCAGTTAACGTCGGCCTGTCGGTTTCGCGGGTTGGATCGTCGGCGCAGACCAAGGCGATGAAGTCGGTCGCGGGCTCGATCAAGCTGGAGCTGGCGCAGTATCGCGAGATGGCGGCGTTTGCGCAGTTCGGTTCGGACCTCGACGCCTCGACGCAGAAGCTGCTGAACCGCGGCGCGCGCCTGACCGAGCTGCTGAAACAGCCGCAATACTCGCCGCTGACCAACGCGGAACAAGTGTGCGTGATCTGGGCCGGCACCAATGGCTACCTGGACGGCATCGACGTTCGGAAGGTCACCGAGTTTGAAACTGGGCTGCTGCAACATTTGCGGACCAACTGCCAGGACCTGCTCACCGACATCCGTGACAATGACCGCAAGGTCGCCGGCGATCTGCAGGATGCGATCAAGGCGGCTGTGGAGCAATTCGCGGCGACGTTCGGTTAATTCGGCGCAGCTTTAAGAGAAGGAGCGGCGCGTGCCGAGCCTGAAGGATCTTAAAAACCGGATCTCCAGCGTTAAGTCGACGCGGAAGATCACCAGCGCCATGAAAATGGTGGCGGCGGCGAAGCTGCGGCGCGCGCAGAACGCCGCTGAAGCGGCGCGGCCTTACGCCGAGGGCATGGAAAAGGTGCTCGGCAACATTGCGCGGGCTGCGAAAGACAGCCCGTCAGCGCCAAAGCTGCTGGCGGGCACCGGTAAGGACGCGGTTCACCTGCTGATCGTCGCAACCGCTGAGCGCGGCCTGTGCGGCGGCTTCAACAGCAGCATCGTGAAATTGGCGCGGGAACAGGCGCGTGCGCTGCAAGCGGCCGGCAAGACCGTCAAAATTCTGACGATCGGCCGGAAAGGGCGCGAGCAGCTGTTGCGGGACTACCGGGAGAATATGGTCGGCCATGTCGACCTCTCCGATGCGCGCACGATCGGCTATGGCAATGCGCTGTCTGCAGCGCAGGACGTGCTGGCGCGGTTCGACGCGGGCGAGTTTGATGTCGCCACCATCTTCTACAACCGGTTCCAGTCGGTGATTAGCCAGATCCCAACGGCGACCCGGCTGATCCCGGCTGAAGTGCCGGCGGAGGACGACGCGGCGTCGGACGGCTCGGTCTACGAGTATGAGCCGGACGAGGAAGAAATTCTCACTGAGTTGCTGCCGCGGTCGGTCGCGACGCAGGTGTTCCGGGCGCTGCTTGAAAATGCGGCGTCGGAGCAGGGCGCGCGGATGGCCGCAATGGACAACGCGACCCGCAACGCCGGCGAGATGATCAAAAAGCTGACGCTCGAATACAACCGAACGCGTCAGGCGGCGATCACCAAGGAACTTATCGAAATTATTTCGGGCGCTGAGGCGCTCTAGGGACGGAACGGGCGGCGGCGGGCCTGCTCGCTGCTGCATGAACGGAGACAATTATGGCCAACCCGGTTGGAAAAATTACACAGGTCATCGGCGCGGTCGTCGACGTTCAGTTCGACGACCATCTGCCTGAGATCCTCAACGCGCTTGAAACCGAGAACAACGGTCAGCGCCTGGTTCTCGAAGTTGCGCAGCATCTGGGCGAGAGCTCGGTTCGCACCATCGCTATGGACAGCACCGAAGGTCTCGTTCGGGGCAGCGAAGTAAAAGACACCGGTTCGGCGATTTCGGTTCCAGTTGGCGACGCCACCCTGGGCCGGATCCTGAACGTTGTCGGCGAGCCGATCGACGAAAAAGGTCCGGTTGAGGCGAAAGAAAGCCGCGCAATTCACCAGCCGGCCCCAGAGTTCGTCGCTCAGTCGACCGACTCCGAAGTTCTGGTTACCGGCATTAAGGTCATCGACCTGCTGGCGCCATACGCCAAAGGCGGTAAGATCGGACTGTTCGGCGGCGCTGGCGTTGGCAAGACGGTTCTTATTCAGGAACTGATCAACAACATCGCAAAAGTTCACTCGGGTTACTCGGTGTTCGCAGGCGTTGGTGAGCGGACTCGTGAAGGGAACGACCTTTACTACGAATTCATCGAGTCGGGCGTTATCAACCAGGATGACCTGACCCAGTCGAAAGTGGCGCTGGTTTACGGCCAGATGAACGAGCCTCCAGGCGCACGCGCACGTGTGGCGCTGACCGGCCTGACCATGGCTGAGCAGTTCCGCGATCAGTCGGGCACGGACGTTCTGTTCTTCGTTGACAACATCTTCCGCTTTACCCAGGCGGGCTCGGAAGTGTCGGCGCTGCTGGGCCGTATTCCTTCGGCCGTGGGCTACCAGCCGACTCTGGCGACCGATATGGGCCAGCTGCAGGAGCGGATTACCTCGACCAAGTCGGGCTCGATTACCTCGGTTCAGGCAATTTACGTTCCGGCCGATGACTTGACCGACCCTGCGCCTGCAACCTCGTTCGCGCACTTGGACGCAACCACGGTTCTAAACCGCGCGATCTCAGAGCTCGGCATTTACCCGGCGGTTGACCCGCTCGACTCGACCTCGCGGATCCTTGACCCGCAAGTCGTGGGCCAAGAGCACTATGATGTTGCGCGTCGCGTGCAGGAGATCCTGCAGCGCTATAAAGCTCTGCAAGACATCATCGCCATCCTCGGCATGGACGAGCTGAGCGAAGAAGATAAGCAGACGGTGGCGCGCGCGCGGAAGATCCAGCGCTTCCTCAGCCAGCCATTTGACGTTGCTGAGGTCTTTACCGGCTCCCCTGGCGTTCAGGTGCCGCTGGAAAAGACCATCGACAGCTTTAAGCGCGTCTGTGAAGGCGAGTTTGACCACCTGCCGGAAGCCGCCTTCTACATGGTCGGCGACATCGAAGAAGTGCAGGCGAAAGCGGCGAAACTGGCTGCGGCGGCTGCCTAATTCACGCGGGGGAGCGGCGCGGCCGCTCCCTTCAGAACTGATGGAAAGGGCGTCCGATGGCCGATACGCTTAAATTCGATCTGGTTTCGCCGGAACGCCGTTTGGCTTCGGGCGAGGCGACGATGGTCGTGGCTCCTGGCGTCGAGGGCGATTTTGGCGCGATGCCAGGACATTCGCCGTTCTTTGCAACGCTGCGTCCGGGCGTCGTGACCGCTCAGATGGCGGGCAAGGAAGAGAAATTTGTCGTGTTCGGCGGCTTTGCTGAAATCGGGCCGGATCGCTGCTCGATTTTGGTTGAAGACGCTGTTCCTGCGGCTGACGCAGCGTCGGCTGGCATCGCCGAACGGATCGTCGAAGCTGAGAAAGCCTTGGCCGAGGCGGATAACGACAACACTGCCCGTCGCGCGCAATATCTGAGCGATTTGCGGGCGCTGCAGCTGGTTACGGCGTAACGGGGCTGACGGATATGAACGCCCGGCGGTCTTCCGAAGTAGGGCCGCGGGCTTTCAGGTTTTATTGGTGATTTCGCGATGATTGGCGCGGCGCATTTCCGCATTCGGGCGAGCGTCGCAGCGGATGTTGCGGCGATCAACGCGCTTTATCCTCTTGCTTTTCCAGACGAAGATCTGCGGCCTCTGGTTGCGGCTTTATTATCGGGCTCCCTCGCGCCGCTGTCGCTCGTGGTCGAGCATGGGAAGTCGATTGTCGGGCATGTCGTTTTTACGGAATGTCGCGTCGCCGCCTCTGCAGACCGATGCGCCCTTCTGGGCCCGTTAGCGGTCGCGCCGTCTCATCATCGGCAAGGGTTTGGAACGGCGTTGGTGCGCGCGGGCGTTGAGCGGCTGAAGGCGGATGGGTTTCGCGCAGTCTTTGTGCTTGGGGACCCGGCTTACTACCAGCGGTTCGGCTTCGAGGTGGAAACGCAAGTGATCGCGCCTTACCCGCTGCCGATAGAATGGTTTGACGCGTGGCGGTCCCTTCACTTGACGAGCTTATCGCGCTCCATTGCAGGGGGCTTGGAGGTCCCGCCGCCATGGCGAGACCCAGCTTTATGGGGCGCGTCGTAACGCCGCCCGGGGGCGCATAGCGTGGGCTAGGGTCGAAACCCCTTCATCAGGCGTCGTCAGCCCGGTTTAGGGGCTTGTCGGCTAGAATATCGAGGCGCAGGCGGTGTGGCTCACCGTCAAGCCTAGATATCGACGTCCGGCGAGCCCC
>JALEGB010000143.1 GCA_022760355.1 Neomegalonema sp.
ACTCATAAATCTGGTCGTCGCCAGCCCGTCAAACGCGCTTTTGGGGCAGGAAGCGGCGCGACGGCGGTGTGGTTCCACCGGCGAGCGTCGCTGACGCCCCCCAAAAGCCGCCTGCCGAACGCTGGCTCGGCAAGATTTATGAGCTCCCACCCTAGTGCGACCAAGGGGTGCGGCGGCTGCTGGCGAAATTGCCTGCATATCCCATCGGGCGCACATTCAGTTTACGCTCCGAAGGCTCCGACACTTGCGCCGCCACGCCATGCTGCGCGGCATAGGCGATCGCCTCTTCCTTGGTTGGGAATTTCAGCGTCACCTGCGCGCGCGTGTCCGCGGAGCCGGTCCAGCCCATCAGCGGGTCCACCGGTTTGCGGCGGGCGGGCGTATATTCCAGCACCCATTCGTCCGCAGTCGGTCCGGACTGCATCGCCGATGCGGCAGGTTTGTAGATACGCGCGTTCATCTCTCCGCTCCCTCTCTCGGCTCAGCCGCCGCTCACCAGGGTGGCGCGCGGCGCTTTCAGGACTCTGAATCGCATGATGGCCGTCGCGTCGCAACGGCGCGTCGGCGTCTCAGCTGCGCCGTAAAGCCGCGCCAGCGCGGCGAAACAGCTCTTGCCGCGCCAGAGCAAAGCGCAGCCGGTTTGATATTTGATCAATTCGCGGCAAAAGCCCCCGGCGCGTCAAGCGACGCCGGGGCTCGCTGCGTTAAGCGGCCTGCGCCAGCTTCAGCTCTGGCGCCTCCAGCCCCGCCGTCGCTCGCTTCGGCGTTGCAACTGGCTTAGGCCGCTCCACCGCCGGAACGGCGCCTTCAATCGCGAAGCTGAACATCGCCCGACGCCCCTGCGCCGCCGCCATTTCGACCATTGGTTTCAGCGCTGCAAACGCGTCGCCGCTGTCGCCCGGCGCGGTGTTCAGCGTCGCCTGAATGCTCATCCGCTCCAGCGTTTCCAGGGCGGCGTAGAAGTCCAGCGCCCGCTCCAAGCTTGGCTGCGGCGTTTCATGCAGCGTCACGCCCAGCGATGCGAAAACCGCCTTGCGCGGCGCAAACGCCGTTGGCGCGCGATCACGCCGCGCCCGCGCCACATCAAAGTCCCACCGCTCCAACGCCGCGGTGTTCAGCTCGATTTCAATATACAGCGCCTTCAACGCGCGCTGCTGCGCCGCTTTACGGCGCATCCACATCGCCAGTGCGCTTACAACGGCCGCGGTAGCAGATAGAATCACCGCGAACAGCGCCATAATCGCAACCAGCTCTCCCATGGTCACGGTCGCCCACATGACAGGCTCCTTCCCCAACGCTTTCGATTAACGAAGCATGGCGCTACCTATCTATGAGCTCAGGAGCAAGCCAAAAGGAGCCTCGCCATGACGACCGACGCGCTTGTCACCGTTCCACAGCGCCCAGACCGCTCAACGATGCGGGAAAAGCTCGAAGGCGGACGACGGTTGGTGATGAAAAGCCCGTTCGAGCCCGCCGGCGATCAGCCGACGGCGATTGCGGATCTGGTCGCCGGCGTGAAGGGCGCGGAGCAGGATCAGGTGCTGCTTGGGGCCACCGGAACCGGCAAGACCTTTACGATGGCCAAGGTGATCGAGGCGACGCAACGGCCTGCGATCATTTTGGCGCATAACAAGACCCTGGCCGCACAGCTCTATGGCGAGTTCAAGAGCTTTTTCCCAGACAATGCGGTCGAGTACTTTGTATCGTATTATGACTATTATCAGCCCGAAGCATATGTTCCGCGGACGGACACCTACATCGAAAAAGACGCCCAAATTAATGAGCAGATTGATCGAATGCGCCACGGCGCAACCCGATCTTTGTTGGAGCGGGACGATGTGGTGATCGTCGCGTCAGTCTCCTGCATCTACGGCATCGGCGCGGTCGAAACCTATGGCGCTATGGTGCAAGAGCTGAGCGTCGGCGGGCTGTATGAACAGCGCGAGGTGATCCGGGAGCTGGTGGCGCAGCAATATAAGCGCAATGACAGCGGCTTTGCCCGCGGCGCATTTCGGGTGCGCGGCGACGCGCTTGAGATCTGGCCGGCGCACTTGGAGGATCGGGCCTGGCGGTTCTCATTCTTTGGCGATGAGCTGGAGAAAATCGACGAGTTTGATCCGCTGACCGGCAGCCGCACGGCGAAGCTCGACAAAGTGCGGATCTACGCGAACTCGCACTATGTGACGCCGCGCCCGACGCTGAACCAGGCAATCAAAGAAATTAAACAGGAGCTGACCGTTCGACTGGCGCAGCTGGAAAAGGAGGGCAAGCTGCTGGAGGCGCAGCGGCTGGAGCAGCGCACAAAATTCGATCTGGAGATGATGGAGGCCACCGGCGCTTGCGCGGGCATTGAGAACTATTCGCGGTATCTTTCGGGGCGGAACCCAGGCGAGCCGCCGCCGACGCTGTTCGAGTATATCCCCGACAATGCGATTGTTTTTGTCGATGAATGCCACGTGACGGTGCCCCAGATCGGCGCGATGTATAAGGGCGACTATCGGCGCAAATTCACCCTTGCCGATCACGGGTTCCGCCTGCCGAGCTGCATGGACAATCGGCCCTTGAAGTTTGAGGAATGGGACGCGATGCGGCCGCAGTCCGTGTTTGTCTCCGCGACGCCGGCGGCGTGGGAGCTGGAGCGGACGGCCGGGGTGTTCGCTGAACAAGTTATTCGACCAACCGGATTGGTTGATCCGGAGATCGAAGTCCGGCCTGCGACGCATCAGGTCGACGACGTTCTGGACGAAATCCGCAAAACCTCCGCAGCGGGGCTCCGCACCTTAGTGACGACGCTGACGAAACGAATGGCGGAGGATTTGACCGAATATCTGCATGAGCAGGGCGTTCGGGTCCGCTATATGCACTCGGATATCGATACGATCGAGCGGATCGAGATCATCCGGGATTTACGGCTCGGCGCCTTTGACGTGCTGATCGGGATTAACCTGCTGCGCGAGGGGTTGGACATCCCCGAAGTCGGGCTGGTCGGCATTCTCGACGCAGATAAGGAAGGCTTCCTGCGCTCCGAGACGTCTTTGGTGCAAACGATAGGCCGCGCCGCGCGAAACGCGGAAGGCCGCGTGATCCTCTATGCCGATCGCGTCACCGGCTCTATGGAGCGGGCGATGAAGGAGACCGAGCGCCGCCGCGAGAAGCAGCTCGCCTATAATGAGGCGCACGGAATCACGCCGCAAACGATCAAGAAGGACGTTGACGACATCCTGGAAGGGCTCGACAGCGCCTACATCACGGCGAAGTTGGATAAGAAGAAATCGGGCGGCAAAACCGAGGCGGTTGGGGACAATCTCGCCGCGCATCTTGAGCATCTGAAAGGCGAAATGCTGAAAGCGGCGGAGGATCTTGATTTTGAGAAGGCCGCCGAACTGCGAGACGAGATCAAGCGGCTGGAAATGGTGGACCTGATGGTCGCCGAAGATCCGTTTGCGAAGCAGACGAAGATCGAAGAGGCCGTTGAGGAGGCGTCCAAGAGCGCCGGCCGTTCGACCGCTGGTCGGGCTGGGACGCGCGGCGGGACGAAGAAATCGAAGAAGCGCAGCGGAAAGGGGTAGGGCGCCATGGCGGCGCTCTCTCCCGCTTAGCAATATTTTGGCGCGTTCGGCCGTCGGATTTAGGAGTTCGCCCCTAGAGCTTTCGCCGATCAAGTTGGATCGGCTCAAGGCTCTAACTCTTTGTTTTGTCGCGTGCTGTTCCTGCCAACCGGTATCCACTTGGTCGGCGCACGCTCTAGCGCGCGCCGGAGCGACCGCCCTCCGCCCCTTTCGCGGGCGCCATCCCCGCAAACAGTTTCAGCAGCAGCGTCAGCGAGACGCCATAGGCGAGCGAGGCGATAAGACGGTCTGAACTCACATAGGGGAAGACCAGCAAATCATACTCATAGAGCTGCATCATAACCTGCAGCGTATCCAGCGCGGCGACGCCCAGCCCAAGCCAAACGCCAATCAGGGGCACAAGCGGCCAGACAATTTTTTGACCGATCACGAGCGCAAGCAGCGATGGCAGCAGGATGATGCTCAGGGCCATCCCCACCAGCGTGCTGCGGAAGGCGAATTTGAGCGGATCGAACAGGCGGAGGATCACACCGTCATTGAAGCCGGCGGATCGAATGGCGTCGAGGGTCGCCTGTTCAAAAGGCACCATGCGTCTCAATTCCCCGCCCCCGAGCGCCAGCTGCACGAGCAGCGCCAGCAGGATGAACAGGATCGTCGCGATCAGGCCGCTGGCGATGGGGGCTCCGATTGCCACGGCAAGCTCTCGGCGTTCGGCGCTTGGCCTGGCGCGCGGCTTGGCCGCAGGCTCGCGTTGCGGCGCGCCAGGTCGGCGCACCTTGAATTTCGGGCGCTCGGCGGCTTGCGCATCTGCCGCGCCTGCGGCGCTCTCCGCAGTGATCCGAACTGGGGAGGGAATACGGCGCGCCGGCGCAGCGGGCGATGGCGCGATATCCCGCGGCTCGCCTGGGGCGGCGGCCGGCGCGTGAACCTGCGCCGGCGGCGGTGGAGGCGGCGTCGGAGTTTGGGTTGGGGCGGCGGGGGGCGCCCCAGGGGCGGTCCATTGCCCCGCGCCGCCGCGGGGGGCGTCCGGCTGAGCGCCAGGAGTGTTCGCCCAGTGGCCGCTGGGCGCGTTCGCCCAATGGCCGCCGGATGGGGGCGCAACGCCGGCTTGCATTTGATCAAAGGGGGAGGCGCTTGGCGGCGCTGCGACAGGCGACGCCGCTGGCGGCGCAAGTGGTTGCGCTGGCTCAACCTGCGATTCTACCGCAGGCGCAGCATCTTCCGCTTCAGCCGCCCTCTTCTTAAACCCGCGCAGCCGGTCCGCCATCTCTTCGCCAAGCGCTTCGATGTCCTGCTCGAGATCCGCATCAATCTTCCGCGCCAAGCGGGTCGAGTGTCGGGTCCAATCAATCCAGCTCGTCCGCGGCGCGTACTCGCTGAGCATCCGATAGGTTTCGCTGGCTTCTTCGTCGGTCGTCCAGCGCCGCCAAATCACCGGCAGGATGAAGTCCGATTTACCGATCAGCCGCGCTTTGTCCAAAAAGCTGGCGAGCTCCGTCGCACAACCCGTGCTTTCGAAATAGCGGGTCGAGAGCATAAGAACGAGCAGCGAGCCTTCGTCCAACGCGCGCTCGAGACGCTCGCGCATCCCCTCGCCGCCCGGCCGCAACTCGACCGGCTCCTCAAGATGAAAAGCCAAGCGCGACTCCAGCTGTTCCCGGATTTTTCGCAATAATCCGGAACTCGCGCCGTCATCGACGCGCGTGTAGCTGAAGAAAGCAACTCTCTGCGCCATCGCCCTGCCCTTTTCGCCTGCCGCCCACGGGTACATTGCAGGGCGGCGACTTTGAGGCAAGTCTATGGAGGGATGCGGTCACAAGATGTGACAGACCGCTTCCTACCCGCGCGCTGATTTCAGCCGCGCAACCAACGCCGATACGAACAGCGCCGCCAACCCAATTGAAACAAGCACATTCCAGTTCGCCATCGACAGCCCGAGAAAGAAGCTGTCGCGCTCATCACACCCTTTGGCGAACCCCTTCTCGGCCATCTCGCCGAAGCTGATTGCGCCTTTCGAAAGGGCGCCCTCGCAGTCCGGCGCGGCGAAATAGCCGAACTCGACGCCGCTGTGCCAGATCCCGAGTCCAATGCTGACCATATACGCGCCCGCAGCGACCAGAAGCGCCAGCGCAGCGGCTGTGCGACTCCCCCCCAGAAACAGCGCCAGCGCAGCGGCGACGATGCCGGCGACATAGGGCCAGCGCTGCATAATGCACATCGGGCAAGGGTTCAGACCGAAGCCAAACTGCGAAATGAGCGCCGCGCCCAATACCGCGGCGCCGGCCGCGAGGCCGAAAATGGTTAGGCGGCGCCAGTCGGAGAGGATCGCTTTCATTTCATATCCCGCACATCGGAAGAGCCGCGCCAGTCTTTAGCGGCGGCGATTGGTTTTGAGCAGCGGTTGGGGCCTAACATTTTGTTTATCCGCCCGGCCCCAGCTGAGCGGCGATCGGGCGGCGCCCCACAAGCGCGCCCGCCGCACGCTCCTAGGTTCCCAACCACTCGGGCACATATTTGATCGCCAGAAGGCCAAGAATTGTCAGGACGAAGAATATTGTCACGACCAGCCCAAAGCGCTTCTCGATAAAGTCGCGGATTGGCGCGCCGAACTTCCACAGCAGCGCCGCGATCACGAAGAACCGCAGACCCCGTGCGATGACGCTGAAGATCATGAACGAAGCTAGGTTCATATGCCCGACGCCGGCGCCGATTGTGATGACCTTGTATGGGAAAGGCGTCACGCCGGCCCCAAGAACCGCCAACTCGCCCCAACGCTCGAACAAGGTTTTCACGTCGTCGAGCATATGGGCTTTGCCGTAGATCTCCAGGATTGGCCGCGCCACCTCCGCTTCAAGCGTGTAGCCGAGCGCATAGCCCGCCACGCCGCCAAGGACCGACGAAATCGTTGCGACGGCCGCAACAGCCCAAGCGCGATGCGGTCGGGCGATGATCATCGGGATCATCAGCACGTCAGGCGGGATCGGAAAAATTGAGCTTTCAATAAAGGCGACAATCGCCAGCGCGTACATCGCGTACGGCGTCTCGGCTTGGCGCATTGTCCAATTGTAAAGTGCGCGCAGCATCTTCGCGGTCCCCTATCGCCCCAGGCTCGTGGTCCTTAGCCTGGGGCGGGCGCCAATGTCTATTCGCGCGTGCGCCCGGCTGGGCCAGGCGACCATGTCGTCGATTATTCGCAGCGGAAACGGAACACTGCGGATGGGTTTCCGCCGCGGACTGACACAAAGTTCACAAAATCAAGCACGCAGAAGCGTTTGTCTTTGTATAGCTCGTCTTTCTTGTGAAGGCTGCGCCGTGTTCCCAGCCACCAATATGAGTAACCCTCGTCGTGAGATACCTTTGTGCCGCCGAGATATACATCGATCCACTTCTTTCGGGCGTCGCGAACATAGAAGGCAAGTGTCAGATAACGGTCGCCAAGGTCGACAACTTGGCCGGTTTCAATCTGAAATAACCCGCTATCGACCTTGAAGAATTGAGTGGGGTCGTCATAGGGAATAATTGTCGAGCCGACGGTTGGCTTCTTTGGGGCCGCGGGCTTTGGCGTTTGCGCCGTCGCCGCAGCTGCGGAGAGAGCCAGCACAGCCACTGCCGCGGCCGCAAGTTTTAGAAGCTTCATCTTGATTTCCCCTCTATGCCAAATGTTGACGGCCGCCAGCGGCCTCAGTGCGCCGATACAATGCGCTGACCGCCGTCCGGGCGCATGCGAACCCAAAAGATGGGTGCTCCGGTCCAGAAAAATTTGCACCGCTCGCCTACATAGCATGTGAAGCGCCCGCGCGGGCCATTCGCATACTCAATCGCCGCCTTGCTCACTTTGAGAATGGTGACGCGTTTTGAGGGCTCGCGCTGACTGCAGATTTGATCGCCGGCGCGGACCCGAATGTCGAACGGTTGGGTGACGCTGACGCCGACGCAGCCGGTGTGCGAGGGACGCTCATCACGCTTTCGGGGCGGCGCCGATGGGGCGGCGAGAACGGGGGCGCGCCGCACCGGTTGCGCAGCTGAGCGAGAATCAGCGCTTCGCGCCGGCGTCCGCGCCAGATAGTAGCGCCGGCCACCCATCGTATCCGTTTTTGCCGTCGGTTTCTGGCGCCCCTTGGTCGAGGCTGAAACATAGTCCCGCACAGTACCGAACAGCAGCCGAATTTCAGTATCGGGTTGCGGCGCAAATTTCAGCAACGCGGCGGTGAAGGGGCTATGCGCGCCCGCCGGCCCGTCCAGTGCGACTGCGTCCGGCGATGTCGCGTAAGCCACCAGCGTATCGTCCGGCGTCTTATAGCTGTCCAGCCGAGCCAATCCGCGCTTGAGCCCCGCCGAGCGCGTTTTGTCCGGCTCAGCCGCTTTCATCGCGGTTAATAGCGTCGCCTCATCGCGACAGGCGTCCAATATCACCAGTTTCAGCCCCTTCACGCGGGAGAGCTGCCCGAGAATCTCGGTCAACGAGACCGCCATGCCCGGTAGGTCGTCCACGGTTTCTGGGGCGGCCTCGACGCCGAAAAGATAGTTCTCGCCGCGATACTGGATTGCGTGGCCGGCGAAATACAAAGCGGCGATCTCGATCTCGCCAGCGCCAATTGCGCGCCGCAGCCGCCGGAGCGCCCGACGCATCTCCGCAGTGGTCAGATTGGTCTTGAAGATCACCTCGTCAAAGCCAAGGCCGGAGAGCATCTTCGCCACCGATCGCGCATCGCGTTTCGGATTAGGCAGCGCGACCAGCCGCGCGCCGGAATAGGAACTGTTGCCGATCACCAGGGCCACGCGCCGCTGCGCTTGGTCGTGAGTTTGGGCTTGGGCTTGGGAAACGACGGCGACAAGCGCCATCAGCAATGCGGCTGAGACTAGGATGGCGCGCGCCGCGCGCCTTTGCATGCCGGTCATTATTTCCTCCCTCACGATCACGCGACCATAGCTCTGACGCGTGGGCGCGGTTAACCTTAATGCCGTGCGCGTGGGGTCGCGGCTTAAATCTTAGTCAAAAGATTGACCTCAGATCCGTTCGGCCCCATACAACACTTTCCGCGCCCGAGTGGCGGAATTGGTAGACGCAGCGGATTCAAAATCCGCCGCCGCAAGGCTTGCCGGTTCGAGTCCGGCCTCGGGTACCACCGGGCTTTCTTTTGAAAGCACGGAAGATTTCTCCAGCAGCTACAGGGCGTCTGCTGTTTGAAAAGAAAATAGCGAAAGCCCAGCGCACCTCGTTTCTGGCATGCCTGCAGTCGCGCGATCCCATACGCGCAGAAACAAGCTTGTACTGATATCGGAAGGCCAAGACCCGCGAGCGAACGCCGTGGAGGCTTGGCGAGCAGGCAAAGCCTGCGGCGCGAGCGCGGCCCGATCGGGGCGGCCCTACCTGCACTGGTTCAAGTTGAATGCTAAATTGCGGTGCAGATATACAAATTTACTCAACGCCACTTCGATTAAAAATTTATGTCGACCTGAAAATGCAAAGCAAAGAAGGTAAGTCTATTAATAAAAGCAATCGATGTAGGTGCTGTAAGTTGCTGAAGTAGATGTGGGGGGCGCATTTTTCCATGAGCCCTCTTAACAGCAGATGCTTGTAATTGCATGTTTTTGATTTTTCAGGCCCATTGTCGAATCTTCATTATTCGCAGAAGTTGACGTTGAAATGTTAAGGCCAAATACCCATATCGAACAAACCAATGGTCATTATCAAGGTGGGAGAAATTCGCCCGCAAAGTTTGATCATCAATTCAGCGCAGGTCCGCAGGATGAGCGACCCGTACTGTAAGAGCGGGGGTAGGGTCTGTGTCGATTCTTCAAGCTAATTCTCTCATGTCGGATCGTGCGAAGGGCGACATTCCGAAGCTTCGCGCATGCTTATGTTGTGCACGGGAGTTTGAAAGCAGCGGTTTTGGAGAGCGGATTTGCCGTAAGTGCAAAGGCTCATCCATATTTAGCCAAGGATTGGCGCAACCGTCCAAGAACACTGGGTCGAGGAGAGGCGGGCGTCGCGACTAGTTTTCAGTAGTTTAGAGATCGTCGCCGCCCCTGTGAGCGCAATACTGATTTCGCGTAACTTAAGCATCATTCGGCTCAACAATACTTACCATTAAAACAGGAAAGCATAGTTCAAATATGGCAAAAAATCAAAGAAATGGGAACAAAGAAACAAAGAAGAAAAAGAGAGAAAAATCAGAGGTAGAGAGTTCCAAGGCGCCGCGCGTAACAGACGAACGAAACCAACTGAGGAGAAGTCAGCGCCGAAATTCTGGCTAGACAATAGCATATTATATTCTGCCGGCGCGCAAAGGTGAAGCGATGATTCTAAGTCAAAAACATGTAAACTCTGTACTTCGTTGGACCATTTGCGAAGTGATCACCAGGGGATCGGAAGCCCACGAAAAGCTGGTCGATGTGTTTGGTGAGCATACATTCTTTAAATCGGTTGAGGGTGTATTCATCATGGAGCCGATCAACGCGGATCGCCCTTCGAAACAGAACCTCGTCAAGCGCGTTCGCGTAGCGACATGGACAAGTGACGAAAGAAAGTTGCTGCGACCGATCCGCTGGAACAACGCCGCATGTGAGATTGCGATTTAGTATTTATTTGCCGTTTTTGCCAAAATCTAATTGCTGCTGATGAAGGGGATATTGGAAGTCTCGAATTTTAGTGGCGTTTGTAGAGGTAAGTTTTTCTGTAATTGATCGGGGAACGCGAAGTCAGATATTGTTGCGGCCTAATATTTGAGTGACCGCATCGCTCTGTTGGGAGGATTTTATGTCCGCGATGCGTCTACGCTTTGGTTGCAGCCTCACCTACGAACTTATACAGCCGACGCCGATGATCATTTTGCTCAACGCGCATTATTCGCGTGCGTCGGATCTTGAGAGGCCGGACACGATCGTCTGCAATCCGTCAACTCACATTGAAAATTATCGCGACATCTTCGGCAACTGGTGCGCTCGTCTTGTGGCGCCGACAGGTCGGTTTACAATCGGCGCCGAAGGTGTGATCCGTGACCCAGGTTTGTCGGACCCGGTCGGAAGCAGCGCAACGCAACACCGTGTGCAAGAGCTGCCCGCCGACACGCTGACCTACCTTCTGCCGAGCCGCTACTGTGAAAACGACGTCTTGTCCTCTCACGCCTGGGATCTCTTCGCCGCCGCTCCTCTTGGCTGGGCGCGCGTTCAGGCGGTCTGCGACTACGTCCATAAGAATGTTGCGTTTGGGTACGAGCACGCCCGAGCCACGCGAACGGCGAGCGAGACGCTTGCCGAGCGGCGCGGCGTTTGTCGAGACTTCGCTCATCTTGCGATCGCGTTGTGTCGCGCCCTGAATATTCCGGCGCGGTATTGCACCGGCTATGTCAGCGACATCGGCCAACCTTCTCCCTATCCGCCCATGGACTTCGCGGCGTGGATGGAGGTTTATCTTGGAGGACGATGGTGGGTGTTCGATCCGCGAAATAACGACCGTCGCTTTGGGCGGGTTCTCGTCGCACGAGGCCGCGACGCAGCGGATGTGCCGCTCACACACGGATTCGGGCCGCACACGCTGACCGATTTTCGCGTTTGGATCGATGTAGCCGACTCGTAGCCGCAACGCGGACGGTTGATCACACCTTAGAAGCATGAACGGCAAAGCAAACATCTGTTGATTGCGCTTTTCGCTCACTGCAATCGCGACGCCAAACGGAAACCATGCGCTTCCGAGCGGCCACGAACCACAGCGATTGAGAATGGATTAGATCGCAGCAAATAGCAAATTTATCTATTGAGCTGCTACCGTTGCACGCTTAGCGCCCCGTAACGCGGGCGAAGACGACGCCATTGTCGAGCAATCGCGCACCGCCGTAGCACAGCGTCCCGATCAGATTGGTGTTTAACGGCGGGGACTTTATTCGACCGCTATGTGCGGAAAAGCGGTGCTGAGCGGACTTCAGTAACGGGCCAGCAACGGGCCAAAAGCGGTCGTAACGCATTCACATAACGCGACAGCCATGGCTGTTCTTTTCGCCGAGTAGTCGACAGCTGCGTTTTTAAGCTCGCCAGTATAAGCAAAATATTGCGCGGCTCTCTCACCACAGATTTCAAGCGTTCTACTTTTTACCTTTCTTTTTCTCCTTGATTTTATATTTCACGGGGGTGAACTCTAAAGGTACGGCATCAAATACTGCATAGGCTGCCTTACTCATCCTCTCTTTTCTTTTCTTTTCCAAGTATTCAAACAGGAGAGGATGCAGGCTGGATAGTTGTTTATTGCACTCATCGCCAGCGCTTGCAAATGCAAAAGCCCTCTGCATTTCCACAAGGCTCGTGCGGCCTTTAGTTTTGGGAATAGGTATTTTTTCCCATTTAGATGATACCCTGGCCAAGTCCCTAGCGTGGCAGAAACGCCGCAAACGCTCGCCAGCTTCGAGATAACCCTGTTTCACCGCACGCTCATACAGTCGCTCGGCCCTCTTCTCATCGCCCCGCACGCCGCCCTTGCCGCGTTCATACATCCGACCAAGCCGATACTGGCCAATCGGGTCTTCTTCCGCCGCCGCCAGCCGGTAGAGGCGGAGCGCCGCCTTGTCGTCCTGCTTCAGGCCGCCTTGCCCGAACTCATACATCTCGCCAAGATACACCCGCCCGCGCGGATGGTCCTTGTCGACCGCGATACGGAACAGGCGCACCGCCTCGCGCGGGTTCTCGGGAAGTCCGCCATGCCCCCGACGGTAGCGATCGCCCAGCTCCGCCAGCGACTTCGCGTCTCCAGCCGAGGCGCGGTCCCACAGCGCGCGTGTTTTCGCGTCCAACTTCTTGGGCGCTTCTCCCAGGATTGATGGTTTCGGGGCGACAGGGCGCGGCGGCGCATAGGGCCGCGGCGCAGGATCGGCGGCGGCGGCCTCCGGCCTGGTTTTTCCAGCGCCAGGGAGCAACGCGACTGTCTCGGCCCCGAATTTGCCGAACGACGCCCAAGGGCTCTGCGGCCCCCGCGAAAGCTCGTCGGTCCGGTCTCCCAGCGCCGTGAAGAGCACCCGAACATCGAGACCCGGGCTTTTCGCAAGCAGTTCGGACAGGGCCTGGGTGTAGGGCGATAGCCGGCCGGCGCCGTCCTCGGCTACTTTGCCCGGCGCCGTGGAGTAGGCGAGCACCAGCCGCGGTTTTGAGACGTCAACCCGCGCCAGCCCTTTCGCCCCCTTCACGCCCGCCCACGGATTGTCCCGGCACGCATCGATGATCACCACCGCCAAGCGCTTGGCGCCGGAGGCGGCTTTCGTCAGGGAGTCGAGCGGCACGGTGAGCAGTTGAGCGTCGTTCGGATGCGCGATATCGGCGCCGAGAGGCACTAGGAAATTCCGCCCGCCAACCTCCAGCCCATGGCCCGAATAGTAGATCACGGCCGTGTCGGCGCCGCGCGCCTTACGGGCGAAGGCGAGCAACGCGCGTTCGAATCCCGCCTTATCGAGATCGGTGGCTCTGACCACCTCGTCAAAGCCAATCGCATCAAACCGCCGCTTGATTTCAGCGGCGTCATTGCCTGGATTTTTGAGCGGCGCGCTA
>JALEGB010000014.1 GCA_022760355.1 Neomegalonema sp.
GTCTCTCCCGGTGCGAGCGCGCGCCCTTGCTCGTCCTGAATTTCGACCTGCATGCCGGTCCGCGGATAACCGCAGCTGCCAATCTTCATGTCGTCCCCGGCGGAATGATCGCGGGGCGGCAGGATCGTGATGGCGCCGGTTACTTCGCCTAGTCCGAAATACTGCACCAGAACCGGCCCCAGCGTTTCCAACGCTTTGATCTGGTCCGTCCGATACATCGGCGCGCCAGCATAGATCACATGGCGCAGGCTGGAGTGATCGACCTGCGCTGCTTCCGGCGCCTCGACCATCATTTTCAGGATGGTCGGCACCGTGAACATGTTTGAGACGCGCCAGCGTTCGATCAGCGACCAGATCTCAGCGGTGTCGAACCGCGGCGAAGCGGGCAAAATGGTGGGGGCGCCGCGGGCGACCATCAGCAGCTGATGGATGCCTGCGCCGTGGGACAGCGGCGCGACCACCAATGATGCGTCCTCCGGGCTGCAGCCAGGGACCAAATCGCTGAGGTGGTTGTTGATCACAAAGCCCATCTGCCCGTGGGTCAGAACAGCGGCTTTTGGCCGTCCGGTGGTGCCGGAGGTGAAGAAAAACCAAGCCGGATCGTCGCGATCCACTGTCGCAAGCGGCGGCGCTTCGCCCATATGCCGATCGATCAGCGCGTCGATATCCTCGCCGAACGCCGCATCGCCGATGGCGAAGCGGGTTTGCAGATCAGGCCCCTGGATCAGGGCGTGATCGGGAAAAGCCGCGTCGCAGATCAGGGTCTTGGCGCCGGAAAGCTCCGCCATCCAGGTCAGATCGTCAGGGGCGCCGCGAAAGTTCGCAGGGGTCCAAACCGCGCCCAGGCGGAGGCAGGCGAACAGGCTCTCAAACATCTGATTGCAGTTTCGGGACTGTACCAGAACCCGGTCGCCCTGTCCGACGCCGGCATGGTGCGCCAGGGCGGCGGCCATCGCTTTCACCCGCGCGTCGAAGGCGCGCCACGTCCAAACCTGATCGCCCCACACAAAGGCGGGATGGTCCGGCAGCCGCCGCGCTTGTTGTTCAACAAGATGGGCGAGGTTCATCGTGCGGGTGGTGGCGGGAAACGCTTCCTTCATCACCGCCCTCTCACTTCACCCGCTCGAGGATTGAGCAGTAATTCGCGACAGCGGCGCCGCCCATATTGAATACGCCGGCCAGCTTGGCGTTCTCAATTTGCATCTCGCCAGCCTCGCCCATCAGCTGCATCGCCGCCAGCACATGCATGGAGACGCCGGTCGCTCCGATCGGGTGGCCTTTGGCTTTGAGCCCGCCGGAGGGGTTGACCGGCAGCTTTCCGTCTTTTCGGGTCCATCCCTCCCGCGCGGCTTTCCAGCCTTCGCCAGGCGCCGTCAGGCCCATCGCCTCATACTCGATCATTTCCGCGACGGTGAAGCAGTCATGGGTTTCGACAAAGTCGAGATCTTGCAGCGTTACGCCGGCCCGCGCGCGCGCGTCAGCCCAGGCTTGGCGGGCGCCGTCGAAGGCGATCGGATCCCGGCGGGACATCGGGAACACGTCATTGCGGTGGGCGCGGGCGCGAAACGCAATTGCGCGGGTAAGCTCCTCCGCAGTTTCCCGATCGGCGAGCACCAACGCGGCGGCGCCGTCTGAAACCATCGAGCAATCGGTCCGACGCAACGGACCAGCGACGCGCGGGTTCTTTTCCGAAACGCTGTTGCAGAACTCAAAGCCGAAATCCTTGCGCATATGGGCGAAGGGATTGGCGCAGCCATTTTGGTGGTTCTTCGCGGCGATCATGGCCAGCTCTTCGGAGCGATCGCCATGACGTTGGAAGTAGGAATCCGCGATCCGACCAAAGATGCCGGCGAAGCCTGCGGGGACGTTGTCTTCTTCTTTGCGGTAACTGGCGGACAGAAGGATATCTCCGACCTCGCGAGTCGGCGTCGCGGTCATTTTTTCCGCCCCGATCACCAGCGCAACGCGGGAGCGGCCAGCTTCAATCGCGTCCATCGCCGCGTAGAGCGCGGCTGACCCGGTTGCGCAGGCGTTTTCGGTGCGCATCGCCGGCGTGTGCTCAAGTCCGGGCACCGCGGTGGAGACCAGAGCCCCCTCAAAGCTTTGCTTTGAAAAGCCGCCATTGAGAACGCCGACCACGACGTTGTCGACGTCCTCCGCCGCTACGCCGGCGTGCTCCAGCGCCACGCCGCCCACGCTGCTCATCAACGACTCGATATCGGCATGATCGGCGAGCTTGCCAAACGGGCTATGCGCCCAGCCGACGATGACGGCTTCGCGATTATCCATGATGCTTCCTCCGCTTCGCCGTCTCTCAGGCGGCTTTCAATCGTTTTAGCGCGCGCCTTGGCGATGTGCGAGCGCTAAACCAGCTCTTCTATGCGCCAGATGCAGCTCTTCTATCCGCCACATGATCGCGCGCGGCGGATCGTCTGTTCGTCGGTATCGAAGCGCTTTTACCCCGCTTATCCGCGCTCCATCGCCACCCGGGCCTCGGCCCGTTTGCGATAATAAACGCCGCTGCGAACGGTGTGAGCCCAGATCAGGAGCGTCCCGAACACGCCGATCAGCCCCAAATAATGCACCAGCTTCGCGCCGGTGAACACAGAGCTGGACGCGCCGCCGGCCGATTTTTCGCGCAACGCCTTTTGGATCCGCGGCAATGGGCCGGAAAGCACGACCTGAGCCTTGACGCCTGCGGGCGTTTTGACTCCGACGGCTAAGACGGGGCGTCCCGGCGCAAGCCCGAGGAAGCGACGTCGAAACAGGCGCGTACGCTCCGAAAAATCCTGCAAACGTTCCGGGAAGAAGCGGCGATCCATGCCGGGAAAACGGGGATCATTGTCAAACCACAGGCTGAAATCATCATTGATGATATCGATGAACGCGCCGTCCGCGGCGATAATCGGGAAGCGCTTGGTAATCTCGGATTCGTAGCTGTAGCGGTAGGTGCGGGACTCGGCGTCGTAGATGCTGCTATAGAGTTCGGTCGAGACCAGCTTGACATTGTCAAAAACGGGCGCGTCTGGGTCCACCCTACCGGCAAGCAACGCCACTTGGCCGGTTTTGGCTTCGCTGTAGGCAGGCAGGCTCGCCAAATAGCGCTCAAGTTTTCCCAGGCTTTTCTGCGCGTCACTTGCGTCGGAGTACATCACAGCAGCAAAAATAAGCAGCGCCAGTCCCGCCACGAGGAATAGCCCGTATTGCTTCGCATTCTCTGTGAAGGTGTTGATAAACTCTTGCCCAAGTTCGGACCAGCTGATTGAGACTTCAGGTTCCATCTCGTAAAGTTCCGCTCGGGATGGGGCCTGGCGCTTTCCAGATTTACTCTCGTTTTTCGCTGGCGATTTGCTTGGGGTCGGCTGCTTAGATTTTGCCATTGAATAGCTGCTTCTTCGTTTTGATCGATAGAAATTGGTGGCCCGTCCGCCGGCGGGTTGCAAGCGCCGCGCCGAAATTTCGGCGGTTTATGTGATCCTTAGCTTTGTCGCTGCGTCATTGTTCAGGGCGAGAGATCGGAATGTCCGCTTGCCGGAATTCCGCGTTTTTCTGATGGCTTCGCTGTGTGCGGGCGGGCAGTGTGGGCGCCTCATTTAATAGATCGCGGTGGAGAGAGCCGATGGCGGAGCCTGAGTGCGGGCCCCTGGCCGATGAACAATGGCCTGAGGAAATTGCGGAGCTTCGCGGCGGGTTCGCGGGCGCGCTGAATGTCTATCGCGTGATGGCGCATCATCCAGCATTGCTGCGCGCCTGGACGGCGCTGCGCCAACATATTGTCAAAGACAGCGCTTTAGACCCCGAAACATCTGAGCTGGTGATCCTGCGCGCGGCGCATCGAATGGGCTCAGAGTATGAGTGGCTGCATCATGTGAGCCGCGCTCGGGCTGTCGGGATCTCGGATGAGCGCATCAAGGCGTTGGGGGCGGCGCCGGCGGGCGCCGATAAGCTGATCGCCGACGGCGTGGACGCCTTGTTTGAAGCTCGTCATTTGCCCGCGGCGCTGGAGGCGGCGCTCACCGCCCGGCTCGGACGTGAAGGCGTGTTCGACTTGATGGCGACGGTGGGGTTTTACACGACGTTGGGCTTTTTGCTGATGACTTACCGGCCGCCGCTGGATCAGGCGATCGCCGCAGAGATGGCCCAAAATCCGCTTTATGAGTCCGCACCCTAGGCCGACATGTCAATTTGCACCGTCTTGCACCGTCTTGCACCGTCGTCGGCGCGTTTTGGGGCGCGGACGTATGGCCTCAGCGATGGCGTGCAGGCGCGAGAGAACGGACCAGGCTGACCCAGGGCCAGAAGCCGAGGGCCATGAAGAAGCCCAGCGCCAAATCGGACGGCCGCAACCCGCGCCAGCTCATCAGCCCGCCGGCCGCTATGATCAGCAGCAGGTACCACGCGACGGCCGTCAGCCGCACATACCAATGGATCCTCTCCGAAACTTCATCGGGGCGGAGAAAGAAGAGGATGAGAAACGGGCCCATTGCGACAAAGAAGGGGACGAGAAACTCGAGATCCAGCGGCGAGCCGACCTGCGGATCGCTCCAATCCCAATAGACCGCCGCGACGCACAGACAACCGGCGCCGAGGGTGCCCTTCAGTCCGGCTGCGCTCCACCGCATCGCCCCGCTCCTAGGGACGGTCGCGGTCGGGGCCGCGTCCTTCGGTCGCCGCCATATCCATCCGACGGCTCGGCTCCAGCTTCGCCTGGCGGTCATAGAGCACGGTCGCCACCGCCATGGCGAGGTTCAGGCAATGGCGCGTGGGGATCGCCACGAACCGATGGCAGTGATGCAGCAGGGCGCCGTTAATTGACCCGTCTTCAGGTCCAAAGACGTAGAGCGCGTTTTCGGGATGCTCAAATTCAGGCAGCATTTCGGAGCCCGGCCGAACCTCAACCGCGACCGGCGCAAGCGTCGGAAGCTCCGCAAATGGCCGCGTAGACCTGCGCCAGCGCACGGATTGGTAGCCTCGCATCCGCTCCTCTCGGGGCAGGCGCGTGAGCTCGGTCAGGGTCTCCCCCATCCGTTCGCCGGTATAGAGGAGGTCGCGCACGCCGTAGGCCGCGCAAGTACGCACCGCAGCGCCGACATTCCGCGGGTATTTGGGGTTGTCTAAAAGAATTGCGGCGGTCATGGCGGTCTCCACTGTTCGGTCTCCGCCGCGTAGCAGTCGAACCGGCCCATTTATGGGCGTATTTGCGGCTTTGGCCGCACAGGGCGGACGTGATGTGGCCGCCATTGGATCGTGCGCCCCATAGACGCCCCGCCTTCGGCCCGCTACATGTCCGGCCATGTCAGCGCCACCACTTCTCAGCCTTACCGAAATCGCCCTTGGCTGGGGCGGCAAACCGCTCTTCACGAGCGTCACCTGCGCCGTCGGCCGTGGGGACCGGTTAGCGCTTGTCGGCCGCAACGGGTCCGGCAAATCGACGCTGCTCAAGGTCCTGGCCGGACTGGTTGAGGCGGATAGCGGCGAGCGTTTTTTGCAGCCGGGCGCGAAGGTCGCCTATCTGCCGCAGGAACCTGACTTGTCCGGCTTCGCCACCCTCGGCGATTACGCCGCCGCCGATTTGGATGAGGCGGAGCGGTACAAGGCCGAGATGGCGATGGAGGCGCTGGAGGTGCGCGCCAGCGTCGATCCCGCCGCCGCCTCTGGCGGCGAAGGGAGGCGTGCGGCGTTGGCGCGCGTTCTCGCGGCGGAGCCCGAGCTGATGCTGCTGGATGAGCCGACGAACCACTTGGATATTCGCGCGATCTCCTGGCTCGAGGAGACCCTGAAGGATACGAAGTCCGGCTATGTTCTGATCAGTCACGATCGCGCCTTCTTGACCGCGCTGACCCGCGCCACGCTTTGGATTGATCGGGGGGAGACGCGGCGGCTTGAACAAGGCTTCGCGGCGTTTGAGGATTGGCGAGACAAGGTCTTCGAAGAAGAGGAAGTCGCCAAACAGAAGCTCGACGCGAAGATCCGGCGCGAAGAGCATTGGGTGATCCATGGGGTTTCGGGCCGCCGGAAGCGCAATGTGCGGCGGATGGAGCAGTTTCATGCCCTGAAGGCGGAGCGGCGGGGGCTGACCCACCGGCAAGGCGCGGCGGCGATGGCGCTGGAGAGCGGGCAGAAGTCGGGCAAGCTGGTCGTTGAGGCCAAGGGGATCTCCAAGGGCTTCGCGACCGCGCAGGGCGACAGGCGCATCCTGCTGGAAGATTTCTCGATTAAAATTGCGCGGGGGGACCGTGTTGCGATGGTCGGCCCCAACGGCGTTGGCAAAACGACTCTGCTCAAGATCCTGACGGGCGCGTTGGAGCCGGACGATGGATCGATCCGGCTCGGCTCCAATCTTGAAATGGCGGTGTTCGACCAGAAGCGCGAAGCGCTGGACCTGGACAAGTCGCTGTGGGAAAGCCTGACGGACGACAAGCTGCTCGGCGTGAAGGGCAGCAACGATCAGGTGCTGGTGCGCGGCCGGCCCAAGCATGTTGTCGGCTATCTCAAAGAGTTTCTGTTCGACGAACGCCAAGCGCGCGGGCCGGTTTCGGCGCTGTCCGGCGGCGAGCGGGCGCGGCTGCTGCTGGCGAAGATCATGGCGCGCGAAAGCAACCTGCTGGTGCTCGACGAACCGACCAACGATCTCGATGTCGAGACTTTGGATTTGCTGCAGGAGCTGCTGGCCGACTTTGACGGCACAACGCTGCTGGTCAGCCACGATCGCGATTTCATCGACCGGATCGCAACGACGACGATCGCGATGGAGGGCGACGGCAAGGCGACTGTCTATGCGGGGGGCTGGACCGACTATCAAACTCAGCGCCAACTGGCCGAAGAAGAGCTCTCCCCAGCGAAAGCGGCGAAGAGCGGCGGCGTCAAAGGCGCGTCGCCGCCCATCGCAGGCGCGGAGGCGAAGAAGCCGGCGAAGCTCTCCTACAATGAGCAGCGGCGTCTCAGCGCGCTGCCCAAGGAGATCGCCCGGCTGGAGGCGGAGATCGCGAAGCTCGAGGAGTTCTTGGCGACCCCGAATCTCTATGAGGAGCATCCGAAGAAGTTCGACCAGGCCGTCGCGCTTCATCGAGAGAAACAGGAAGCGCTGGAGACCTCGGAGATGGAATGGCTTGAGTTGGAGGAGCGGCGCGAGCAGATCGAAGGCGGCTGACGACGCCTGCTGAAGGGGTTTCGACCCCAAGTCATCCCAGCCTCCCGAGAGCGCAGTTGCGCTCTGGAAGCTGGGGCCGCCTACTGCGTCAGCCGCTCTCGCAATTGCGCCGCGTCGAAGCCGGCTGTTGAGATGGCGACCAAGCGCGTTATCCGCGGCGCGTCGTCTCGAAAGGGCTGGTCAAAATAGGTCTCGACGCGCGGACCCGCCGCTTGCACCGCCAGTCGCATGGGTTTGCCGGCAATAGCGGCGAAGCCCTTCAGGCGTAGGACGCCAAGGTCCTTGAGCGCCTCGGCCAGTCTGGTCTCAAACGCGGCTTTGTCCGTGATCTCGCCGAACTCGATGACCTGGCTTTCAAACGCGTCGTGGCCGTGATCGTGATGATGGTGGTGATGGTGATGGTCGTGATCATGGTCATCACCATGATCGTGATCGTGATCGTGCACATGCCGCCGCTCGGCGCGCGCTGCGGTGTTTTCTTCAGCGCCGACGCCAAGCCCCAGCAGCAAGGTTGGAGAAAGTCGGCCCCGCTCGGCGGTCAAGACGCCAACGCCTGGCCGAGCCGCGTCGGAAAGCCGGCCGGAGATCTCCGCCCGTTGGTCCGTGTCAATTAGATCGGCTTTGTTCAGCACCACCAGATCCGCACAGGCAAGCTGGTCGACGAATAGATCTTCAATCGGAGTCGCATGATCGAGCGCGTCATCCGCCGCGCGCTGGGCGGCCAGCGCGGCTTCATCCATGGCGACGCGGCCTTCCGCAATCGCGGCGGCGTCGACGACAGTCACCACGCCATCCACGGTGACGCGCGTGCGGATCTCCGGCCAGGCGAAGGCGCGCACCAGCGGTTGGGGCAGCGCCAGTCCGGACGTTTCGATCACGATATGCTCGGGCGGTTGTTCGCGATCGAGCAGCGCGGTCATGGTCGGAATGAAATCCTCGGCGACGGTGCAGCAGATGCAGCCATTCGCCAGCTCGACGATATCATCCTCAGCGCAGGCCTCATCGCCGCAGCCCTTCAGAATTTCGCCATCCACCCCGACATCGCCGAACTCATTCACGATCAGCGCAACGCGTCGGCCGCCGGCGTTCTCCAGCAGATGGCGAATGAGCGTCGTCTTGCCGGCGCCTAGAAAGCCGGTGATTACCGTCGCCGGGATTTTGCTCTCGCCCATCATAGCCTTCCTATCGATGCGCACAGGCGGTCGCGCCGCCTGCTCATCCGATTATTCCGTTATGCGCCGCGGGCCGTCCAGTCGAGGCCGATTGCCGCTGCGGAGGCGGAGCCATTGCATATTGGCGTGCGAGGGGCTAGAGCCGAGTTCGTTCTATATGCGCGATCTTCCAATCGCGTGAAGGTTTGGAAGGCGACCATGGCGCGTACAGCCAGCATTTCGAGGCAGACTTCGGAGACCAAAGTTGATCTGAAGCTCGATATTGATGGAACCGGCAAATTTTCGATCAAAACCGGTGTCGGTTTCTTCGATCATATGCTGGAGCAACTCTCCAAGCATGCGCTGATCGATCTGGAGATTGCGGCTGAAGGCGATCTGCATATCGACGCGCACCACACGGTTGAAGATGTCGGCATTTGCCTGGGACTGGCGTTAAAGGAAGCCGTCGGCGATAAGCGCGGCGTGTTCCGCTATGGCTCTTCGGTCGTCGTGATGGATGAAGCTCGTTCGCGGGTGGATTTGGACTTTTCGGGCCGCGCCTATTGCGTTTGGCGCGCGCAATTCGCGGCGCCGATGATCGGCGCGCTGGATACGCAGTTGATTTCACATTTTTTTGATAGCGTCGCGAAGAATGCGGGGCTGACGCTGCATATCGAAAACGATTACGGCGATAATGACCACCATATCGCCGAGAGTATCTTCAAAGCGGCGGCGCGCGCCATGCGGGCGGCGTTGACCATTGATGATCGGGCGGCAGGGGCGCTGCCTTCGACCAAAGGCGTGCTATAGTTTAGAATTCGCTTTTTGAGCGCAAAAATGATCGCAGGATGCGGCTGCGCCGCGAACCTGCCGCGCTAACGCTAAGTAGAGGTTGCGCGGAAGATCGACGAACCCTTAAGTCGTATAGGGTCAGGCGTCGGGAAGGAGACCCTCTGATGCTCTCTTACGCTTTTGCGAAATTGCGCGCAGTCGCCTTGTCGCTGGTCGCATGCGCCGCCTATTTGGCCGGCGCGCCGGGGGCGGACGCTGAGCAACCGAGCAAGGCGGGCTTGAAGTTGGAGCAGCGTTCGCGGGCGGCGGCGGATCGCCGGCTGGAGGCGCTATTGTCCCGCGCGCTGTATCATCCGCACACTGCGACGCTTTCGGCTCATGTTCAGGATTGCGCGATCGCGATCTTGTGGACGTTCGATTTTGGCGAAACAGCGCCAGGCGCTGACCCGCAAGAAGGGTATGTGATCCATCTTGCGCATATTGACGCGGTCGATGCCGGCACAGGCGGGCATTATATTGAGATCGACATCAAGATGCGCCTGGACGCGGATCACCCGCCTTCACCGCCGACGCCGCTGGGGCCGGGCAAGCGCGTCGGCGACGCTAAAACGCTGGTCGGACTTCTCCAGGGCGGGGCGGGATCGCTGACTTATGTGCGCACGGGCGAAGCGCACGCGGTGGTGATCAATAATAGCCAGCGCACCGTTTTGTGGATCCGTCCGAGCGAGGCGCTGAAGGAGCGGGTGCTTGCCGCGCTCTCCGCTCGGCGCTCCCGTTGCGCGAAAAAGTGGTTCGCGGCGGAATAGAGCCTTCGCCGCCGATCTTGCGCGCGCGCAGCTGAGGCGGGGATCACGCGCCGCGCGCTGTTGCGAGCTTGACCGCCTCCCGCACAGCGGTGCGAAGGCTGGATGGATTGGCGACGCCCTTGCCGGCAATATCAAACGCCACGCCGTGATCGGGGCTGGTGCGCACAAAGGGCAGGCCCAGCGTCACGTTCACCCCCTGCTCCAGCCCAAGATACTTTACCGGTATCAGCCCTTGATCGTGATACTGCGCGACAACCACGTCAAACCGGCCGGCGCGCGCCTGCATAAACACCGTGTCTCCGGGCCAAGGGCCCGACGCGTCGACGCCCTCAGCGCGCGCAGCGGCGATGGCCGGTTGGATTATGTCGATCTCCTCACGACCGAAGCGGCCGCCTTCGCCAGCATGCGGGTTGAGGCCCGCGACTGCGACACGGGGGAAGGCGACCCCAAACGCTCTCGCGCCCTCGTTCGCAAGCCGAATCGCCGCAAGGTTGGCTTCCAAATCCGCAGCCTTGATCGCGTCGAGCAACGACATGTGGATGGTGACCAGCACAACGCGCAGCTCATCATTCGCCAGCATCATGGCGACTTGCAGCGGCTCGCCATCGGCCCCCCCATGTTCGGCCAGCATCTCGGTATGGCCAGGGTAGGTCAGTCCGGCGGCGGTCAACGCCTCCTTATGGATCGGCGCCGTCACCATCGCGGCGATGTCGCCTGATTTCGCATACTCAATCGCGGCCCGAATGGCTTGGTAGGCGGCCAGCCCGGCCCGCGCGTCGACAACGCCGATCTGGGGCGGCGGCGCAAGCGGCGAGGCTGGCTGAATGACCTCCAGCCTGCCGGGCTTGGGCGAGGCGGCGTCGGCTGGGTGATCGATTTCGGCGATCTCCAACTCAGGCGCAAAGGCGGCGGCGGCGGCGCGGAGCACGCCGATATCGCCAATGGCGATCAGGTGCGCGGGATGCGCCGGCTCCGCAGCGAGTTTCACCAGAATCTCCGGGCCAATACCCGCCGGATCGCCCATCGTAATTGCAATTGGCTTCATCGCTCTGTCTCCTCTTGCACGCACCGCCTATCACAGTTGAAAGGATCGCCCAGCATGTCTGACGTCGCCCCCACTCTGGACGCTGAGCGCTTGGCCGCGTGGGTTGGCCGAACCGAGGCCGCGCATGACGTGTTGGACCCGCGTCCCTTGCGGCTGGCGGCGTCAATTCTGCCCGACTATGGCGATGTGCTTGGGCCAATGCGGCACTGGTTCTATTTTCTGGATGCGCAGCCGCTCGACGCATTGGGGCGGGACGGTCATCCGGCGCGCGGCGGTTTTCTGCCGCCGGTGGCTTTGCCGCGTCGGATGTGGGCGGGCGGTCGGCTCAGCTTTCACGGCGAGCTGCGCATCGGCGACGATGTCGAACAGCGCCAGAGCATCGCTTCTATCGCGCTCAAGCAGGGCCGGAGCGGCCCGCTCTGCTTTGTCACTACGCGGACTGAGGTGCGGGTCGATGATCAGGCGCGGGTGGTTGAGGAGCGCGACCTCGTCTATCGGCGCGACCCTGCGCCTTCTGACCCCGAGCCCCAAAAGCAGATGGCGCCGTCGGCCCCAGCGTTTGCGCGCGAGGTGAGGCCGAGTTCGATTTTGCTGTTTCGCTACTCAGCGCTGACCTTCAATGGCCATCGCATCCACTATGATCTCGACTACTGCCGGCAGGTCGAGGGATATCCGCATCTCGTGGTGCATGGGCCGCTGTTAGCGACGCTGCTCGCAGATCTGGCGGTTGCGCAGAAGGCGGGGCGCGCGCTGCGCAGGTTCAGCTATCGCGCGATCAGCCCGCTTTGCGCCGATGCGGCTTTTATGCTTGAGGGGGCCCCGGCGTCCGAGGAGGGCGCGCTGTCGCTGTGGGCGCGGGCGTTGGATGGCGGGCTGGCGATGCGGGCGGAAGCGCATTTTCACAATGGGCCGGAAAGCTAAATCCTACGCGCGCGGCGCCGTATGGGCGTCGATTTCGGAGGCGCAACAGATCCAACGATGCTAGAACCCCTTCGCCGAGCCGCCCGGAGACCGACATGAGCGCTGAGACGAGTATCAAGACCGCCGTGTTCCCTGTCGCGGGCGATCGCAGCCCGTTGCAGCCCGCCACCCGCGCGACGCCGAAAGAGCTGTTGCCGATCCTCGATAAGCCGATGATCCAGCTTGCGGTTGAGGAGGCGCGGGCGGCGGGGTGCGAGCGGTTTGTTTTTGTAACGCGTCCAGGCGCGACGCATCTGCAGCACTATTTCGCCGCTGATCCGGCCTATGAGGCGACGCTCGAGGCGCGCTACGGCGCGGAGGTCGCGGAGGCCTCGCGCAGCGCGCGGCTCAGCCCGGAGGAGGCCGTATTCGTGGAGCAGCGCGAGCGGCGGGGCTTGGGCGATGCGGTGGCGTGCGCGCGTGAGGTTGTGGGCGACGCTCCCTTTGCGGTTCTCCTGCCGGACGATGTGATTCTCGGCGCTCCGCCAGCGCTGGCGCAAATGACGGCGCGCTGGGACGGGCGCGGCGCGATGATCGCCGGCATCGAAGTCACCCGGCTCCAAGTGTCGCGATATGGCGTGATGCGTATTGACGATACCGGCGGCGACATCGTCGACGTGACAGGGCTTGAGGAAAAGCCGGACAGCGACGTTACAGCCTCCAACTTCGCGATCACCGGCCGTTATATATTGCCGAGTACGATATTTGACGCGATCGCCCAAACGCCGGCGGACGCAAATGGCGCCGTGCAGTTGACGGACGCGATTGCGCGCCTGATCAGCCACACGCCAACGCGGGCGCTGCGCTTTACGGGCGAGCGGTTCGATTGCGGACGCCTTGGCGGGCTGGTGCGGGCTCAGGTCGCGTTTGCTTTGCAGCGTGAGGAGTTGAAGGACGACGCGGCGGCCTATATGCGGCGGGCGTTGTTGCGCCTCGATCAGACGCGATAAACCGCCCTCAGCCCGCGTTGCGCATCCGCGCAGGGTCGAATGCAAGCCCGGAGATCCTAATGGCGAAAACCAATGGCGGCGCAAGCGGTTCGCGGTGGCGAATGGATCAGCTCTGGCGCGATTTGGCGGAGCAGGGCGAGGCGTTGGCGAGCACGCGTATTGATGCGTTGTTTGACGCCGACCCGAACCGGTTCGAGCATTTTCACGCCGCCCATGATGATATGCTGCTCGATTTTTCTAAGGAGAAGATCGATGCGGCGGCGCTCGAGACGCTGTTGAAATTGCCGGAAGCCGCCGAAATGGGCAAATGGCGGCGCGCGATGTTCAACGGCGAGATTGTGAACGGGACGGAACGCCGCGCCGCGCGCCACAATCTGCTGCGCACGATGCAGCCGCCGCTGGCCGGCGTCGCTGATATGCGGGAGCAGTTTCTTGATTTTGCGCAGATGGTGCGAACCGGCGCCCGCTTGGGATCCACGGGCAAGCAGTTTACGGATGTCGTGAATATCGGCATCGGCGGCTCCTATCTCGGCCCGCGCCTGGCGGTGGAGGCGCTGAAACCCTTTGCGGACGGGCCGCGCATCCACTTCGTCTCCAATGTGGACCCGTGGAATTTCCACAATGTCGTTGATGAGCTTGATCCGGCGCGGACCTTGTTCCTTTGCGCGTCCAAAAGCTTCGGGACGCAGGAAACGGTGCTGAACCTTCGCGCGGCGATCAGCTGGACGACGGCCCGTCTGGGACCGGAGGCGATCGGCAAGCATTTTTGCGCGATCACCGCCCGACCGGATGCGGCCCGCGGCTACGGAATTGAGCCTGAGAATATCTTTCAAATCTGGGATTGGGCCGGCGGACGGTTTTCAATTTGGTCGGCGATGGGGCTCTGCGTCGCGATCCGAGTTGGGCGGGACGTGTTTTCCGAGTTCCTGAGCGGCGGCGCGAACATGGATCGCCATTTCGAAAGCGCGCCGCCACGCCGGAACTTGCCGCTGCTGCTGGCGCTGATCGGCGTCTGGCGGCGCAATGTTCAAAATTACCCGAGCTATGTGCTCGCGCCCTATGAGGAGCGGCTGGCTTCGTTTCCGGAATATGTCCAGCAGTTGGAGATGGAGAGCAACGGCAAGTCCGTTCAGCGCGACGGGCGCCCGGTTGGCCGCGCTACGGCGCCGACGGTGATCGGCGGGGCCGGCACCAACGCTCAGCATTCCTTTTTCCAGAAGTTGCATCAGGGGCCGGACGCCTCCCCGGTTGATTTTCTGGTTGGCGTCGAGACGACAACGCAAACGGCGCATCAGCAGCGCGTATTGCTGGCCCATTGTCTGGCGCAGTCGCAGGCCTTGATGCGCGGGTTGAGCGCTGCGGATGCGCGCGAGACGCTGGCGCAGAATGCGGGCGCTGGCGAAGCGGCGGCGGAGCGGGCGGAACGGCTCGCGCCCCATGTTGCGTGTCCGGGGGACCGCCCGTCGACAACGCTGATGTATCGCAAGCTCGATCCGCGCACGCTCGGCCGGCTCGTCGCGTTGTATGAACATAAGATCTTCGCCCAAGCTGTGATTTGGAACATTGAATGTTTCGATCAGTGGGGCGTCGAGCTGGGTAAACGGTTCGCCAATAAGCTGCTGCCAAAACTGGATGATGAGCGAAGTTGGAAGCACGAAGACGGCTCGACTCGCGGTTTGTTGTCTTGGCGTCGCGGCCTCAAAGATGGCGGCTAGATCGGCGAAGCACCATCTACGCTAAGCGCTCAAGCGCGTCACGAATTGAACGGCAGGAGTTTGGATGCGTTTTTTGGCTTACATCTTCTTTTTACTGGCGCTGGCCGCGTTGGGGCTGGATGTCTGGGCGATGGTTCAGTCGGGCGATCCGTTCGCGTTCCGGCAGTTGGGGCAGGTGTGGTACGACCTTCATCCGTCGTCGCTGCAGACCCTGCAGCCGGCGATTGAGCGCCATATCCATGAAGATCTTTACGCCGTCGCAGTGCGCCCGGTTCTGCTGACCCCTGCGGTGTATGTTTTTGGCGTGCTCTTTGTGGTCTTCCGGGTGTTAAGCGCGTTGATCGGCCTGTTGCCTGGCAGCTCGCGCCTGTAGCGCGTTGCGCCGAGGGCGGGCGGCGCCTTAGCGGCGCCGATATCCCGTGCCGTAGATGATCAGCTCAGCGCCGCCGGCGATCACATCCGGATGGGCGTATCGCACACATATGGCGCCGTCATAGCCGCGGGCGGCAAGTTCTTCGCGGAATTTCTGCTGGCCGCGGGTCAACACCCGGTCAAACAGCGCTTCATACTTGCCCATCCGGCCGCCGAAAATATTGCGGAGATACTCGATGATGTCCCGCACGAGATTGGAGGCCTCAACGACTGCGACGGACACCATCTCGCCGGCCTCAACGTCAAAGCCGAGATCTGAGGCTCCGCAGGTCGCCAGCTGAATTTTCGCGATATCCGTCATCAGCTTTCCTTCCGTCGGCGCCGCCCAATCGTGGCGCGGGTGAGGGAGCGGAGCAGGCCAAGCGTCAAAATCAGCGGCACGCCGATGATGACCGCGCCGAACCAGCCATAGCGATGCGCCAGGGCCAGAGGCGAGACGTCCCCCGCGGCGACCAGGGATACATGGTCGAAGAAGGCGAAAGGGTTCCAGGTGCTTGCGGCGTCGGTCAGGACGCTGAGCGCGGAGGCTGGCGAGCGGCTGTTGCTGATGATTTGAGCCGCCGCAGGATCAGCCAAAATGCGTGCTGAGGCCGGGTTTTCCAGCGCCCGCTCCATCAGCAGTCGACGCGCGGAGGGATCGGCGGTCGTTTTGGCGACCGTCAACAGCGCCAACACGCCGTCGGTCGAAAAATCGCGCGCAAGCGGACGGAGAATGTCCAGATCCAGGCTGAGCGCAAGGCTGCGCAGCTCCGGTTTCAGGACGGCGATTTTGCGCGCCTGCGCGGGCGTATCCAGCGCCAGCAGCTTCTCCACAGTTTTCCCATCAAGGCCGGTGCGGGACGCGGCGCTCGGCAAGCCGTATGCGAGCGCCTTCGGATAGTTGGCGCCGGCCAGATCCGCCCAAGCGATCAGGTCTGAGACCTTCACCCCGGTTTGAGCGCGCTTTTCGGCCTGCGTGTCCAGCTTTGGGATATTCATCGCGCGCGCCAAAACGCCGGAACGGAGCGCCGCCATAACCGCCGCGTCGCCGCCCGGCTTCTCCGCCGAGATCAGAGCGACAAGGTTGCTGAGCTTTTCAAAGTGTTGCGGGCTTTGCGTGCGCAAATATTTCGCGAAGTCCGGCTCTCGTTCCGCGATCCGAAGCACTTCGGCGTGATTGCGCTTGAACGCCTCCCACCGTCCGATCAGCGCATCGGCCACCGAAGCGGCGCGTTTGTCCAGCGCATCGCCGCTGACTTTCTGCAGCTCGTCGGTAACCGAGCGCTGGATCTCAACCCGTGTCGCCTCGCTGAGCAGCGTCTCCTGAATTTCGGGAAACACGCCATCGGCGCCGGCTATCAGCTCATAGCTCAGCACAACGACGCCGGTGATGAAGGAGAGCCCGCTCGTGAGGCGCGCGGCGATCCGGCCGGCCAGGCGTTTGACAAGCGACGCGATGATTCGATCAATCGCCCGGCGAAACACGATGCCGAGCACGCCGGTTAAGATCAGAGCCAGCCCGATTGCAGCCGAACCGCCGACGCTTTTGTCTTTCACCAAGATTTTCGCGTCCGCCGCGCCGGCAAGTTCGTCGGCAAAGGCGACGCCGACAATCTCCGCATAGCGCGCGGCCAGATAGAGCCGCACGCAGCTTGCGGCGGCGCCGGACACCGTCGCCTCGGCTTTGCCGACGGAAAGCTCAAGGTTTTTGCGGATCTCCGCCATCAAACTTTCTTGTAAAGCGGCGAATTCTGGCGATTTGAACACCAGGTTGGCGACCCGTTCCGCCATTTTACGCGCGTAGGCGGGGACGTTCGAATCCCCGAGCCGACCGATATAAGTGGTCTCCGCCCGCAGAATTTTGATCTTGCCCTCGACGATTCGTTCGAACCGTTTGTCAAACCGAGCAGAGCCCCAGGATTTTGCGACAATCTGCGCGTAGTCGAGTTTTGCTGCGGCCTTCTGCATCGCCGCCTTCGCGCCTGCTGCGACATCGCGCCGTAGCGCGGCCTCATCAACGATGGCGGCGCAGTCCGCGAAGCTCGGCGTTGTTTGCGCGTTGGCCGCGGGGGCGGCGCAGATCGCCAGAGCCGTAAGGGCCAGTACGCCGCACAGCGCGCTCACTAAGCGACGCGCGTGCTTGATTCGAACCATCAGCGCGCGGCGTGGCGACATCGCAATTCCGTCTCGCATGACATTCGGCCTCATCTTGCGGCCGAATCCAGCCGTTACTAACCTACTCTATCAAAGCGCAGAAACAGCGCCAACGCGCCTGGTGGCGGAGATCATGAGTTGTTGGCGCGTTGTCGCAAATGACGAAAGACGGCGATCAGTCCGGGCGGCAACGAGAAATCGCTGAGGAGATCGCGCCGATCGCGTGACGTTCTTCCGTCGCCGACATGCGCCCGCGCGCGCTTTTGCGTAAGTCGCGATCGACGCTGACGACGGCGAGGGCCAGCTCCAGCTGCGGTCCTTTTAGGCCGCTGTCGCGCAACTTGCCGACCAAGCAGCCGCAGGCGGCGTTATGTTTTGTCTGGGAATATGCGGGCTTGGCGCCTTTGGCGCCGTAGCTGTCCCGGCAGACCTTGTCGATGGAGGCGGCGAGGCTTGCGTCGCTCTGCGCAGCAGCGGCGCTGGCGGCGAAGCCTGCGATGACAAGGGCGGGCAACGCGCTCGCCCAACGGATCGTGCGACTCGGCATTTTCATTCGACCCATCTCCCTTCGCCATGGGACCTGCATTCGCTTGACCGCCATGCTTGGCGGCGTTTGACTGTTCAACGCAGGTTTGCGCTATTTCCGTCGCTTGGAGCCAGTGTCGGCTTCGAACAACGCCGCTAGCTGGTCCGTCATTGCGCCGGCGAGCTGCTCTGCATCAGTAATTGTCACAGCTCTTTTATAGTACCTAGTGACGTCGTGCCCAATTCCAATCGCGAGTAATTCAACCGCGCCCCGCTTTTCAACCATCGCGATCACATCGCGAAGATGTTGTTCGAGATAATTCGACGGATTTGTGGCGAGAGTTGAGTCGTCTACGGGCGCTCCGTCGGAAATCACCATTAGAATCCGACGTTGTTCTGGTCGAGACATCAGCCGGGCGTGGGCCCATTCCAACGCTTCGCCATCAATATTTTCCTTCAGCAGCCCCTCGCGCATCATCAAGCCAAGATTGCGTCGCGCTCTGCGCCACGGCGCATCGGCGGCTTTGTAGATGATGTGGCGCAGATCGTTGAGGCGCCCGGGTAGGGGCGGGCGGCCCTGTTCCGTCCATGCTTTGCGTGCTGCGCCGCCTTTCCATTGTCGGGTGGTGAAGCCGAGAATTTCGGTCTTGACGTTGCAGCGCTCCAGCGTCCGGGCAAGAATGTCGGCGGAAATAGCGGCGATTGAGATCGGGCGACCGCGCATCGAGCCGGAATTGTCGATCAGAAGCGTCACCACCGTGTCGCGGAACTTGCTGTCCTTCTCAACCTTGAAGGACAGCGGCGTCGTTGGGTTGGCGACAACGCGCGCGAGGCGTCCAGCGTCCAGCATGCCCTCTTCACGATCAAATTCCCAAGCGCGGTTCTGTTGGGCCAGCAGCAAACGCTGCAGCCGGTTGGCCAGGCGGCCGACGACGCTTTGATAAGGCGCAAGCTGTTGATCCAGGAAACCGCGCAGACGCTCCAACTCGTCAGGGTCGCACAGCTCGTCCACCGTCACTTCTTCGTCCATTTCGGTGGTGAAGATGCGGTACTCAGGATCGGCCTCCGACGGCGGCGAGGGGCGGGCGCCTTCGTCCGGCGCGCCGTCCTCATCCGGCAGCATCTCCATGCCTTCGGAGAAATCGGCGTCCTCGCCCTCAATCGCCATCATCTGCTCGGCGCCGGACTCATCGCTTGATTCCGGGTCCGGGGGCGCGTCCTCTTGGGCTTGATCATCGTCGGGCTGCTCGCCGCCGCCTTCTTGATTCTCTTCAGCTTGATCGTCGCCCTCTTCGGAGTCCTCCTCAGGGTCGGGCTCGCTCTCCTCCGGCCGCTGGCCCAGCTGATCGCCATAGCCCATGTCGTCGATCATATCCCAGGCGACGCGGGCGAAGCTGCGTTGGTCATCAAGTACGGCGCAGGCGCGGCCGAGCGCGTCGGAGACTTGCTGCTCGAGCGTTTCCCGCCAGCCGCCGAGCGCGCCCTCCGCGATTTCGGGCAGCGCGCGGCCCGAACCGGCGGACCGCACCAACAGCCGCGCCGCATCGACGATTTCAGCCGGTTCGTCCGGCGTCCAGCCGCGGCGTTTGCATTCATCGCTCAGCACTGCGTCCAGATTATCGCCGACCCCTGGCATGCGCCGGGTTGCGAGCGCTTCAATCCGCGCCGTCTCCATTGCGTCGAACAAAGCGCGCGCCACGTCGCCTTGCGGGACGTATTCGGCGTGAACGCCAGCATCGTGATGCTTGCGGCGGATGGCGAACGCGTCGCCATAGCCGCGGGCGAGCCGGACTTCCTTATCGCTCATGCGATGAGAGACTTGGGGCAGGCGCGCATCCTGGCCTGACATGCCGGGCGGGTCGACGCTGAATTTCACTGCGAGATCCGGATCCTCGGCCAGCGCCCGTGTCGCCTCCGCAACCGCCTTGCGAAACGGTTCGGCCGGATTCTGCTTCGGATCTCTCGCCATTTTAGTTGTGTTGCTCCCACCCGCTTGGCCGCGCGTTTCGCAGCCGATCCGTCGCATGTGCGCCGGTCTATTCCAGAAAATTCCTACTCAAAGCCAATGTCGGCAGAGGCCGCCCCAGGTCAAGCGGGGCGCGGCGATGGGGCGGAAGTTTCGCGCCTTGCTCAGTCCGCTCAGCGCGATCACCGCAGAAAACGCGGCGCGCGAATGCGGACGGTCGGGCCGCGGCGCACTGTCGGCGGCGTGATCCTGATCGGCCCAATCGCGAAACCAGGCGCGGCGCGGGGGCGGGATCGGCGGGAGGGCTGCATGTTTGGGCAGTAAGCGCGCAACGCGTCAATCGCTCTGCGGGAACCGTAGAGCGGCGCGGCGCCGAAGCCGCCGACGATGTCCGCGCGCACTTCCAGTCCCCAGCCCGCCTGTAGGGCGCGCACAAGACGGCCATTATGCGCGATCGCCCCCACAAATTCCTGCGTGCTTTTGCTATAGACCATGTTGACCTTGAGGATTCTGCCGCCATCAACCCGGAAGGAGAGGGTGGCGGCGCCCAGCTTGGTCAGATCCGCTTTGCCGTCGCCGACGAAGCCGGCCGCAGGCACAAAAAGTTGGATCGGCGCGGGCGCGTCCACCGCATAGTGCGGACCGAGCGGGGCGGCGGTTGGCGCCCGGTCTTTGCGGCGCCCGGCGCAACCGAGGCGCAAAGTAAAGCCGGCGTCGGTTGAAATATGCGCAGCGGCGGGGCCAAAGCCGCCCTTCGCAGGAACGAATCGCCATTCCTGCGCGCCGGCATGTCGCGGCGCCGCCAGAAAAATCGCCGCGACGACAGCGTGCGTCGCGATTGTAAGTCGTTTGCTCCAGGTTCCAACCCTGATCATCTCACGCCTCTTCCGCGCGTTCGCTAAGCGTTTGCTCTGCTGTTCGTACGACGGTAGCCTACAAATCAGGCAAATGAGAGCTTCGTGGGTTTTTTCGTCCCGACTTTCTGTCGAAATGCGTTGCTTTGGTCCCTTCGCGTCGCTTCAAAGCGTTAATCATCGCCAGATCCGCAACGGATGCTTTGCGCGGGGCGAGATTTCGGCTAGCTGACGCGCGTCGCGCATCGCGCGAAACGTCGGGTCTGGGCGGCGGCGCTGTGCGCGGCTGACTGAAGAGGCGAGGTCCCGGCGCAGTGAACAAAGGAGCCCGCAAATGCTTTGGTCGATTTCGAATGGTTTGACGAAGAGCGCGCTGAAATATGCGGCTGCTGCTCTGATGGCGGTCAGCGCTTTGGCGACGAGCGCGCCTGCTTCGGCGGAACTGGCGCCAGGCGCAAAGAGCCTTGATTGGTATATCTTCGTTGGCCGCAACGCAAAAAAGAACCCGATCGTTGTCTACTTCCAGTCTGACAGCTCAAAGAAAGAGTTCACGCCTGTGGGCTCGGTCGCAATGATCCTGAACCCGTCATACAAGCTTGAGAAGGGCAAGAAGTTTGACCCGACGAAGGCTTGCGCTGCGACCTCGCTCGACTTTGACGCCAAAGACGCGAAAAAGCTTCGCGTTAAGCTGATCTACGGCCCGAACTCGAAGCAGAAGCCGGTGTCGGTCATCGATTTCCCGAGCTACATGGCGCAGCAAACCGCCCTGACCCTGATCCAAGAAGGCGTTCTCATCGATGAGAAAGCCGCAGCGCCTTACTTCAGCTGCGCTGGTTGGGTTTGGTCGCAGCTGATCAGCCAGAAAAAAGAAACCTGGGAAAAAATCATCACCGAAGAGCTGAAGAAAAAAGGCAAAAAGCCGCCAACCCCGAAAAAGAAGTAAGGGTTGTTTCTTCTGCTAAAATGACGCGGGTTGCCTGATCGCGGCTTGCATCGACTTTTAGGGCTGACGCGGATATCGGTTACGAATGCTAGTTCTGCGTCAACTCTCCTACATCATGGCTGGCCGTCCGCTTTTCGAAGAGGCGGACGCCACAATCCCAGCTGGCGCGCGGGTCGGGGTCGTCGGGCGCAACGGGGCTGGCAAGTCCACCCTGTTCCGGCTGATCCGCGGCGAACTAACGCCTGACGGCGGCGAGATCGAGGCGCCCAAGAGCTGGCGCGTGGGCGGGGTGGCCCAGGAAGCGCCGGCGCGGGACGATAGTCTCGTCGATATCGTGCTTGAATATGATCAGGAGCGCGCGGCGCTGCTGGCGGAGGCGGAGACGGCCTCCGATCCGACGCGCATCGCGGATATCCAAACCCGCCTGGCCGATATCGGCGCCCATTCAGCCGAAGCGCGCGCAGCCTCAATCCTGGCCGGGCTTGGTTTCGACGCAGCGGCCCAGGCGCGGCCTTCCTCGTCCTTTTCCGGCGGTTGGCGGATGCGCGTGGCGCTCGCTGGCGCGCTGTTCGCCGCCCCGGACCTGTTGCTGCTCGATGAGCCGACGAACTACCTCGATTTGGAGGGAACGGTTTGGCTTGAGGGCTTTCTTGCGCGGTATCCCCGCACGGTCTTGCTGATCAGCCACGATCGCGGCCTGCTCAACGCCTCCGTCAACGGCATTCTTCATCTCAGCAATCGCAAATTGGCTTATTATTCCGGCGCTTTCGAGCAGTTTGCGGCGGAAAGGCGCGCCCGGATGGCGCAGGAAGCGGCGCAGGCCAAGCGGCAAACAGCCGAGCGGGAGCGGATCCAGAGCTTTGTCGATCGGTTTCGCGCCAAGGCGACGAAGGCGCGCCAAGCCCAGTCCCGGTTGAAGCTGCTCGAAAAGATGGAGCCCATCTCCGTTACGGCGGAGGAGCATGTGGCGGGCTTTTCATTCCCCAGCCCCGCGCAACTTGCGCCGCCGCTGGTTCGGCTTGATATGGCGGCGGTGGGCTACGGCGAAAGCCCGGTGTTGAGCGGGCTGAACCTGCGCATCGACGCGGATGATCGGATCGCGCTGCTGGGCGCGAACGGGCAAGGCAAATCGACGCTCGCCAAGCTCATTGCGGGCCGGATGCAGCCGATGGTCGGCGCGGCTGAGCGGCATTCCAAACTCAAAGTCGGCTTTTTCGCCCAGCATCAGCTGGACGATCTGGTGGCGGACGAAACGCCGGTTCAGCACCTGCAGGCGCGTCTGCCAGATTTGCCGCCTGCGCAAATTCGTTCGCGCCTCGCGGCCGCCGGATTGGGGCCGGAAACGGCTGAGACGGACGCGCAGTCGCTCTCGGGCGGGCAGAAGGCGCGTTTGTTGATGGCTCTGGCGGTGCTGGAAGCGCCGAATCTGCTGATCCTCGATGAGCCGACGAACCATCTGGATATGGAAAGCCGCGACGCGCTGTGTCACGCGCTGCTCGACTATGATGGCGCGGTGATTCTGATCAGCCACGACCCCCATTTGGTGGAGCGGGTCGCGGACCAGCTTTGGTTGGTGGCCGGCGGCAAGGTCGCGCCGTTCGAAGGCGACATGGCCGCTTACAAAGCGCGTATTCTTTCCGAGCGTTCATCGCCCAGCGACAGCGCCAAGGCGGTGGACGCGCCGGCTGTAAAAACCAAACGCCGTAGCGCCGCCGACATTCGCCAAGTCCTGAAGCCGCTGCGCGCTGATGTGGCTAAGGCCGAGGAGCGCGTTATGAAGCTGGAGGAAATGCGCGAAGAGGTGGAGAAGCGTCTGGCGGATCCAGCTCTGTATGACGGGCCGTCTGATAAGATGGAAAAGCTTGCCCAGAAGCGCGGCGAGATCCTGGAGGGGTTGGCGCGGGCTGAAGAGATCTGGGAAAAGGCGGCGGCGAAGTTGGAAGAGACTGAGGCCGAGCTGAACGCATAAGGCGGCGCGCGCCTATTTTTGCAATCTGCGCAGATAAACAATTTCTTCTTGTCCGGCTTTATTTTCACGTCGCTTTAACCCGCCGGCAATAGGCTGGTCACACTTCTTACAACGACCTTCAAACAATGAAGGCGAATGGGAGAGCGATGATGATCGATGTTCGGTTGACGACATCGGCCCAGACCAGCCTGTCAACGCTGCGTCGGGCCAATGAAGACGTCAATAGCGCCGCGAAAATGACCGCCACCGGCCGAGAGGTCAGCAACAGCGCCGACTCAGCGGCGATTTGGGCGCTTGGGGCGTTGATGGAGTCCGAGGCGGTTGGGTATTCCGCCGAAGCCCAAGTTCTGGCGCTGAAACAATCCTCCCTGATGGTCGATCGCGCCAAAGCCGAAGGCGCCGTGCAAATGGCGCGGGATGGGATCGCGGGGTCGGTTGTCGAGGCGACCCTCGCGGGCGCATCGGCGGCGGAGCTGGATGCGGTGCTGACCGGCGCGTTGAGCGACGTTGAGGCGGCGGTGGATGAGGCGGCGGCCCATGGCGCGCAGGAGAAGGCGCTTGGGCGTGAAGCTGCGTTTAAAAAGGACCTCGAAAGCGCTTTGGCCGTAGGGATCAGCGCGATGATGGATACGGATATTGAGAAGTCGATCTCCGAGCAGCAGCAAGCTCAGCTGCAGCGGGACTTGGCGCTTAAGTCGCTCGCAGCGCTGAAGGAGACCGGCGCCCGCTCGGTCTCGATGCTGTTCTGACCGGCGAGCGCCTTTCGCAAGCTGTGCGCGGGCGCCGAAATCATGGTACCAGGGCGGTCGTGATCTTCCGGCGAGGATAGGATGACCGACCCAGAAACCGCCTTGCGGCGCGCGATCATCGATCAGTGCCGCGCCATGAACGCAAATGGCCTGAATCAGGGGACGTCGGGCAATATCTCGGTTCGTTTACAGGGGCGTATGCTGATTACGCCATCGGCGACGCCCTATGACGCGATGACGCCTGAGATGATCGCCGCGATGCCGCTCGAAGGCGCATATGGCGCGTGGGAGGGGCCGCTGAAGCCCTCCACCGAATGGCGTTTCCACCTGGATATTCTCAAGAGCCGCCCGGAAGTGAATGCGATCGTGCATACCCACGCGACGTACTGCACCGCTCTGGCGATCGCGCGAAAGGAGATCCCCGCCGCCCATTATATGATCGCGGCGTTTGGGGGCGCGACTATTCGCTGTTCCGACTACGCGACCTATGGGACGGCGGCGCTGTCCGAAACGGCGCTGCGTGCGTTGGACGGGCGGATGGGCTGTCTGCTCGCCAACCATGGCATGATCGCGCTGGGCGAGAGCTTGGACAAAGCGATGTGGCGCGCGGTTGAGTTGGAGACCTTGGCCAAGCAGTATTACCTGACCCTGGCGATCGGCGGTCCGGTGCTGCTGTCCGACGCGCAGATTGCGGAGACGGCGGCTGGGTTCAGCTCCTACGGCTTGCAGGAGGCGCAGACCGAAGATTCGAGCGCGAGCGTCAAGCCCCCAAGCGTCAAGCCCCCAAGCGCCAAGCCCCCAAGCGCCAAGCCGAAGAAACGGGCTGCGAAACGGACATGAGCCTCAGCCCCGCGCGCGCTCGCGAAAGGCGCTGGGCGAAAGGCGCGTGGCGCGGGCGAAGACGCGGCTGAAATAGGCGGGATCGGCGAACCCCAGCTGGTGGGCGATCGTTGAGATCGGCAGATGCGTATAGGCGAGATAGCGCCGTGCTTCCCGCACCAGCCGTTCCTCAATCAGTCGGCTGGCTGGACGGCCGGTTGCTTCTCGGGCGATGCGGCTGAGATGGGTTGGGCTTGTCGCCAGCGCGTTCGCATAGGCCGCGACGCTCCAATGCTCGGTGAAATGCGCCTCAATAAGGGTTTGAAATCGCTCCAGCAGCGCCGAGGCGGGGCGTGTGGGCTCGGAGCTGTGCTCAACAAGCGCCCGGGCGATTTGTCCAAGCAGCAAACCAACGATGGAGCGCAGGATATGCGCCCGGCCAAAGTCGCGCTCCGCGAAGCTGGCGGCGAGGCGGCGCATGGTCTCGACGATCTCCGCGGAGGCCGGCCACACAGCGGGGCGGCTGAGCAAAGGCCGCAGACCTTCGGAGGGGCGGAGGCAGTCATCCAACATCTCGGCCGCGAGGGTGACGACCAGGCCGGACGCGCCATGATCGAACCGATAGCCATGCACAATGCCCATGGGAACGTTGACCAGCGTCCCATCACGCAGCTCGCGGGGCGCGCCATCCAGCGTCGCCTCGCCTCCGCCCTGTTCGAACAGCAAAATCTGGTGCAGGCGCGCATGGCGGTGGGGCGCATACTCCCAATCATGCAACGGCGACCTGGCTTCGATCGTTTCGCAATGGGCGACGTCTGGCAGATCTCCGGATTCGCCATAGAGATTGCAGTTTAGAATATGTTGAGCGTCCCGCATGTTCGATTTGTACCAGAGCCGCCGCGCCCTATCCATTCCTTCCGACGCCTGTCCGCGTATCTTCGGGCGCAGACAGGAGTGGAAAGGACAACCCGTATGAAAACCCAGGTCTGCATTATTGGCGGCGGCCCGTCGGGGCTGATGCTGAGCCAGTTGCTGCATCTCAAAGGCGTTGAGACGATCTTGCTGGAAAAGCGCAGCCGCGAATATGTGCTCGGCCGGATCCGCGCCGGGGTGCTGGAGCACGGTTTCGCCGATCTGATGCGCGAAGCCCAGTGCGGTCAGCGCATGGATCAGGAAGGGGAGGTGCATGACGGTTTCTATATCGCGAGCAATGGCGAGCGGATGGACCGGGTGGACCTCAAGAAACACTCCGGCGGATCATCGGTGGTGGTGTATGGCCAGACCGAGGTGACGCGCGATCTCTATGAAGCGCGGGATCGGATGAACGGCGCCGTCATTCACAATGCTGAAGATGTGAAGCTGCATGATCTGACCAGCGCCGCGCCCTATGTCACCTTTCGCAAGGGCGATGAGATCATCCGGATTGACTGCGATTACGTGATCGGCGCGGACGGATTCCACGGGGTGAGCCGCAAGTCGATCCCGAAAGACGTGCTGCGGGAATATGAGCGGGTGTATCCGTTCGGCTGGCTGGGCGTGCTGTCTCGGACCAAGCCGGTCTGCGAGGAGCTGATTTACGCCCGCCACCAGCGCGGTTTCGCGCTGTGTTCGCTGCGGTCCCAGGTTCTCAGCCGCTACTATATCCAGGCGCCGCTGACGGACAGCGTCGATGATTGGTCGGATGACGCGTTCTGGGCGGAGCTGAAGCGGCGCCTGCCGCCGGACGTGGCGGGACGGCTGGAAACCGGCCCGTCGATTGAGAAATCCATCGCGCCGCTGCGCAGCTTCGTCGCCGAGCCGATGCGGTATGGCAATCTGTTCCTGGCCGGCGACGCCGCCCATATCGTGCCGCCAACCGGCGCGCGCGGGCTGAACACCGCTGCGTCGGACATCTATTATCTCTACCACGCGCTGACCGATCATTATCTGAAAGGGGATGACGCCGGGCTGGAAAACTACTCGGAGAAGGCGCTGGCGCGGGTGTGGAAGGCGCAGCGTTTCAGCTGGTTCCTGACCACGTTGCTGCACACCTTCCCGGACAGCACCCCCTATGATCAAAAGCTGCAGCAGACGGAGTTCGAGTATCTGTTCTCCTCCGACCAGGCCTTGGGCTCATTGGCGGAGAATTATGTCGGCCTGCCCTTCTGATCTTCGTTCTTTCGGAGACCGCCGCATCCCGATAACTCTTCTATGTAGGTGACGCCGATATAGGGGAGATGCGGATATGCGGCGGGTTTGGGCGTGGTTGGCGGTGTTGGCGATGCTCGCCCTGATGGGGGCGGGCGAGGCGTTGGCGCGATCGGTGGCTCTGGTGATTGGCAACAGCGTTTATCGTCATGCGCCGCCGCTGGATAACCCGTTGAATGACGCGCGCGACGTCGCCGCATCGCTCAAGCGTTTGGGGTTTGACGTCACGATCCTGGCGGACGCCGACTATACCGCGATGCGGCGCGGGTTGGCGGCGTTTCAGGCTAAGGCGGCCGGGGCGGATGTGGCGCTGCTCTATTACGCCGGCCATGGGGTCGGCGTGGATGGGCAGAGCTGGCTGGTGCCGGTGGATGCGAAGCTGGCGCGGCAAGAAGCGGTGGAGCTGGAGGCGATTTCGCTGCGTCAGGCGCTTTCGGCGGTGGGCGGGGCGAGGCGGCTGCGGCTGGTGGTGCTGGATGCGTGCCGCGATGATCCTTTTTCCCGCCGCATGCGCGCCATGCGCGGCAGTCGCCGGATCGCGCGGGGGTTGGCGCGGATTGAGCCGGCGGGTGACACGATGGTCTGGTACGCGGCGAAGGATGGCTCCACCGCGTCGGACGGGGACGGGCGCAACAGCCCGTTTTCGGCGGCGTTTCTGAAACATATTGAGCGGCCGGGATTGGAGCTGGGCAAGCTGTTCCGGGAGATCGTCGGCGATGTGCGGGACGCCACGAAGGGGGATCAGATCCCCTGGGCCTATGGCACGCGCGGGCGCGATGATTTCTTCTTTAAGCGCGCCGCGGCGGCGCCGCCGCCGCCGAAGACCGCCGCGCCCAGCGCGTTGGAGCGGGACAGGGTCGCCTTTGAGCTGGCGATGTCGATTGAGGATCCGAAGAGCCGCGCGGCGGCGTTGCGGGCGTTTCTGAAGCGCTATCCGCGATCCTCCCTCCGTCGTAGTGCGGAGAGCGCGTTGAAAACGGCGATGAAGTCAGTCGCGATGGCGCCAACAAAGCCGGCGGCGGCTGAAACCTCGAGCCGCTTCGAGGCTCGCCTGCGCGCCGCGGGCAAGAAAGGCGCGAAGGAATGCGCCGCCTGCCCGGA
>JALEGB010000015.1 GCA_022760355.1 Neomegalonema sp.
GAACCCGGGGCTCTCGCGCAATTCTTCGAATTACGCTGCCGCCTGGAGTGTCTCGGAAATCTGTGCGCAATCGCTTCGCAATTGCGCAGTGGTGGAGAGGGCTGGATTCGAACCAGCGTAGGGTTACCCCGACGGATTTACAGTCCGTTGCATTTGACCGCTCTGCCACCTCTCCACACATCGTTGCTGCGCACAGCTTCGATGGAGCGCATTTCACGCTGGACTGGCAAAGCGGAGCGCCAGCGTGAGACCCGAAGGCCTGGAGGGCGCAGATAGGGGGGCCGTGCGCTCTTTGTCAACCGCTTCTGAGCTTCACCTTGGCAACTTCCACGGATATAGCAATTTTTTCTAAGGACGAGCATCAGGAGCAACAGTTGCGCAAACCGGATCGGCGCCCCACCGCCGCGTCTCGACGCGGATCGCAGGACAAAGCACGACGCGATTGGCGCGCCGGCGGCGAACCTACTGAACTTTGGTTCTTTGGGCTGCACGCCGTGCGCGCCGCGCTGGAAAACCCGGCTCGTGTGCGCCACCGCCTGCTAGCGACCCCCAACGCGGTGCAGCGGCTTGGAGAAGCGGCGATCGCCGCCGGTGGGCTGGAGCCGGAGATCCAGGATCCGCGCCGTTTCGGCGCGCCGCTGGACCCCAATTCGGTGCATCAGGGCGTCGCGCTGCATTGCGACCCGCTGGAGTGGCCGCCGATTGAGGAGGTTTGCGGGCTGCGTGATCGCCGCGATGCGCCGCGGGTGCTGCTGCTGGATCAGGTGACCGACCCGCACAATGTCGGCGCCATCCTCCGCTCCGCCGAGGTGTTCGGCGCCCGCGCCGTGATCGCGCCCCGGCGCAAAGCGGCGCCGGAGACTGGGGCGCTGGCGAAATCCGCTTCAGGCGCGCTGGAGCGCATGCCCTACCTCCGCCTGTCCTCGCTCGGCGGCGCGATCGAAAAGCTGCAAGAGATCGGCTACGCGGCAATCGGGCTGGATGGCGAAGCGCCCCTCGATCTGCGCACCGCGGCGGAGACGACCGCCTCCACGCCAGCTGCGCTCGCCCTAGGCGCCGAAGGGGCCGGACTGCGCGACTCGACAAAGGAACGCTGCGACGCGCTGGCGAAGATTAGCGCGGCTGACGCCTTCGCCTCCCTCAACGTTTCAAACGCCGCCGCGGTCGCGTTGTTTGCGCTTTCGCCACGCAGCTGAACTCGGCAAGAGCCTCGACACGGAAATGACGAATTTGTGCCGCCCCGCGTGAGCAAATTTGCACTAGATCAGGCGCATGATTCGAAACGCGATGTGGGGATTGGAGAGCAGATGACGCCGATAAAGCGTCGGGAGATGTTGGCGGGTTGCGCTGCGCTTGCGGCGTTGGGCGCGGCCTGTGGAGCGGCCGCGCAGAAGCGACGGAGAAGCCCGGTTTGGAAAGATATTTGGGGGCGGGCGCTGAAAGGCTATGACTGTGTCAGCTACTTCAACAAGTCGGGCCCAGCGCAAGGGTCCGTCGCGTTTGAAATGCACTATCGTGGGGCAAACTGGCTTTTCGCCAGTATGGCGGCGATGAAAAGCTTCGCCCATACCCCGCATAAGTTTGAACCGGTTTTCGGCGGCTACTGTGTACAGACACTTGCGACGGCCGGGCGGCTTATTGGCTGCGATCCGCTGGAGTGGGACCTGTATCAAGGTCGATTGGTCATGCTCAGCAGCCGCGAAATGCGCCATGCTTGGCGGCGAGATCCCGCAGGTTCGGTCCTGGCCGCGAAGGCGGCGTGGCGCACGCATTTCGGTTGAGCGCTTGAGCCGCTCAAGGATCCTGTTGCTCATGGCGCAGGGCGGAAGCGGCTAAAAATCCTCGCGCCAATGATAGAAGCACGCGACGCACTCAACAGCGCCGCTGCTGTCGCTGAGGGGCAGGAAGAGGCGACAAGCCGCGGTTGAGGGCGCCCCGCGCAACGTCTGAGCAAATTCGCGATACTGCGGTTCGCCGGTGACGAACAGCTCGATATATAACGACGTCAAGCGGCGCAGCTCATGCGGCTTGATCATATCTGAGAAAAAGTACCCAACCGGATCAACACCACTTTGCCGCGCGACCGGCCTTCCGACGAACTCGAACATGAAGTTCGGAGAACCATCTTCCGTTGGGTGTTTGGTGATCACCGTTAACTTAGCTTCATCGGTCTTGCGCCGCTCGAGATCAAAGTTCTCTCGATTAGCGCCGCCAGCGTCCGACAGTTGGCGCCATTCGCTCAGGAGCAAGAAAAATTCTTCTGGCGCATCAGAGGCTAGCGGCATGTCGTCGGTCAAAGCGATGCTTAGTTTCTTTTCAGAGGCAAAATCGGCGCTATAATCACAGTCGCGAGGTCGAGTTCCTTAACGAATCGCGCCAAACTCTAGACATTTTGAGCCAATGGCATCGGCAGCTGGAACTAATCATATTACTGACCGACTACGCGTTTCGGTAGGGGTATGCCGGGGCCTTCCCGAATTTACCCGCGAGTTTGGCGTCGATATCAATGCTGTTGCCAAGGCGCTGAACTTGGATTGCCAAGTTTTGCAACGATTTGATCAATTTATTAGCTTCGACAAATATTGCCGCTTACTTGAAAGTATCGCGACGATATGTGGCGATGAAATTTTTGGGCTTAAATTTGGCGATTATTTTGGATTAGGGGGCAGCGGTCCGTTTGGGTACGGCCTAAAATCCGCACCCGATCTACGACATCAACTTGAATTTACAGTTAAGTACTACCAGTGCTATGCTAGCCTTGAGTATACGTCATTAGAAAGAACACGCACTCAAGCCCGTATTGAGTGGGGCGTTTCGCCGATGATAATCAAGGTCGATCAGTACACGGACTTTTCTACGCGCCTGTTTCTAAGGCACCTTCAGCTCTGTGCTGGCAAGGGCTGGCTGCCCAGGGCCGCCGAATTGCAGCGTGGCGCTCCCCCAAATAAAACGGCGCACCGACGCTTAATCTCACCGCAAATACAGTTTCAAGCGGACGCCAACGCGCTGATCATTGATTCACAAGCACTGGATCGGCCCAATCCACACTCAGACCCAGTTCTTTTCGAAATGATGACTGCAAAATGCGCCGAAATACGCGCGGGAATCCCTACACATGTTGATTTTCGCGGCAAGGTTGAGGAGGAGGTGCTCGCAATGCTGGGGAGCACGCCTCCCTCAACCGCGAAGGTCGCCGCCCGGCTTGGCATGAGCGAACGCAGTCTGCAGCGACGGCTTGCTGAGGTTGATCTTACGTTTCAAGAACTTGTGGATTCAGTCCGCCGTGAGCTTTCGGATCGATTGCTGACCGATAGCCAGCTCTCGATTTCCGAGGTCGCCTATCGGCTGGGCTTTTCGGCGCCAAGCGCTTACACGCGCTCAGCCGCGCGATGGTACGGCGCAACGCCCAGCGAGGTGCGTCGCCGCCATCTGTGATCCCAGCACGTTCACATCCCCATCTTTTACTTAACGCGCCAAAACAGCCCCAGGGTTGACGAGGAATGTTAACGCACAGGCGGCGCGCTCGTTTTAGATGGAGCGTTCATTCACCATTAGACCTATCGACGCAGCCACTTACGACCGACGGCTCAATAGAGAAGGCCGGTTTGGCGCACAGGAGCAAGCTCAACAACAATGATGCGAGAACAAAACGACCGAGAACAGCCCGAAGGCATCGACCAAGTTCTATCGCGAATCGCAGATGACGAGGTGCGGGCGCTTCTGATCGATCTGATCCATGCAATTGAGGCGTCCAACGGCAACCAACTGGCGCTGCTCAGATCGAAGTCGCACAACCTTCACTCGTGACGCAGGATGATGGCGGCTCGGGCCGCCACGCCGCAAAGCTTCTGCTGCAGCGCCTCAAAAGCGTGGCGAGATAGCGCCTCCAGGATCGCCGCCGGAACGCAAAAGCTTAAACTCATTCGAAAAATACGCCCGTACCGCGGCCAATTGACATTTCGCAATGCAGCGAAACGGGTTATCGGCGCCTCATCCCTGCGGCGTCGGAGCGGGCTGGCTGATTCGGCGCCTCAACTGGTTAACCGCGTCTAGCCGGCTGATCGCCCCAAGGCCCCGCCCAGATTGCCGCGCTCAGTTCAGCGCTGCGCCGGGCGCGACCCCGAAAGGCGTCGGAGCGCTGGTCAGCGCGTCGAGGAGCTTCGATGTTTTCACTCAGCGGACAAAAGGCGCTGGTCGTCGGCGTTGCGAATGACAGCTCCGTCGCCTGGGGCTGCGCCCAAGCGCTGCGCGCGCAAGGCGCGTCACTGGCGATAACGTATCTTAACGAGAAGGCGGAGAAGTATGTGCGCCCCCTGGCCGAATCGGTCGAGGCGGAGATCATCGCGCCGCTCAATGTGCAAGATGCGGCTCAACATGACGCGCTGTTCGCCGAAATTACCGAGCGATGGGGCAAGCTCGATACTGTCGTGCACTCAATCGCGTTCTGCCCGATGGAAGATCTCCACGGCCGGGTTGTCGACAGTTCCGCGGCGGGTTTTGGGCTCGCGATGGACGTCTCCGTGCATTCTTTTTTGCGGCTTATTCGCAGCGCCGAGCCGCTGATGGCGGAAGGCGGCACCTGCATGACAGTGTCATTCTACGGCTCGGAGAAAGTCGTTGAGCACTACAATGTAATGGGGCCGGTCAAAGCGGCGCTGGAGTCGGTTACGCGCTATGCGGCGGCGGAACTTGGCGAAAAGGGGATTTCCGTGCATGCGCTGTCCCCCGGCCCGCTCAAAACCCGCGCCGCGTCCGGCATCGACCATTTCGATCAGCTGCTCAATCAAGCGGCGGACCGCGCGCCGATGCATACGCTGGCGTCGATCGAGGATGTCGGCGCCTACGCCGCATTCCTCGCCAGCAAAGAGGCGGCGCACGTCACCGGCGGCGTGCATCCGATCGATGGCGGCTACAGCATCATCGGCTGAGGGAGCGAAGAGCAATGGCGGAACGTTCGATTAATATGTGGCGCGAGAACGCCGTGACGGGGATGGCCGAGGCGCGCGAAGGCGGTCAGGAGCTCCTCGGCGCCCAACTGCAAACTTCGTCGGCAATGTTGGCGCAATTGGCGAAGACCAGCGAGATGCTGTCTCGCGGCGCTTCGCGGCAGTTCGATCGCATCTCCAAAACCCATGCGGCGCGAATGCGCCGCAGCTTTGAGGCGCTGCAGAGCGTAATGGAGCAGATGGCCCGACCGGAACGGCCAGGCAGGCTTGTCGAGGCTTGGCGGGATTATGGGCATGATGTCGCCAATCGCGCCGTACTTACGCTCGACACGCTGCGAGAGCGGGGCGATATATTCCTTCGCCATGAGGCCGAGGGCTGCCCGCCTGTTTTGATCTATGACTATGAAGTCGTCATGGACGGCGCCAGTCTGCCGCAGCCCTGCAATTATGTGCTGCTGAAAATCCTGCCCCCGGAAGGGTGCGAGGTGCATGACTGGAAACGCCCTTACATCATTATCGATCCCAGAGCGGGGCATGGCGCCGGGATCGGCGGTTTCAAACCGGACAGCCAGGTCGGCGTGGCGCTGAGAGACGGGCACCCGGTCTATTTTGTCAGCTTCCGGCGCGAACCTGAGCCAGGCCAAACGTTGGCGAGCGTAACGCGCGCGGAAGCGGAGTTTGTGCGCGAGGTCAAGCGCCGGCATCCGGACGCGTCCAACCCGGTCGTGACAGGCAACTGTCAGGGCGGATGGGCGACCCTCCTGCTCGCCGCCACCAACCCGGACCTCACCGGTCCAATCTGCATCAACGGCGCGCCGGTGGCGACATGGGCCGGAGAAGTTGGCTCCCACCCAATGCGCTATAACGCTGGCGTACTCGGCGGCGCGTGGCAGCCAATGTTCTGGGCCGATATGGGGGCGGGCGTGTTTGACGGCGCGCATCTCGTTATGAACTTTGAGATGCTCAACCCAAGCCGCAGCTATTTCCGCAAATATTATGACCTGTTCCAAGCGCCAGCGCAAAGCCGGCAGCGTTTTTTGGAGTTTGAAAAATGGTGGGGCGGCTTCTTCCTGCTCAATGAGGCTGAAATTCGGTGGATCGTTGAACAGCTTTTTGTCGGCAACCGCCTGGTCAAAAACGAAGCGCGTCTTGAGCCCGGCCGTATTGTCGATCTCAAAAATATTCGGGCGCCTATCATCGTTTTTGCAAGTCACGGAGACAACATCACGCCGCCACAACAGGCGCTGAATTGGATTTTGGACACCTATGCTGATGCAAGCGAAATTCAAATTCGCGGCCAGCGGATCATTTATATGGTTCACGATCAGATCGGCCATCTTGGCATCTTCGTGTCGTCCAAAATCGCGAAGAAAGAGCACACTGAAGTCACCTCGACGCTGAAAACCATCGAAGCTCTGGCGCCTGGCCTCTATGAGATGAAGATTGACGACACCTTCGGCCATGGCGCGGAGAAGGAATTCACCGTCAGCTTTCACGAACGCGCGCTGGACGACATCCGCGCTCTCGATGACGGCCGGGATGACGAGGTCGCCTTCGCCGCCGTCGCACGCGCCTCGGAAATGCAGGCCGGCGCCTATGAGCTGATGGGACGGCCAGTCATCCAGGCGCTGGCGACCCAGCCCGTCGCGCGTATGGGGCGGGCGCAGCACCCGTTGCGCATGCAGCGCGCTTTGATGTCGAGCCATAATCCGATGCTCAGCCCACTGCCCCGCCTCGCCGCCGCGATCGAGACGCAGCCGCGCCGCGCCGCGCCGGACAACCCATTCCTCGCGGCGGAAAAGCTGTGGGCCGACGTGATTGAACAATCGCTCGACTTCGCCCGCGACATTCGCGACGCGTGGTATGAGTGGCTGTTTTTCGCGACTTGGAGCACGCCATGGGCGCGCGCCTTTGGTCGCACACACCAGCTGCGGCGCACGCTGAAAAATGACGTCGAACTCAAAAACCTGCCCGAGGTGCAGGCGGCCTTGCGCAATATGCGCCGCGGGGGATTCGCCGAGGCCGTCATCCGTATGTTGATCCTCCTTGCCGAATCGCGTGGAAATGTGCGCCGAGATCGGCTGGAGCGGTCAGCGCGCATTCTCACGCAGGATGAGCCTTTCCGCTCAATGACGGCTGACGAGCGCAAGCTTCTGATTCAAGAGCAGACGATGATCGTCCATTTTGAGCCTGAGCACGCGATCGAGAGCCTTCCGGCGCTGCTGCCACGGAAAAAAGAACGCGAGCTGGCCTGTAAGGTGGTGCGGTATGTTCCCGGCGCGCAGAAGGAGATGGCGACGCATACGATCGAGACGCTGCAACGCTTCCACGAGATCTTGGGCGTAGCGCCATTGAACGATGATGTGTTGAATGATCCCATGGCGGCGGCGGAATAAAGCCGCCCGGCAGAAATACATGATCGCCCGCCCGTTGCGGGAAGCGCGGAAAGCGGGCGACGACAAAGACAGAGTGGAATGGAATATTTTCTCGCTAGGGATGGGCGGCGACTTGCCTATCGCGACACGGCGGGGGCGGGCCCGGCCGTGCTGTGCCTCGGGGGGCTCACACGCAATGGCCGCGACTTCGCCGCGCTGAGCGCGTATCTCCAGGATCGTTATCGCGTGATCCGGCTGGACAGTCGCGGCCGTGGCGAATCTGAACATGCGCGCCAGCCCTTGTCTGAATACACCATCCCCGTCGAGGCCGGCGATGCGATCGGCGCGCTGGACCATCTGGGCGTCAAGCAAGCGGCCATCGTCGGCACGTCTCGGGGCGGTATTCTGGCGATGGCGATTGCGGGAGGAGCGCCAGAGCGCGTCACTGCCGTTATTTTAAATGACGTTGGCGCTGAAATCGAAGGCCGCGGATTGCTGCGCATATTCGCAACGCTTGGCCGCCAGCCCGCGGCCCAAAGCTTTGACGCCGCAGCGCGGGATCTCGCCGACGCGAACCAACCCGCATTCAAAGACGTCTCACATGCCCAATGGCTGCAACATGCGCATGACATCTACGATGATGATGGCGACGGGCGGCCGCGCCTGTCCTATGATCCCCATCTACGCAGCTGCGTCGCCGCCACCATCGAAGGCGGCGATGGCAATGTCAGCTTATGGCCCCTGTTTGAGGCGCTGCGGGACAAACCCTTGCTGATCGTTCGAGGGCGCAACTCGGATGTGCTCGCCCCTCGGACTGTTGACCGAATGGCGGCGGAGCACCCGAGCATGATGGTCATCGAGATTGCGAACCGCGGCCATGCGCCTTTTCTGAATGAGCGCGAAGCGTTGACGGCGATTGACGCGTTCCTTGAGCGCCACCACCGGTCGGCTACGTAATCTGAAACGCCTCTCGACGCTGAAAAGGCCCGTTGACCCACCGCATGGGCGCCGCCGTTCAGAGCGATAAGCGCGGCGTCAACGCACGTGGATCAACCTTCAAATCCAGGATCGCCGGCAATCGCGTCGCTTTGGCGCGAGAGAACGCGTCCCAGAACTGATCGGTGTCGGTAACCGTCTCGCCGAAGCCGCCATAGCTTCGCGCCAACATCGCAAAATCCGGGTTCTTCAGCTGCGTGCCTGAAACCCGCCCTGGATATGCGCGTTCTTGATGCATGCGAATCGTACTGTAGGAGCCGTTATTGGAGATGAGCACAATCACGCCCGCCCCATGTTCGGCGGCGACGCCAAATTCCTGCATCGTCATTTGGAAGCAGCCGTCGCCAGCGAAACACAAGACATCACGCTCCGGGTGCGCCAGCTTGGCCGCCACCGCCGCGGGCAGCCCATAGCCCATCGATCCCGATGTTGGCGCGAGCTGGGTGCGATATTCCTTGTGGCTGAAATAGCGATGCAGCCAGGCGGAGTAATTGCCCGCGCCGTTTGTCACGATCGCGCTTTCCGGCAAGCGATCGGAGAGCATTTGGACCACCTGCTCCAGCTTCAGCGCGCCAGGCGTTTCCTGGGGGACGCGCCAATTCAGATACTCCTCGCGGGCCAAGCGAGTGTGATCGCGCCAAATCGGGGCGTCGCTGGGCGACATCGCCGCCAGACGCTGCAAGAGCGCCGCGGGCCGGGCGGCGATCGCCAGAGTTGGATGGTATACGCGGCCAAGCTCATTCGGATCGCTATGCGCATGGATCAGCTTCTGGCGCGGCGCCGGCGAGTTCAGAAGCGTGTATCCGCTTGTCGTCATCTCTCCGAGCCGGGGGCCGAGCGCCAGCAGCACATCCGCCTCCTTCACGCGCGCCGCCAACGCCGGATTCACGCCGATGCCCACATCGCCAACATAGTTCGGGTGGCGGTTGTCCAGATAGTCCAGGCATCGGAAGGCGGCCCCAACGGGCAAGTCAAAACGTTCCGCGAAGCGCGCCAAATCCTGCGCAGCCTGAGCCGACCAACCGCCGCCGCCAACCAGAACAAAGGGCCGTTTCGCGCTGCGCAGATGGTCTACAATCGCGGCGGCTTCCTCCGCCGACGCCGGCTGCGGCGCCGGATTGGCGGGCGGCGCATCCTCAACATCCGCAGCAGCCGACAGCATGTCTTCCGGCAACGCAAGAACAACGGGCCCAGGGCGCCCGGACATCGCGACATGAAAAGCGCGGCTGACATATTCGGGGATGCGGTCCGTTCGGTCGATTTCAGCCACCCATTTGGCGAGCGGCCCAAACATCTGACGATAATCGACTTCTTGGAACGCCTCCCGGTCCCGCTGCGTGCTGGCGACTTGGCCGATAAAAAGAATCATCGGCGTCGAGTCCTGATAGGCGATGTGAACGCCCGCCGACGCGTTCGTGGCGCCGGGGCCGCGCGTGACCATCGCCACGCCTGGGCGCCCAGTGAGCTTGCCATGCGCCTCGGCCATCATCGCGACGCCGCCTTCCTGCCGCCCGACAACAGTGTCGATCTTCGCATCATAAAGACCGTCCAGCGCAGCAAGAAAGCTTTCGCCCGGAACACAGAAAACACGCTCGACGCCTTGGATCCGCAGTTGATCGATCAGTATTTGGCCGCCATGCCGCGTCATCCCAGGCTCCCCAAGCTTTTTCGATCCCGTCTTCGAGACTGTTGATGTTTCGCGGTCCATCAACAAGCTCTCAGTCTCTGTTTGGTCGCGATTTGCGAGCCTTTAGATGGGCCATCCAACTTCAAATAGATGGGCCATCCAACTTCAAATCGATCTAGGGTCGAAACCCATTCATCAGGCGTCGCCAGCCCGCCAAACGGCCGATCCTTGGCGTGCGCCGCGCGGCGCCCCCAAGCGGGTTTCCGCGGCGGGCGAAGGGGCTGTTAGCCCATCTCCGCCAGTCGCTCCAGCGCAGCGCCCAGGCGGGCGATGTCGCCTTTCGCCGCCTCCAAGCGCTCTCGCTGCTCTTCGACCACTTCCAGCGGCGCCTTGGCGAGGAAGCTTTCATTGCTCAGCTTCTTCTCGATGCCGCCAGCCTCCTTCTGCGCTTTCGCGAGCGCCTTCTCCAGCCGCTTGCGCTCCGCCGCAACGTCGATGACATCCGCCAGCACCAGGCAAGCGGTCGCCTCCTCGACAGCGACAGCCACGGCGCCCTTCGGCGCAGCGTCTTTCATCTCCCAGCTTTCCAGTCGGGCCAGGCGCATCACCTGCGCCTCATTGCGCTGCATGCGCGCCTCCACCGCCGGCGAGGCCCCGACGAGAACCAGCGGAACTTTAGCCGATGGCGGCGCGTTCATCTCCGAGCGGACAGACCGGATTTCTTCGATCAGCCGGATCACCCACTGCATCTCTTCATCGGTATCCTCGTCCGCGAACTCATTGGCGGAGTAAGTCGGCCAATCACCGTGCACGAGCGGCTTCTTGCGCGTCGCCTCGCCCGTCGTGACCCGCCAAAGCTCCTCGGTCAGGAAGGGCGAAACCGGATGCATCAGCAGCAGGATCTGATCCAGCGCCCAAGCGGCGGTCGCCTGGGTCTCGGCCTTCGCTGTCGGATCTTCCTCGCTTTGCAGCAGCGGCTTCGACAGCTCCAAATACCAGTCGCAGAAGACGCGCCAGACATGGTTGTAGAGCGCAGCGGCGTAGTCATTGAACCGGTAGGAGGCCAACGCCGCGTCGCACGCCTCCCGCGCCCGCGCGGTCTCGCCGACAATCCAACGATTGACCGATTGCTCGACCCGCGAAGGATCAAACTTCGCATCGCGCGCGCACCCATTCATCTCGCAGAAACGCGCCGCGTTCCACAGCTTGGTGCCAAAGTTCCGGTAGCCTTCAACCCGACTGACCGCCAGCTTGATGTCCCGCCCCATCGCGGCCATCGACGTCAGCGTAAAGCGCACCGCGTCGGCGCCGAACTGGTCGATCAACTCCAACGGATCGATGACGTTGCCGAGCGACTTGGACATCTTTTTGCCCTGCTCATCCCGCACCAGCGCATGGACATACACAGTGTGGAACGGCGCCTCCGGCGCGCCCTTCGCATCCTTCATGAAGTGCTTGCCCATCATCATCATCCGGGCGACCCAGAAAAAGATGATGTCAAAACCGGTCACCAGCACATCGGTTTTGTAATAGCGTTGCAGCTCCGGCGTCTGCGCCGGCCAGCCCAGCGTCGAAAACGGCCAGAGCGCGGAGCTGAACCAAGTATCAAGAACGTCTTCATCCCGCGTCAGCGGCACTTTGGTCTTCTTATTATAGTGTTTCTTCGCGGCGGTCTGAGCCTCTTTTTCTGTCTCTTCGCAGAACGCATGGCCGTCCGGACCATACCAAACCGGGATTTGGTGCCCCCACCAAAGCTGACGCGACACGCACCAAGGTTCAATATTGTCCAGCCACTGGAAGTAGGTCTTCTCCCAGTTTTGCGGCGCGAACACCGTCTCGCCGGAGCGCACAGCCTCCAGCGCCGGCTGCGCCAGAGTATGCGCATCAACGAACCATTGATCGGTCAGATAGGGTTCGATAACGACCTTTGAGCGGTCCCCATGCGGCACCTCATGCGGATTATCGTCCGCGCCATCATACAGGCCGCGCGCATCGAGCAGCTCGATGACCTTCTGGCGGGCGTCAAACCGATCAAGCCCATCGAGCGCCATCGCGTCCGCTTCAGGCTCCGCGCCCTCCAGGAAATCCGGATTGTCCTTCAGCCAGATCGCCGCCCGCGTCGTCATGACATTGACGAGGCGTAGATTTTGCCGCTTGCCGACCTGGAAGTCATTGAAGTCGTGCGCCGGCGTCATCTTTACCGCGCCAGTGCCCTTCGTCTGATCCGCATAGTCGTCCGCAACAATCGGGATCCGACGGTTGACCAGAGGCAACAGAACCTCCTTGCCGACAAGATCCTTGTAGCGCTCATCATCCGGATGTACGGCGACGCCGCTATCGCCGAGCATCGTCTCCGGCCGCGTCGTCGCCACCACCAGATAGTCGCGCGTCTCCGGCTCCGACCATTCGGTGACGTTTCCATCCTCGTCGCGGCTGAGCGCTTCGCGGTACTCATAGGTGACGCCATCCGCGAGCGGATAACGGAAGCGCCAAAGCTTACCGCCGCTTTTCGACGGCGCAACCTCGACCAGCTCAACCTCAAGATCCGAAATCGCCGTTTCAAAATGCGGATCCCAGTTCACCAGCCGCTTGTCTTTGTAAATCAACCCTTCTTTGAAGAGTTGGACAAAGACCTTGCGCACCGCAGCGCTGAGCCCCTCATCCATCGTAAAGCGGTTGCGAGACCAATCACAGCTGGCGCCAAGGCGCTTAAGCTGACCGATAATCGTATCGCCCGATTCTTCCTTCCAGGCCCAGACCTTCTCCAGGAATTTCGCGCGCCCCATATCCCGCCGGCTTTCACTGCCCTCGGCGGCAAGCTTGCGCTCGACAACCATTTGCGTCGCAATGCCGGCATGATCCTGCCCTGGCTGCCACAACACATCGAAACCCTGCATCCGCTTCCAGCGAATCAGAATATCTTGCAGCGTATTATTGAGCGCATGGCCCATATGCAGCGAGCCAGTCACGTTCGGCGGCGGAATTACGATACAGTAGCTGTCCGCTCCCTTGGAAGCGTTGGCCCCGGCCTGGAAGCACCCGTCGGTTTCCCACATCTCCGCAATCCGCGGCTCAGCCTCCGCCGCGTCGAACGTCTTTTCAATCGCCATTTCTTTGCGCCACTCGTCCCATAGAGCGATGTCAGATGAAGCGCGGCCTGGCGTTGGCGGAAACCGCCCGGCAGACCATCGCTCGCGCCGCCCGCCCCTCGGCGCGCGAACGGGCAAGGCCTACCTGACGCTCGCGCGCGCGGCCAGAGCAAAGACGGGGCGAAAGCGGCGCTATTCGCCCTGGGACGGGTCTTTTTTGGGCGCCGCATCGCGCCCTATGCCCTCTTGCGCCGCCGAATTATCCTCCGAGAGGCGATCAACCTGGTCGCGCACCATTTCCTCAACCAGTCGCGGCAAGTTTGCGTGCAACCAAGCGGTCAAGGTCGCCCGCGTTTTGTCAGCATCCCCGGCGGCTGGCGCAGCGGCGGGAGCCTTGAGCGCCGCCCGCTCCTCCTCGTCAACCGGCGCCGGCGTGTAGCCTTCTTTAAGCTCGTCCATCAAGAGCGCGCGCACACGCTCCCGCTGCGAGGGTTGCGGCGGCTCGATTTCTCCGGCCGGGCGATAGTCGCCAACCTTGTCCGCAATCTCTTTGATTGGCGGGGTTTCCATCTTTCCAGGCTGGACGCCCGCATCAACAAAACGCTGCGCGCGGGACTTCACCAGATCGCCAATCGCCTGTAGCGCATCTTTCTGCTTCAGGGTTGGCGGCAGCGTAAAGATCTCTTCGACCGGCTCTCGGGTCCTGCGCGCACGCGCGCTGTGCGCGCTCGGCTCTGCGGCAGGCGCCGCGCTTTCCGCCTGATCCGTCGGCGCAGCAGGCGCCGCTGGCGCGGAAACAGGCTCCTGCGGTTGCGAATAGGCGGGCGGCTCCACAACATCGTCAGCGCTCGGCATATCAGCGGACGCCGACGTCGGGGCGACTGTCTGCTGCGCGCCCTCCCCCGTCGACGCCTCGACCGAGGCCGGCGCGTAGCTCGGCGGCTGGATATCGTCGCTCAAGGCCGGATCGATCGCAGGCGCGGCGACGGCGACCGTCTCATCCGACCGAGCCTGCGCCGACAGCGCGCCTTCCGACGCGGCGGGCGGATCATCGGTCTCGGCGACGTCAGCCTGCGTGTCCAGGGGCGCGTAAGCGGGCGGCTCGACATCACCGAGATCTGCGTGGCCGTCCACCGTATCCCCGGGCTCAAGGAATGGCGCGGCGACAAAACTATCGGCGTACACGTCGAACTCGACCGGCTCCTCGTCAATCGGCTCGGCCAAGCCTGCGTCAGTCGCCTCGGACAGGTCTTCGCCAATCGCTTCTGGCCGCGCCAATGCAGAAGGCTCGCGATGCTCCGGCAAGGGCGCCTCAGCGGGCGCCTCTGCGAGGCTCGAGCCGTCTTGGCTGTCCGCCACCGCGCCGAAATCGACCGTTGTTTTCAATCTCTCCATCATATCGCGCATGCCGTCCGCCGCCCGCTCGGCGCCGGGCTGTTGCGCCGTTTCGTCAGCATCATCGGCCAAGAACGCATCCGCCTTGCGCATCAAGTCGGCGAACTCATCCCATCCATCGGCGCTTTCGCTGGGGGCCGGGCTCGGCTCCACAGCGGCAAGCGACGGCGGACGGCCGACCTCTTCCAGCTCGCTCTTTTCGCTGAGCTGCAGCGCGCCGGAAACAAGCGCATCGGCCAATGCGCTGATATCAACGCCGGGGTCGAGCGGCGGAGGCGCTGCCTCCTCAGCGTCCGCCGACGCCTGCCGCGCGACCTTGCGGCTGCGCTCAAGAATCGCCTCAGCGCCACTTGCGGCCTTGGCCTCAGCACGCGCGCCAATATCCTTCCGCACGATCCGCTTGATCGAATCCAGCATGGTTTCGATCTGCTCTTGGTCTTCAAAAGCGCCGCGCCGCCGCTCCTCCAACCGCTCTTCAATCGCCTGCCCAGGCGTATCAAACCCGTAGCCGCCGACCGCCTCCTGATTGGAGCGATAAACCGACGGACGGCGCGGACGACGAACTGCACGGGGCTTCCGGGGCGGAGAAGAAGTCATATCGCGACGCTCCAACGAGTCGGCGCGCGTTCTAGAAGCCGTATCCCCGAAGAACGAAACGAACTCGCAACGCGCGGTAAAGAGCATCGGCCGGCGCCGCCTTCATAAGACGGGCCGACCCTGCGTTTGCTCTACTGTATGTAGGCGGTATGAGGTTAACCGCTAAGACTGGGACGGTCTACTAGGATTAGTAGCGCTTCATCCATTCTTTGTCGTCTTTGTCGCGCGGGTGATCCGCGTAGACTTTCTGCGAGTCTTTGTACGGCTTTTTCGGATCGTACCGCTTCACCTTCAGGCCCAAAGTCTCGATCGTCAGCAGCCCCAGCTGCGCAAGCACCCGATAGGCGGCAATCTGACGGTCCGCGCGCGCCGTCACCAGGGCGATGCGCGCATCCAGAAGCGCCTGCTCAGCATCCAGCACATCCAGCGTGGTCCGCGACCCGACACGCGCTTCTTCACGCACGCCGCGATAAGCGATCCGCTGCGCTTCGACCTGCTCAATATTCGCCGTGATCGTCGCGCGAGCCGTTTTCAGGCTTTCCCAGTTCACGCCCAAATCACGCAGGAGCTGACGGCGCGCTTCATCACGCTCATGCGCGCGCTGCCGCTTTACCGCTGCGCTCGAACGGATCGTGCTGCGCAGCGTTCCCGCCGAGTAGATTGGAACAGTGACGGTGACAGTCGCCGATCCGGCGACCGTGCCGGCGTGCGGGCCCGAGCCAAATGCGTCCGTGGAGCTGACCGTCGCGGAGCTTGAGAGCGAAACCTGAGGCAGCAACGCGCCTTTCGCTCGATCAACCGTAAACGCCGCCGACTTTTCAGCCGATAGCGCCGCGAGATAAGTTGGGTTGCGCTTCAGTGCGATCGCCTCAGCTTCCTTCAGCGTCTTCGGCAGAACAGGCAAAGCAGGCAACCGCGCGAGTTTCCTCGGCGGAACGCCGACAACACGCTCATATTCCTTAGCAGCGCTCCGCAGATCGCCTTCGCGCGATCGCAGATTCGCGCGGCTTTCCGCCAAACGCGCCTCAGCTTGCGCCACATCGGTCCGCGTAACCTCGCCGACAGAAAGGCGCGCGCGCGTCGCCTCCAGCTGCTTGGCGATAACCGCCACGTTATTGCGCGCCAGACGCAGATTTTGCTGCGCTTTGATCACATTCACATACGCCTCGACCGCAGCGAGCAGCACCGACTGCTCAACGGCGTGCAACGTAAACCGTCCGGCCTCCACAGACGCGTCCGCGGCGGCAATCGCATGATCTGTTTGGAAACCGTCAAACAGCGGCTGGCTCGCCGTGACGCCGACGCTGGTTGGCGTCGTATCCGTTTCACCAGTTGGACCGTGGGACTTGGTCGCCCCAATCGATGCGGTCGCCGCAACAGTCGGCCGCATGCCGGCGCGCGCCGCCGCGACCGCTTCATCCAGCGTCCGCAGGACTTCGCGTTGCGCGAGAACGGTCGGGCTGTTTTTCAGGGCGGCTTCGAGAGCGCCCCGGAATGTTTCCGCAGCGGCGGAGCCGGCGCCTGCGACCAGGGCGGCGCAGCAGAGCGCAGCTTGAGCAAAACGTTTCATCGGCATCCCTCTTTCGCCGGCCGCCAAGTGAGCCAAGCGCTTAAAACTCAAAAGATTTTGGTTGTTCCAGCCCAGGCAAGATCGGCGCCGCCGCATCAAAAGCCTGACGATAGCCAACGATGTCCCCGGACTTCACCCCGATGACGCACCGCCCGATCGGGCCGTCCATCAGGATGGCGATGATTCGCCCGCCCTCGGCGAGTTGGGCGCTCAGCGCCGACGGCAGAGCGCCTTGCGCGCCGCCGTAAACAAGAATTGCGTTATAGGGCTGGTGCTCCGCCCACCCCTCCGCCAACGGCCCGGTCGCCGAAACCACAGCGTCGGCTTCGTATTTTTCCAGCGCCGCAGCGCTTGACGCCGCCAGATCTGGATCGGATTCAAGCGCGACGACGCTTGCGGCGAGGTGAGATGCGACAGCGGCGGCGTAACCGCCGCCCGCCCCCACGATCAGCGCCAGATCATCGCCCGTGAGCGCCAGCGCATCGAGCATCTTGGCGAACACGCGCGGATCGAGTTCATAGCGGCCGTCTGCGATCTGGACCGTTTCGCCCGCATAGGCCAGCGCCCGCTTGGCCTTCGGAAAAAATGGCTCTCGCGGCGTGTCCAGCATCGCTTGGATCACATCTATGCGCGTCACGTCCGCCGGGCGCACATGCCGATCCACCATTACAATCCGGGCGTCTTCGCTCAACGTATTCTCCGCAACCGCAGCCATCTGACGCCAACCTCCTCGCGTGCCGACTGTAGAACTGCGGCCGATACAATTCGGACGCAGTATTTAAGAAAGCTCGCCCTTATCGCTCCTCGACGCTTGCGTCGTCCAGCGTTGAGCGCATTGGGCGGCTCTTTTTTGCCGACTGTCGCCTCGCACCTACAACCTCGACTTCGCTGGTCGCAGGACAAGGTTTCCAATTTATTAACGCGCGATCCATGCCCGCCGCCAATTTGTCTGCGGCCTGCGCAAATCCGCCCATCTCTAGACTTCCCGCAACCTGTGCGCGACCGCTTCGGCCGCCGCCATATCGTCAGCGCCAAATGGCGCGTCCAGCCGCGATGGCGAAAACCGGCTTCGGAACGCTTGCAATAAGGCGTCGCGCTTCCAAGCGCCATAGCCGATCTCTTGCGCAGCGGCGATGAAGCGCGCCCATATCTGCGCTTCGGCGCCTCTTTCTTCACTCAGCGAAGCGGCGCCTGAAACCACTTCCCGAGCGGCGCCGGGGCCAATTGCAAGCCCGCGCCGCTCCAGCCGCGCCCAGTCGAACTTCTCCCCCGGATCGCGCTTCCGCTCCGGCGCAGCGTCCGAATGCGCAATGACCGCGTCCGGGCCAAGCCCCCAGCGTGAAGCGAGCGACGCCAACAATCGTTCGAGCCGGTTCATCTGCGGCTCCGGGAAAGGGTGGTAGGTTTCCGGCCCGGACGCGTCCGACATTTTGCTGTCGGCGCGCAACCCGAGATTGGCGAGCTCGATGCCGATCGACGCGCTGTTCACATCCTCTTCGCCGCGCCAGGAACCGACCCCCGCATGCCATGCGCGGGCTTCCTCAGGCGCCAGAGCATATAGCGCGCCGTCCAAATCGATCAGATAATGCGCGCTCACTTGGGACGCCGGATTGCACAGCCATTCCAGCGCCGCCGGCGCATCGGTCATGTTGGTGTAGTGGATCATCACCAATGAGGGCGTGCGGCCATTTCGCCGCGCCCCAATATTGGGCGATGGACAAGGATGCGCATCGGGCTCGCGCAACAGCGCGCGGCGGCCTATATCCGCGTCGACGCTTAGTTCGCTGCTGTCGGTCACGCTCCGCCCTCCGTTCGATGACGTCGCAAAATCGCTTATTTGGTCCTGTCGCCAAATGGTATACATGTATGCTGGCGATAGCTCCAGCATTTAGTAGCATATCAAAATGGCGTTGCAAAATAGAGTTGATCCAAACGGCGATATTCTCGCGAATGACCATCGTGGCGGCATGCTCGGCAACCGCGGCGGCAAACTCCACGGCCCGGATCAAACTTTGGGACCACGGCGCTGGGCCTCAAAGTCCTGGATCGCTTGCCGGACTGAGTATAAAGATCGCCACCGCACGGTGATGGGATCAGGCTATACAGAGCTGTTTTTCCTCGATGAAGCGACCGCGCTCGCCGCCGGGCATCGGCCGTGCTTCGAATGTCGTCGCCACGCGGCTCACGCTTTCGCCGCCGCATGGGCGGACGCTAAAGCCCTCTCCGCACCGCCAAAAGCAGCCGAGATGGATGCAACGCTGCATGCCGAACGCCTACAAACCGCCGGCCGCAGAAAGATCAAGCGCAAGACCCCAATCCAACTAACCGACGCGCCCGCTGGCGCCATGATCGAGCTGTGGGGCGCGCCTTGGCTTGTCGGGCCCGACTTCGTGCTGCGCTGGAGCTTTGGCGGCTACACGCAAGCGTTGGCAAAAAAGGGGATCCGCGATGAAACGGCGCTGCTGCTCACCCCGCCCAGCGCAGCAGAAGCGTTGCGCGCGGGTTACCGCCCCTGGGCCGCAACGGAACTCTGCTAGAGTGATTTCAAATCGAATGCGCGCATTCGATGACTCGGAAATCGCGACCGCTCAAAGAGATAGAGCATTTTAGTGACCGCAATTGTTTCGAAAATGCTCTAGGAAACACGCCTGACTAAGAAGCGCGCCTGCCCTTGCCGGTCGGCTTGCGCCCCGCGTCGCCGCCCGCCGCCGCACGACGCTTCGGCGCGGCGCCAATCTCGCCAAGCAACTCTGCGTCCAGCTGCTTATCGCGCATACGCCCATCTAAGTTCGGCGCGACAAAAGCCGCGCCAACCCGCGCAAAAACTCGATGGACGCCCGAACATGCGGAGCGCTGCTTCTTAGCGTGAGTGCGCGCGCTCCGCGCTTCGTCACGCATTCGCAAAAACTCGGCCTCGCCCAGAGCTGGAAACGAAAGAAATAAACGCGACATCCGACCCAATCTCCCCGAGCGGCGCATTTTCCGCCGCTCTGTTCTCTTGAGCGCCAGCGCTTCCCCGCAGATTACGTCTGCAAAACGCCGCCCCAACGCCGCCGGACAATCCGGACGACGTTTATTCAGTCGTGTTTCACCCCTGTTTGGTTGCATCCTCGGGTCAAAGATCGACCGCGAAATGCCTATCCAGCGCAAATCGAAACGCGCTGAGCCGCGCAGGCCGCGGTGCGATGCCTAAATACCTCCGCATATTCAGGCCGCTCGAAAAGATCCAGCACCGCAGATGGCTGAGGATAGGCGCCGATAGCGACCAAGTCCCACGCCAGGTCCGCACCGACAAATGCTGCGGCGAACGGCGCAACCAGCAAAAAACGCCCACCGACTTTCGCCAGGCTCGGCATGCTAACCTCCGCATAGCGATCAAAGGCCGCCTGCCCGCTGATGACGCGCTCGGCGCCGCTCCTGTCTGAATAGAACGCATGCTCGCGCAACTTAAAGAAGTTCACCAGCGTCACCGGTTGCGCCGCCGGCAGCGCGCCAAGCGCCCGCCATCCCGCTTGGCTCGGCGCGCCCGCATTGTCGCCCTCGCCATATATTTCGATAATTCGCGCGACGCGCAGTTCAAAATCTTGGCCCTGTGCGATCATATCTACAGTCCTATCTTGTTATGACGCGCGCCCGGCGCCAAATGGCGAGGGCGACACTGACGGATACAAATAAATGCACGCCACCAAGTCGCAAGACGGCAGTATTTTTTCACTTAGTATGAAAAACTGTACTATTAACAGCTTGAGGGGAGACTAAATTGACCGACGCACGCTCAACACCACCCCCGCCAATTCCTGCGACCGCCGAAGGGCTCTGTTCTCTTCCTTGCCCAATGCCCGACATCGCAAAACTTATCGCAGGCAAGTGGAAACTGATCATTCTGCAAATTCTGATCTTTGAAGGGCCGCAGCGCTTCGGTGAACTGAAGCGCCGTCTCGACGGCGTAACCCAAACGATGCTGACCAATCAATTGCGAGCGTTGGAGGCCGATGGGCTCATCAACCGCCGCGTATTCGCCGAAGTCCCCCCGCGCGTTGAATACTCAGCCACGCCGCTCGCCCAAGACCTGAAGGAGGTGTTCTATGCGATGCGCGACTGGTGGAAGCGGCGCCCATCAGCGCAGCGCTAGGGTCAGGACTCATAACCAGAAAACGATGAGGGCGACGAGGGCGACAAAAAAAGGCCGGCGCATTCGGCGCCGGCCTCTGTTAAGCCGCCTCGCAGGAAAATGAACCGGCTTAGCCGACGGTGAACTCTTGCATCGGCTCAATACCATTGAACCAGACCGACGCATAAGTCGTGGTGTAAGCCCCGGTCGCAGGGATCAGCACCCGGTCGCCAGCCTTCAGACCCAGCGGCAACATGACCGGATCACGCTCATACATGACATCGACGCTGTCGCAGGTTGGTCCAGCCAGAACACAGGGGCCAACGGCCCCCCCATCCCGATCAGTCAAAATCCGATACCGGATCGCCTCATCGGTCGTCTCCGCCAACCCGCCGAACTTGCCGATATCCAGATAGACCCAACGCTTCGGATCATCATCCGACTTGCGCGAGACCAACAGGACCTCCGCCTCAATCACCCCCGCATCGCCGACAAGGCCGCGCCCAGGTTCCGCGATGATCTTTGGCGGATGGCCGTTAAAGGCCTCCGAGATCAGATCCAAGATCCGCGCGCCGTAGAACGCCATCGGGGGCGCGCCTTCGCTGTACCGCGCCGGAAAACCGCCGCCGATATTCAGCATCTCAAGCCGTACGCCGCGCAAGCTGACGCGTCGCCAGAGCGCCGCGGCCTGGGTCAGCACTTTGCGCCACCCGCTCGGATCCCGCATCTGACTGCCAACATGGAAGGACAGCCCGATCGGCTTCAGCCCAAGCTCAACCGCGCGCAGAAACAGCCGCTCCGCCATCTCAGGCGCGCAGCCAAACTTCCGGCTCAGCGGCCAATCCGCGTCGCATTCCTCGACCAGAAGGCGACAGAACACGCGCGCGCCAGGGGCCGCTTCTGCGATTTTCACCAGCTCTTCTTCGGCGTCGAATGCAAATCCGTCGACACCATTCGCATAAGCGAATGCGATGTCCGACGGCCGCTTTACGGTATTGCCAAAGGACAGCCGGCCGGGATCAAAGCCCAGCTCAAGACATCGCGCGATTTCACCGCGGCTCGCCACGTCGAACCGTGCGCCCAGCTGATTGAGACGCCGTAATATTTGCGGATTTGGGTTGGCCTTCACCGCATAGTAAAGCGGCGCGCCGTCCAACGACGCGTGTAAGCGTCGATAGGCCTGCTCGACCAAATCCAAATCCATCACAAGCCGCGGGCCCTCATAAGGCGTTGCAGCAAGAAATTCCGAAATTGCTTCGGTTACGCCGCCGCGGACTCCTTCAAAGTCGACGGCGGCGTTTACTCGGGTGGGTATATCTTCTTCGATTTCGCGCGTTCGCAATCGCGCGCCAAATTCGCCGACGAACATCGCCGATCCCTCCAGACATTGCGGTCGGGAATCGCGACTGCCGCGCCGACCGTAACTCCAATAAGGACGTTACCGTCGCCACCTTGCGGAGCCGCCTGCTTTGCCCGCGAGATCACGGGCATTCAGGGACGACACAATGCGGGCGCGTGCGTTGGCGTCTGCGGCTGGATATGCGCCCTCTTTCGGCGTGAATCAAGATAAAATCTCAGGGCAGCCTCAGATTTACTGTGGAAAACACCTTTACCGCGCGCAGAAGGCCGCTGCGGGCCACAGTTTGAACCCGCCTTGGCGGAGTATTATTTAGGCTGACTATACCCTTGCGAGATTTATAACGACCGCAAGTGCTCAGAAGTCGAACCAACCGCGTTTTAGCGATTGGAAAGACGATCCTGCTCACCGCCAAGTCTCCGCCCCTGTTTTTGTTTCGCCAATTGGCGCCCATACGCCCCGCCAAACGCCTTCTTCAGTTTCGCGGTAAAGAACAACGCCGCTATGTCCGCCCGCATAAGCGACGGCGAAGGCCCCCTTCGTGTAAACACCCGTGCCAACGAAGGAGCCGCTGCCAATCGTCCAGAACACCTTGTAGGTTCCGCCCGTGCGAGAGACCGTGACCGATCCTGTGTAGCTGGTTCCGTTCGGATTGCGCCCGTCAACCGAGAAGGTCCCAATCGGCTGCGCACTCGCGCCAGCAGCGATCAGCAGAGCCGCGCTCGCCAACACCCCACGCAAAAAAGCCAAAAACATCCTCGTCCCTCCTGAGATAACTCCAACGCGAAAATGCGTTGCGCCGCCAAGCTGCGCGCAACGCATGCCCGCTCCTGAAAACTCGTGTAATCAAAATAATACGGCGGAAATCGGCCGACGGGCAGGCCTATTGCGAGCGATCCCGCCGCATCCGCCGCTCGCGCGCCGCTGGGGTTTCCGTTTTCGTTCCAGTAAGCGCTTCGAGCGCCTTCGCCCGCACTTCGTCCACCGCGCCGGCGGGCAGCTCGCCCAGCCGAAACTGGCCGTAGCTCGTACGGATGAGGCGGTTCACATCGAGACCGACATAAGCCATCGCCCGGCGAATCTCGCGGTTTTTGCCTTCGGTTATGCCAACCGTCAGCCAAGCGTTCGCGCCCTGCACCCGATCAACCGAGACAAGCATTGGCTGGTAGCGGACGCCCTCAACCGTCACCCCTTCGGTCAGCGGCCGCAAAAGCTCCTCGCTTGGCCGGCCATGCACCCGCACCCGGTAGCGCCGAAGCTGCGCCGTCGCCGGCAACTCAAGCTTCCGCTTCAGCTCGCCATCATTCGTGAGCAGAAGCAGCCCCTCGCTGTCGATATCAAGCCGACCAACCGGCATCACGCGCGGCAAACCGGCGGGCAACGCGTCGTAAATTGTCGGGCGTCCCTTCTCATCCCGCGCCGTCGTAACCACGCCGCGCGGTTTGTTAAAGCGCCATAGCCGCGGCGGTTCAATGTCCGGCAGCGGCGCGTTGTCGACAAGGATGACGTCGCGCGGAGTCACAACGCACGCGGGCGTCATCAGCACCTCGCCATTGACCGATACGCGCCCGGCCTCGATCATCCGCTCCGCATCCCGCCGAGACGCGACCCCGGCGCGCGCAAGCCGCTTGGCGATCCGCTCGCCCACCTGAGCCGCGCCGCTCGTCCCCGCCGCGCCAGCCTTCCGCTCACCGCGCCCCTTACCGCGCTCACCCGCCAATCCGACCCTCCATTTGCAAATCATCCTTACTCTATATACACTATCTTGCGGTTGGGCCGATCGCCCTATCCCATACCACGCCCCAGCCATGGAGTTATCGCGTCATGGACGCTCCGCTTCGCTTGCGCCTGTCAGTCACCGGTTCAAGCCTCACCGGCGCGCCGTTTTCCGCCTCGGACTGGCCCCTGCTGCGCGAGCTGTTCGCCGACCCCCGATCCGCCCGCTGGCTGGCGCGAGATCCCGCGTCGATTGACCCGCAAGCCCACGCCCGCCGCGTAGCGGAACGGTTCGCCGAATGCTGGGCGTCGGACGGTTTTGGTCCTTACCTGCTGCGCCTCGGGCCCCGGCCGATCGGCTATGCCGGCCTGCGCCGATCCCGCCTCGACTCGCAGCTGGAAACCGAAGCGCTCTGGGCGATTCTGCCCGACCATCAAGGCGCGGGCAGAGCCACCGCCGCAATGCGGGCGGTGATCAACCACTACAACGCCGATGAGACGAACGCGCCGAGAGTAGCATCCTGGACGTTGCCCGAAAACGCCGCCTCGTTGCGAGTCATGCAAAAACTCGGCTTCGCCTATGAACGCGACGCAATCTGGGCCGGCCTTCGTCATGTCGTCTACCGTCTCGATGACGCGAAAGCCAGCGCCGCATGAGCAGCGGCGCCGCCACGCCGCGCTTTCGCTCCTTCATGAGCGCCGCATTGGACCAAGCACGCGCCGCAGCGACCCGGAACGAAGCGCCGATCGGCGCCGTCATCGTTGATCCGCAGACCAACGCGATTATCGCCGCCGCCGGTAACGAAACTCGGGCGCGCCCCGATCCGACCGCCCATGCGGAGATTATTGTTTTGCGGGCGGCGGCCGAACGCCTTGGCCAGGAGCGGCTCAGCGGCCTGGATCTCTGGGTGACGCTAGAGCCCTGTCCCATGTGCGCCGGCGCAATCGCCCTGGCGCGAATTCGTCGCCTTTATTACGGCGCCCATGACCCCAAAGGCGGCGGCGTCGCGCATGGCCCCCGCATTTTCGCCCAATCCACCTGCAACCATCGACCTGAGATCTATAGCGGGGTCGATGAGAGCGCCTGCGCAGCGCTGTTGCGCCGATTCTTCGCCGAGCGCCGCTGACGTCGCACCGCCTATGCGCGGCAAACGATCACCGAGCAGAGCGCCTGTTGAGCAGTGATGGGGAACCGATGGCGAGAATTGCAGTTGTCGACGACCAGCTAAACATTCTGGAGGAAATGGCGGCCGCGCTACGAGAGGCGGGGCATACTGTGGAGACCTACACAGATGGCGTGGCCGCCCTCAGCGGTATCCGCACGAATAGGCCTGATCTCGCGATCCTCAACATCAAGATGCCGCGTATGGACGGGCTGGAGCTGCTGAGCCGTCTCCGCGAGTTCACCGATCTGCCCGTCATCTATGAATCGTATACTACACTTGAGATGCTCGACGCATATTTTGAGCAGAATCCCATCGGCTTCTGCGATTTCATCGAAGCGCCCTTTCATATGCCTCTCCTGACCAATCGGGTGGAGCTGGCGCTCAAGCGGGCCGCCGGACTTAAATCCGGCGTGAATGGAGACATCATAACTATTGGCGCGTTAGCCCTCGACACCGACCATTGCCTGGCGCGCTGGAAAGGCGAGAACATCCCCCTCACCCTGTCCGAGATTCTGATCCTCCGTCGGCTTGCTCAGCAGCCGGGATACGTGATGAGCCGAGACGCTCTCACCGCCGCCGCCGGTTTCGACTCGATCTATGTCGATGACCGAACGATCGACTCCCATATCAAAAGGATTCGCAAAAAAATCAGATCGATAGACCCTGAGTTCGACGCAATAGAAACGCTGTATGGAGTCGGCTTCCGCTACAAATCGTAACGAAAGCCACCGCATCCCTGGACGGGAAAGATATATTCAGTGCCACAGCTCGACCCAACCAAGAAGCATCCGATGGCGCTGCCCAGCGGCGCTGTCGTGGAGCGCGTCGTCCATTTGCAGTCAGTCGTTGATCATCCGCGTATCGAGGTTGGCGAACATACTTATTTCGACTGTCCGCAAGGCCCGGAGCAGGCGGCGAGCACACTCGCGCCCTACTTGTTTCCGCTCAGCGTCGAGAAGCTGATCATCGGCAAATTTTGCCAGATCGCCCAAGGCGTCCGCATCGTAACCACTTCCGCCAATCATGTAATGCGCGGATTTTCCACCTACCCGTTCGCCAATTTCATGATGACGCCCGAAACGCCCCAGGAAGAGGTGGTTGCGATCCTCCAATCCTCACCCGATCCGGCCGATACCGTGATCGGCAATGACGTGTGGATCGGCATGGACGCGGTGATCATGCCCAGAGTGCGCATCGGCGACGGGGCAATCATCGCCACTCGCGCTGTCGTCACCCAGGATGCGCCGCCTTACACAATCGTTGGAGGCAACCCAGCCCGCCCCATTCGCGCCCGCTTTTCGCCAGAGACCATCGCGACGCTTCTGCAAATCGCGTGGTGGACGTGGCCGCTCGATGCGATTGAAAAAAATGTCGGCGCGATCACCGGCGCGGATCTAGATGCGCTAAAAGCGGCTGCCGAAGCGATAGGAGAAACACAATGATGACCAACATTTTCAACCGCATGCTGGCCATATGCCTGGCGGCGCTTCTCTCAGCGGCCGGCGCCAGCACTGCAAAAGCGGAAGATGACGAAGCCCGGTTTACGCTAACCGCTCGAGGCTTGGGAGAGATCAAACCTCGCAAAGCGATCACCGCTGAGCTGGTGCGCGGCATCTACCCAGAGTTCCAGATCCGCGTCCGCCGCAGCGCAGGCCCGCGTCGAGCAATTCGGCGCATCATCGGCTTTGACGGTGGGCGTCGCGCGTTTGTAATTGACGTACTGGACGGCCGCCTGCGTTCAATCGTCGTCATGAGCCGACGGTTCCGCGACATCAATGGCGTGCGTATCGGAACAACATACAAAGAGGCGCCGCTGGGCAGCGCGAAACGGTGCTATACAATTGTATCCCGTCGCCCGGCAGTGGCCTGCCCGTCGCACTCAAGCGAGCGGATCCAGTATATCTTCGACTCGCATAACAGCGTCCCGGAAGAGACAAGCAAGATCATCCGGATCCGGCTGAACTAATGAGCGTTTCGGATCAATCATCGTCGACTGATCCGACGGCGCCGTCATCGGCAAGACGGGTAAGCGCTCACTGATCGTGAGCGCTTATTTCTTTCTGGCGCCGCCGCCTCCGTCAGAGAATAATCTTTTCCATGACGCTCGGCGCCATCACCCGGGTCGGCGCCACGGCCGCGGCGAACGGATCCGCAGATTGCGCCAGCAGCGGGAAGGTTTGGTAGTGGCACGGGATGATGGTCTCGAAGTTGAAGAACTTCTTCGCCGCGAAGGCGGCCCGATCCGCATCCATGGTGAAATGACCGCCGATCGGCAGAATCCCAAATTTCGGCTTATGCAGCTCCTCAAAAATCGCCATATCGGCGAACACATCCGTGTCGCCAGCGAAATAGAGAGTCTCCGCGCCTGAACGGATCATAAAGCCGGCTTCGCCGCCGCCATACCGGCTGGCGCCGTCAATCTCGATCGATGAGCTATGTACGGCGTGAACCATGGTTGCGGAAACCGCATCGGTGAGCGCGACAGTCCCGCCCTTATTCATGCCGACCGCGCCGTCAACGCCGAGCAGCTGCGTCAGATCATAGATCGCGACGAGCGTTGCATCGGTTTTTTCAACGATCTCCTGCGCACTCGACGAATGGTCGCCATGCGCATGGCTCAGCAGCAAATGAGTTGCGCCGCTGACCGCCTCGTCAAAGCGCGCCTCATCGAAGCTGGGATTTCCGCGCAGCCACGGATCGATCAGAATGACCGCGCCGCCGGTCTCGATACGAAAACCCGAATGGCCGAGCCACTGTACTGTCCAGTTCGACATTGTCTTCTCCCTCTAGAACGCACGCCAGTCAGCGCAGCCGGTTGTCCGGCGCGATGAGGATCAGACAAGGAGCCGGAGCGAACGATCCCCAAGCGCCGCAGCGCGGTTTCGGCTGCGCTCCAGCAAAGCCGCAATCACCTCATGCGCGCCAGCTTAGCTCAGCGCTTGCCAGCAGCCCAACGTGAGAGTTCGGCCGAATACATGCCGCCAAACACGGCCAGCAACGCCATGCCGTAATAGCTCACCTGCAGCTCCTTGGTCGGCAGATTGTCATACATGATCTGCGGGACGACCTCGCTCTTCAGGATAAAGAATACGATAACCCCGACGGCGCCGCCAATGGCGAGCTGACGCAGCCGCTCCCAAAATCCGCCGGCGCCAAGACGAACAAACGCCCCCAGCACGCCGAAGATGAATGCGAGCGCTATGGTTGGCAGATCGTTCGAGAATTTTTTGAACTCGGGCGAAGAGGGCAGCGAGATCGCCTTCAAGTCGACAATGTTGAAGTAGACCAGCGCCGCGATCGCGGCGGCGGCGAGAATGATCAGCAGCGGCGCGAAAAGTTGTTTCAACCAAGCAGGCAACACGACCTCCCAAAACAGTGTGTCCGACACTCTCTACGGAAGGGTATTAGAGGATTTTGTGGCGCCACGGAAGGAGCCATCCAGATATCGTTGCTCCGCCGCTATTGCGTCCACGGAGCGCCGTCCTCCGCGAGGGGGCGCGCACGCCGTGACAACTCCGATCGCACCAATCGGCGCAGCCCAAGATATTCCGACGATCGATGATCGAGACGGCGCCCGCCCTGAGCGCGGGCTAACGCCACCGTTAGGATCGCTTTTTCCAGAGCCGCCGAATCGCGCCGCGCCAACGGCGCGCCACGATCCGCGCGCGTCAACAGCTCAGCGGTCTTCGATCGAAACGCGCCGACCTCCAGCCCCAACCGCGCGAGAACAGCCGCGACGGCGCCAGGGGGATACGCCAAAACACTGGGGCGTCGCGTTACCACCAGCGTTCCGGCTTCGCCGCAAATCCCGCAGCGCGTTCAATCTCCTCGGCCGCCGCCAGGATCTTCCCTTCGCCCCAGGCGGGGCCAATCAGCTGCAGCCCGAGCGGCAGGCCTGCGCCGTCAAGCCCCGCAGGCACGCTGATCGCCGGCAGCCCCGCAAGGTTCGCCGTCACGGTGAACACGTCGTTCAGATACATCTGCACCGGATCCTCCATCGCCGGATCGCCCAGCTTGAACGCAGCGCTTGGCGTTGTTGGCGCCAAGATGGCGTCGACATCGTCAGCAAACGCGTTCTCGAAGTCCCGCTTGATCAAGGTGCGCAGCTTCTGCGCGCGCAGATAGTAGGCGTCGTAATAGCCGGCCGAAAGCACATAGGCGCCGATCATCACGCGGCGCTGCACCTCGAGGCCGAAGCCCTCCGAGCGTGAGCGCTCATACATTTCGACCACCCCGTCGCCCGGACGCGGCTCCGCTCGACGCCCATACCGAACGCCGTCATAGCGCGCGAGGTTCGACGACGCTTCCGCTGGCGCGATGATATAGTAGGCGGGCAACGCGTATTTGGTGTGCGGCAGTGAAATCTCGACAATTTCAGCGCCCGCGGCTTTCAGCCACTCCGCGCCCTCGCCCCACAGTTTTTCAATCTCTTCCGGCATGCCGTCCACGCGGTATTCCTTCGGCACGCCAATCTTTTTGCCCTTAACCCCTGCGCCTAACGAAGCCTCGAAATCCTCTACTGCCCGCGGCGCGGACGTCGAATCCTTCGCATCTTCCCCGGCGATCGCCGACAATAGGATCGCTGCGTCTTGCACCGACTTTGTCATCGGGCCGACCTGATCCAGCGATGAGGCGTAGGCGATCACCCCCCAACGCGAGCAGCGGCCATAGGTCGGCTTCAGGCCGACAATACCGGTATAGGCGGCGGGCTGCCGGATCGATCCGCCGGTATCAGTGCCAAGCGCGGCCAGACATAGATCCGCGGCGACGGCGGCGGCGGAGCCGCCCGAGGAACCGCCCGGCGTTAGTGCGGCGTCAGAGCCCTTCGCTCGCCAGGGGCTGATCACCGAGCCATAGCAGGAATGTTCGTTGGAGGAGCCCATCGCGAACTCATCCATATTCAGCTTCGCCAGATGCACAGCTCCGGCGTCCCACAGCTTTGACGTCACGGTTGATTCGTACGGCGGCGTAAACTGATCAAGGATCTTCGACGCCGCTTGTGTCGGCGTTCCTTCAACGCAGAACACGTCTTTGACCCCGATAGGGGCGCCGCACAAGGACGGGGCGTCAGCGCCTTCTTTCTTCAGCCGCTTATCCGCCGCTTTCGCCATCGCCCGCGCTTTGTCATGCGTTTTGTGGACCACGGCGTTGAGCGGCTCGGATCCATCAATATGCGCGAGAAACGCCTCGGTGAGCTCAAGGGCGGTAAAATCGCCCTTGCGCAGGCCTTCGCGCGCATCGGCAAGCGTCAGGCTGGCGAGGTCGGTCGAGTCGGCTGCGGCCATAGAGTGCGCGCTCCTCTACAAAAAACTGGTCGACCGTACACAGCGCGGACGCCGCCATATCAGCGGAACAACGCGCAGCCGCGGCCGAGGCGGCGAAGTCCATCTCTCTACGGGTCGGGCCGCGAATTTCAAGGCTCGTTAAGCCATCGCCAGCGGCTCAGCTTGGCGCCAGCCGCTCACAAGCGGTCCGCAGCAAAGAAAAGAGCGCCCCGACGAGCAGGGCGCTCTCAAATCTGATCCGAGACTTCTGATGCGCAAAACATCTGATGCGCAACATATCTGATGAGCAGGGTCAGCCGAGGCCGGGCGCATTAACGCTCCGGCCGTCGCGTCGGCGCCGCTTATTCCGGCTTTTTGCCGATGATCGACGACTTCACTGCGCCGAGCACGCCGCCAATGATGCCAGGGTTATAGGTCCGGCGCTGTCCGGCGAACTCGGTCAACGCGCCATCGCCCCGGTCGATGCTGGTCGTTTCAGGCAGCTCGCCCTCAACCAAGCCGTAGCCATTGAGGGTTTTGCGCTCTACCGGCTCGATGAACGACTCATCATACCCCGGCGCCGGCTCGAACTCAGGCGTTTTCGTATCTTCAGCGCTCGCCACACCGACCAAGCCTGCGGCGAAGATCGCCGACATGACCATCGGCGCGCAGCGTTTACTCATCGCGACTGCAACCGCGGAACCATTTGCGAAGCGCTTCATGCCTCAGCCTCCACCTTAAATCTGAACTTCACCTAAGCGCTTTACCGCCCAGGTTCAAAGCCTAAGCGCCAAGTTGGGCCGAGGCTCGCGAAGACGTGTCCGAAAAACCGCTTCGAAACCGCCCTCAGGCGATCGACTTTTGAAGGCCGGCCACGCGGATAAATTGCCCCTGGAAGCGTTAAGCGCTTGCCAAGACGCGGCCAGGAAATGCGTCAGCGCGCAAGCTTACCGTCAGATGTGGCGCAGCGGCGACGCCGGGTTATTCGACCACCTTTGGAACGACGAAAAACCCCTCCGCCGTTTCAGGCGCATTGGCGAGCACTTGCTCAACCTTGTCCCCATCGGTAACGCCGTCCTCCCGACGCTTCAAACGCATCGGGCTGACCGACGTCATCGGCTCGACCCCATCGACATCAACTTCCTGCAGCTGCTCAACCATCGCAAGTATGCCATTCAGCTCGGATGTGAGCGCTGGAATTTGCTCCTCCTCAACGGCGAGACGCGCGAGCTTTGCGACTTTGCGAACATCTTCGGCAGTGACGGACATACGGAGCTCCAATAAAAACCGGTGGCGGCTCGGCCAGACTTATGAGTGCGCGTCCTAGTCCGACGCAGCCGACCGCGCAAGCGCGTCAAAGCGCGGCCGGGCCTTTGTCGCCGTTCGCGCCGCCCTCCAATGGCGGCGGCCGAGACAAAAAATGCGCGTCGCGCTTGCGGGTAGGCGCGCGGCGGCGTAACCCGCCCGGTGAAACGGATGCCCGAGAGAGCCAGGATGATGACCGAAGCAGAGCTGCTGGAATTTAAAGAACCCGAGCCAAAACTGATCCCCGGCGTCGACGGGGACTGGGAAGTCGTGATCGGCATGGAGGTTCACGCGCAGGTCCTCTCGGAATCGAAGCTGTTTTCCGGCGCGTCGACCAAATTCGGCGCCGCGCCAAATGAAAATGTCAGCCTCGTTGACGCGGCGATGCCGGGCATGCTGCCGGTGATTAACGAATTTTGCGTCGAGCAGGCTGTCCGGGCCGGCCTCGGCATCAAAGCCGAAATCAATCTGTTCTCGGTGTTTGATCGTAAGAACTATTTCTATCCGGATTTGCCGCAGGGCTATCAGATCTCGCAATTTAAGCATCCAATTGTCGGCGAAGGCGAAGTGATCGTTGATCTGGCGCCCGGAATCGGCCGCCGCGTGCGGATTGAACGCATTCACCTTGAGCAGGACGCCGGCAAATCGATCCATGACATGGATCCGGAAAAGAGCTTCGTCGATCTGAACCGCACCGGGGTCGCCCTGATGGAGGTGGTGTCCAAACCCGACATCCGCTCTTCCGAAGAGGCCGCCGAATTCCTGCGCAAATTGCGCACAATCTTCCGCTATCTCGGCGTCTGCGACGGGAACATGCAGGAAGGCTCAATGCGCGCGGACGTCAACGTCTCGGTCCGCCGCCCCGGCGACGGGCTCGGCACGCGCTGCGAAATCAAGAACATGAACTCGATGCGCTTTATCCAGCAAGCGATCGAGTATGAGGCGCGGCGTCAGATCGCCATCATTGAGGATGGCGGCGAGATCGACCAGGAAACCCGGTTGTATGACACCAAGAAGGGCGAAACCCGATCCATGCGGTCCAAGGAAGAGGCGCATGATTACCGCTACTTCCCGGATCCGGACCTGCTGCCGCTGGAGATCGAGCAAGCCTGGGTTGATCAGATCGCAAAGAGCCTGCCGGAGCTGCCGGATGCGAAAAAAGCCCGGTTTGTAAAAAGCTTTGGCGTCACCGAATATGACGCCAGCGTCCTGGCGGCTGAACCTGAGAACGCTGTCTTCTTTGAGGAGGTCGCGAAGGGGCGCGACGGCAAACTTGCGGCGAACTGGGTGATCAATGAGCTGTTCGGCCGGCTAAATAAAGAAGAGAAGTCGATCGATGAAAGCCCCATCTCCGCGGCGCAGCTGGGCGCGATTGTCGACCTGATCTCCTCGGACGAAATCTCAGGCAAAATCGGCAAAGAGCTGTTTGAGATCGTCTGGAGCGAAGGCGGCGATCCGAAGAAAATCGTCGAAGATCGCGGCATGAAGCAGGTAACCGACCTGGGCGCAATTGAGGCCGCAGTCGACGATGTAATCGCCGCCAATCCGCAGCAGGTTGAGAAAGCGAAAGCGAAGCCGAACTTGGCGGGCTGGTTTGTCGGGCAGGTCATGAAGTCGACCGGCGGCAAGGCGAACCCGCAGGCGGTGCAGGAGTTGGTGCGCAAAAAGCTTGGGCTCGAGTGAGCCTCACATTCTGGTGAAAAGGGCGTCGGCGCAGCAGCGCGCCGGCTTTCTCCGATTGCAATTTAAGACGACCGGTCATATTTAGATCCCCAAGCCAACCTGGAGCGCGAGATGCCCAAACCCTCAATGCGAGACGATCTGCTGGAGCACGGCCAACGCGTTCTGCATGAACGGGGCTATCACGCAACCAGCGTCGCCGATATCGCCAACGCCGCCGGCGCGCCGAAAGGCAGCTTCTACAATCACTTCGAAAGCAAAGAGGCCTTCGCAATCGAAGTGCTCCGCGCGTATTTCAACGCATTTGGCGACAGCCTGGATCAAACCTTGGGCAACGCCGCAATCCCGCCAAAACAACGGTTCGAACAGTTGATCGACTCGCTGGTCGCGCTCTTCAGCTCCAACGGTTGGACCGGCTGCCTGCTCGGAAACCTCGCCCTGGACGCCTCGCCGACCAGCGAAGCGATCCGAACTGAAGTGAATAGCCTGTTTGAGACCTGGCGCCGCCGCCTGCGGGACAGTTTCGCGGCGGGCCAAACCGAAGGCGCAGTTCGAACGGATTTGTCGCCGGAGGATGTCGCCGGCTGGTTTATCAGCGCCTGGGAGGGGGCGGTTCTGCGCTCTAAGGCGCTACGGGGACCTGAGCCGCTCCTAGAATTCAAGCGCACCGCGGTGACGCTCTTCGCCGACTGACGACGCACAGCTTGCAGAATTCGATCCTGCGTTCACGGAAGCGCAGGTCGTTTCGCGCCCCAAAACAAGATGACCGGTCGCTTTAAAAGGCGCGGTCGACCAAGGGCGCGCCGCCGCACTGACACGCCATCACCAAACGGAGAAAACCAATGACTGAACTCAACCGACGCACCCTCCTGACCACCGCCGGCCTCACCGCCGCCGCCGGCCTGACCGCAGGCATCGGCCTTGCAAGCAGCGACGCAGCCGCAACCCCCAAACCCGCGGCCAGCCTGCAAGGCGCCGGCTTCTATCGCTTCCGCTTCGGCTCAAAAACCGTGACTGTGCTTGGCGACGGAGACGGCTTCCTTCCCGGCCAGCCCGTGTTTGCGGCGAACGTGACGCAAGAAGCCTTCGCCGCCGCTCAGAAAGAAGAATTTCAGCCGACTGATCGCGTCCATGTACCGATGAACACGCTGCTGATCGAGGAAGGCGACCGCAAGATCCTGATCGACGCGGGCGCAGGCCGCTTTGTCGGCGACAGCTTCGGACGCCAGCCCATTGGCCTCGCCAATGCGGGCGTCGACCCTACGCAGATTGATACGGTGATCATCACCCATGGGCATTTTGACCATTTCGGCGGCCTCATTGGCGCCGACCAAAAATCCCGGTTCCCCAACGCGCGAATCATCTGGGATGAGCGCGAGCACGCCTATTGGAGCTCAGCCCAAGCACAGTCGGACGTAAATGGGTCGGCGCTGCCGCAAGCCTTCAAGGATGTCTCGATCAGCGCGCTCAACACTGTGCTTCCGAAGGTCGCCCAGCAGAACCATCTGGTGCGCGGCGAGACCGAAATTGCGCCAGGCGTACAGCTGCTGCCGGCGCCGGGACACACGCCGCATTCCTCAGTGGTGCTGATCGAATCGGATGGAAAGCAGTTGCTGTACGCCAGCGATACAACTCTGCTCCCAGCTCAAAACGCCAAGCACCCTGAATGGGTTAGCTTGTTCGAAGCCGATGCAGAGGGGCTTGTGGCCACCCGCCGCCGCCTGCTTGATCGCGCCGCGTCGGACCAAGTGCTCTGGTTTGCATACCATGCGTCCTTCCCAGCTCTCGGCCATATTCGGGCCGCGGGAAAAGCCTGGGAGTATGTGCCAACGACTTGGAGCTGGGCGTAACGCGCCCTGCGAGCCGCGCCGCGCGTGTGCGGCTCGCCCCATCGCTTCCGATACATCAGCAGCGCCGCTTTTAGGCAAATTGGTTGCATGTCCACGCCTAATCGGTCAAAGAGCGCCGCCCAGCTCAAACCGGGTGAATGCGATCATGAACAGGACGGCCAACAAGCGGAAATCGTGTGGCGTTGATTTCGGCACCTCCAACTCATGCGTCGCGATGGGAACAGACGACGATGTGCGCCTGCTGCCGGTTGAGGGGGCGCACCACACCCTGCCCAGCGCCCTGTTCTATCCGGATGAGGCGCCTGGCCCACTCTTCGGTCGCGCGGCGATTGCCGAGTATCTCGATCACGAGCCTGGGCGTTTGCTGCGGGGCCTCAAGAGCATCCTCACCAGCGATTTGATCAACGAAACCACTCGCATCGGCCGCCGCCGCGCGCCTTTCACCGAGTTCATCGTAGAAATCATCCGCCGCCTCCGCTCAGCCGCGAACGCCGCCGCTGAAAGCGAGGTCGACTGTGTCGTGCTCGGCCGCCCGGTGAATTTTGTCGGCGCAGGCTCAGACGGCAACCAATCAGCGGAGGACCGGCTGCGCGCCATCGCCCAAACGGCGGGTTTCAAGCATGTTGAGATGCAGCTGGAGCCAATCGCCGCCGCCTTCGAATATGAGATGTCAATCGATCATGAGGAGCTGGTGCTGATCGTCGATATTGGCGGCGGCACCACCGACTTTTCCGTCGTCCGCGTCGCGCCCGAACGCCGAGCGCGCCCGGACCGTTCCGACGATATTCTCGCCCATGGCGGCGTCGGCGTCGGCGGGACGGATCTGGACCGATCCACCAGCCTCAACAGCGTGATGCCGCTGCTCGGCCTCGGCGCGCAGGTAAAAACGGAATCGGGCGATCAGGTCGAGGCCCCAAGGGCGATCTATTACGATCTCGCCACGTGGCACCGTGTGATGTTCGCCTACACGCCCGAAAATCTGCGCGACGCCCGCGCAACGCGAAAATTCGCAGCGGAAACGGAGCGCTTTGACAGGCTGATCCGCACCCTCGAAAGCCAATCCGCCCATGCGCTGCTTGAAAGCGTTGAGCAGAGCAAGATCCGTCTGACCACTGAGGAGCAGTGCGACCTTGATCTTGCAGCGCTAGAGCCAAGCCTGACGCAGCAATTACCGCGCGCCAAGTTTGAGGCGGCCATCGCCGAGAATGTTGAGAAGGTCCGCGCCGAGCTGCGCGAAACGCTAAAGGCCGCCAGCCTGACGCAAGCCGCAATCACCTCAGTGTTTCTAACCGGCGGCACCAGCCACATCCCGGCGGTCAAAGCCGCGATCGCGCGCGAGACGCCGACATCGCGGATCAAAAGCGGCGATATGCTCGGCAGCGTCGGGCGCGGCCTCGGCCTTTACGCCCAACGCATCTTCTAACGCCGATTTCGCGCGGCGCGTCTATTCCTCCCGACGCGCAAAAACCGCATCGTTCAGCGCCCGCACAGTGTCGCGAATGTAATCGTATCCGCGTTTCCCATCCACTGTCGCGCCCGCAAACACGGCGACCACCTGACTGTCATAGTTAACGCAGTCCATAAAGATCGTGTTCTTGCCGGATTTATTGTACGCGCCGCGCCGGGACTCTCGGCATTCGCCAAATTGCAGCCGGCATTCCTCCCGCATCAACGTCACGCATCGCGAATGGTTCATCCCAGGCGCAACGAAGGTGCTGACATAGATGTCAGGCGTTTGCGCCTGCGCCGCGCCGGCGAAAAGCACGAGCCCGAACGCCGCCGCGCGTTTTTGTATCGACATATGATCCTCGTCTGTTCACAAGCCGCAGATCGTGCGTCGCCTCATGGGCAAACGCGCGCTGCGGCGGGCCTGACCAGAAGGCGAGTAAGCCATGGCGAAAATACGGTCGCGCCTGGCGCGCCTCGTCATTCGCCCCGGCGCCTTGCACAAGCGTTCCAAAATTCCACTTTGGAGAGAACACGCGGCGCGCGCGCATCGTTCGCGCACAATTCATTGGCCCTGCGGCGCGCACAACTGCTGACGCCGCCCTCTCACGACAGTATGCACGGCGCTATGGTCGAAATTTCGCAAAAAACCTTCGAACAAGAATCCTGGAGCGCACGCGCAGGCCTCTGGCTCGACACCGCCGCCCACGCCACCGCTTTGGGCGCGCCCCGTCTGCTGACAGCGCTGGATGTGCATGCCGACAATACAGTGCTGGATCTGTGCTGCGGACCGGGCGTTGTTGCGGGCGCCGCCTATGCGCTGGGCGCGTCGGCGACAGGGATCGACTTCGCCCCGGCGATGGTGGCGATCGCACGGGAACGCGTGCCGGAGGCTCGGTTCCAAATTGGCGACGCAGAAGCGCTCGACGTCCGCGCCAATGAGTTTCACGCCGTCGCCTGCAATTTCGGTCTGCAGCATGTCGCCGATCCCCAGCAAGCCATGCGCGAAGCTTTCCGCGCCCTGAAGCAAGGCGGCCGCTTTGGTTGGACCCATTGGCTGGCGCCCGAACAGAACCCAGTCGCCCGCGCCTGCCTGGACGCGATTGCAAAGCATGGCGACCCCGCCTTGGAGTCGGCGGAAGTGGCGCGCGACGCCTTCCGCCTAGCAGACGAAGACTCTGCGAAAGCAGCGATGCGGCGGGCGGGCTTCCGCGAGATCCAGTTTGAGCAACTGACTCTTGAGTTCACCGCCCCGCGCGAGGGGTTGGCCGCGCTGGCTTACGCCATGATGGGCCGCGCACCACTGGTCCTGGATCGTCAACCAACGGATGCTTTGACGACAATCAACGCGGCGATACAGGAGGCGCTCGGCGGCGCCGGCGCGCGGATATCTGCTCCAGCGCTCCTGTGCGTTGGCGTGAAGCCGGAGCTGACAGCTCCCACCCGTGGGCGCAATTTCGGAATTGTAAAAGAGTTGCTGCATCGCGGGCGGAAAGAGCCGACCGAAGAGAGCTAACAGCTGCAGCAGACGCTGTCGCCAGTGCGCATCGCGCAAAGAACTCCGCTGCGCGTCGAAACCGCCGAACGCGCTGCGGAGCATTATGGTGTCCGTATCGAAGCGCCGGCTACGAAAGCGCGCCGAGCTTCTCTTCCAGCGCGCCCTTCAGATCCGCGACGCTGAACGGCTTCGCGACGAAGTGGTCGACGATGCCCTCTTCCGCCTGCTCGCGATACATTTCGCTGGTAGCAAGCAGGAAGAGCACCGAATTCAGCACCGGATGCGCCTTGACCTCTTTGGCGAGATCGACGCCGCTCATGCCTGGCATATTCAAATCCGAGATGACGACGTCAAACTTCGCGGATTGAAGCTCCTTCAGCGCTGCATCGCCGCTCGCAGCGAGCGAGACATTGACGATGCCCATCCGCTTCAGACATTGCCGGGCCAAACCCCGCATCGACTGTTGGTCGTCGACAACCATGACTTTCAGAGACTTTGCTACTGGCATTCTGCGGTTCCTTACTAATGAGCGCGTTTTGCGCAGTGTCGCGTCAAGCGCGATAGGATTTGCCGGACACGAGCTCACAGATTCGATCCGGCAATTTCTCAAGGTGATGCTCTTCATTGACGGCGCCGGCGTCCCGCGCCGCCTTCGGCATCCCATAGACGACACAGGACTTTTCCGACTCGCCCAGGCAAAGCGCGCCGGCTTGGCGCATCTGCAGCAATCCGGAAGCGCCGTCGCGCCCCATTCCTGTGAGGATCACCCCCAACCCTTGCCCGCCCGCGGCTGCGGCCACCGAGCGAAAGCAAACATCGACCGATGGGCGATGACCCGACACCGGATCGCTCATGCTCAGCTTGGTGACATACTCGGTCCCGGCCTTAGCGACCTCCAGGTGATGCGAGCCCGGCGCGATCCGAATTGCGCCAGGGCGCAGCTTCTCGCCCTCACGCGCTTCGGCGACATCGTGCCCCGTTTGCGAGGCCAAGCGCGCGGCGAAGCGGCCGGTGTAGTTTTCCGGCATATGCACCACCGCGACCACGGGCGGCAGCCCACGCGGCAAGCGCTGCACGATCGAGCCGATCGCGGACACCCCGCCGGTAGATGCGCCGATGGCGATCAACCCAACGCCGCCGGACCGCTTGAACGCCTGAGGTTGCGGCCTAGGCCGCGCCGCGCTCGCGCCTTGACGGATCCGAGCTTTTGACGCCGCCCGAACCTTGCGCCGGACGATTTCACCGAATTCGCGCATGCCGGCGTTGCCCGCCGGCTTGGCGACGAAATCGACGGCGCCGAACTCCAACGCAGTCAATGTCGCATCCGCTCCTGCGCTTGTGAGGGACGAGACCATCACCACCGGCATTGGCCGGAGGCGCATGATTTTATCGAGAAATTCCAGGCCGTTCATGCCGGGCATCTCGACATCCAACGTCACAACGTCAGGATTTACCCGTTTGATCATGTCCCGCGCCGCGTAGGGCTCCGCAGCGGAGCCGGCGACATCGATATCCCCGTCAACCTCCAGCGCTGATCGCAGCATCGTGCGCATCAGAACGGAGTCGTCGACGACAACGACGCGAACCGGTCGATTTGGCCCCATCGCGGTCATCAGAAGAGCTCCACTCCTCCGGCCCGAGGCGCGGTCTCAACCTTAGCCTTATGCCGCAACTCCTGCTCACGAACGGCCTTAGGCTCCAGACGCAATACCGAGACGCGGCCGCTGGTCGGGAAATAAAACACCCGCCGCGCACGCACCCCGCCGAGATCAGAGGCGGCGACGCGTACGCCCTCGCGCCGCAAATAGTCCAACACGAAGCGCGCGTTGCGATCCCCGACCGTTTCGCTGGCGGATGTGTCGATCACATTGCCGCCGCCAAACACCTTCGCCTCAAGCCGCGACTTAGAACCGCCCTGCTTCAGGATATCGTTGATCAGGACTTCCATCGCGTTGGTGCCGTAGCGCATGGAGCCAGCCCCTTCGCCGCCGCTACGATCGTCCGGCAGCAAGAAGTGGTTCAAACCGCCGACGCCGACCTCCGGATCACGAATGCACGCGGCGACACAGGATCCAAGCAAAGTGACCAGCGCGTGATCAGGCTCGGAAGAGACCAGATGATCGCCAGGCAGAACGATGGTCGCCTGCGCGCCGATTTTGGTGTCGAAGTACGAGCTACGCCCGCTCGACGGACCTGCAGCAACCATTAGGCGCGCCTCCTGTAGATTGTTTTGCCTTCACTGGAGAGCAACGCATGCTCGCCAAGCAAAGATTCAGAGTGGCCCAAGTAAAGGGTACCGTTCGGCCGCAGCATCTGCGCCATTCTATTAACAACTTCTCGCTTCGTATCCGCATCGAAGTAGATGAGAACATTTCGGCAAAAAATGACGTCGAACGGCCCTGAAAATGGCCACCGCGTCAGCAAATTGAGCTGACGAAATGTAATCATTCGCTTGACTTCAGAAGTGAATTCAAACTTATCGCCAACCTGCTTGGTTGATGCGCGCAGCATCTTCTCAGGAATGGCCGTGACCCGATCTTGCGCATAAACACCGGCCGAAGCGCGCGCGAGAATATTGGTGTCCAGATCTGTCGCGAGAATTTTGAGATCCTTGGCCTGCGCCGCATCGGACTCCCGAACAGTCATCGCAATCGAGTAAGGCTCCTCGCCGGACGAACAAGCCGATGACCAAATCCGAACCCGGCTGCGCCCCTCCGCCGCGATCTGCGCCAGCACCTTATTCTTGAGATCTTGAAAATGGTGATCCTCACGAAAGAATGAGGTGAGGTTGGTGGTCACCACATTGATGAATTCGCCGATCTCATTCTTGCCGGCGTCCGACTGAACGAACTCTAGATACGCCTTGTAGCTCTGCAAGCCGAGCGCACGCAGCCGACGCGACAGGCGCGAATGGATCATCTCGCGCTTATGTTCTTTGATGACGATTCCGGTCAGCTGGCCGACAAGCGCCGCCGCCTGACGAAAATCATCGTCAGTCAGCTCAACGCGGTCATAGGCGAACTCGGATCCGCCAGGTTCGGCCACTGCGGGAGCGCGCGCAAGCGAAGAGTTGCTCATCTTTTTTCCTCACCTACCGTATCGCCTACCGCCAGTCCGGCGCGTCGCAGCTGGTCGTCGCCGCTTGCGATAGCTTCCCAATCCTCGTCGGCGCGCTCTTCGGTTGAGGCGCCTTTAGTTTTGGCCGCCGTCACGGCCTCAAGGATCGCTGCGTCGATCGGCTCGTCGCCCCAATCCTCCAGAGGATCCTCGACAGGCTCATCGGCGTCGCCGCCGATCGCCGACGCAGGGCGAGCCATCATGTACGACGCGCCCACCAACGCGGCGCCAGCAACCCCGCCTACAAGCCACACAGACGCGGTCGACGCGCCCTCCGCCGCCAACCGCGCGGACGCAGTCGCAACGGAGCACCCCGCGCCAAAGGCGCACAGAGTAAGGGCGGGTTGTACGAAACCGGCGACGCCGACGCTCATAGTGGATCCTGCCTTGCCAAACTGCTGCGAGTAGTGGCGGCCTAAGCCGCCATCATGTCTTCGTTCGGGAACAAGCGCGGCAGATCGAGCAGCGCGATCATTTGATCATCGCTGGTCACCAGGCCGCTGATCGATTCGAGATCCAGCTCACGCGCGCCGCTAGGAATTGGACGCACATCATCCGGCGCAACGGTCAGGATGTCCGACACCGCGTCGACCAGGATGCCGACGCTTTGCTCGCCGATCGACGCGATGACCACGACATGGTTCTCCGTCGCCTCGGTCTGCGCCCCGCCAAAGCGAACCCGCAGATCATGCACAGGCACGATCGTGCCGCGCAGGTTCAGCACGCCGCGGGTATAGTGCGGCTGGTTCGGCAACGCGGTGGTTGGCGACCATTGCTTGATCTCGCGCACCAGCGTGATCTCCACGCCATAGAGCCGGTCGCCGACCAAGAACGTGACATACTGACGGTAGTCGCCGGCCTGAACGGCCTCTTCCACCCGATCTTTATCCGCAGGCTTCGGCTGCTCGCTCATATCATCATCTCCTGTACAAGGGCTCCGCCGCCGCTCAGGGCCTGCAGGGAGGGAATATCGAGGATGAGGGCGACGCGGCCGTCGCCGAGGATCGTTGCGCCTGAAACGCCGTCGACCCGACGGAAGTTCGCCTCAAGGCTTTTCAGAACGACTTGGCGCTGCCCCAGAAGTTCATCGACGATGATCGCGACACGGCCGTCCGTTTCCGTTTCGACAACCACAACCAGATCCGCCGCGCTGCGCGCCGTTTCCATATTGAGCGCCAGCTCCAGACAAATCATCGGCAACCATTCGCCGCGATAGCGCATCACCCGCACTTCGCCCGGCAGGATGTCGATGTTCGATTCGTCCAGCTTCACGGCCTCAACCACAGAAGACAGCGGCAGAATGAACCGTTCGTTCCCGACGCCGACGGTCATGCCGTCCAAAACCGCGAGGGTCAGCGGCAAGGTGATGACGAACTTCGTGCCCTTGCCCGGCACGCTGGAGACAACAACGCGGCCGCCGAGCGCCTGCACTTTCTTCTTCACCACATCCATGCCGACGCCGCGGCCGGAAACGTTCGTGACCTTCTCCGCCGTTGAGAAGCCCGGATGGAAGATCAGCATGTCGATCTCTTCATCCGTTAGCGTGGCGTCGGGCGGCACGATGCCGTTTTCCACCGCCTTGCTCAGAACGCGTTCGCGGTTGATGCCGGCGCCGTCATCTTCGATCACGATGCGAACGCGCTCGCCACGATGCTCGGCGGAGAGATTGATTGTGCCTGTCCGCGGCTTGCCCGCTGCTTCGCGCTTTTCCGGCGTCTCGATGCCATGATCCATCGAGTTTCGCAGCATGTGCGTGAGCGGCTCGGACAGCTCCTCGATAACCGTCGTGTCGACCTCGGTATGCTCTCCCGAAAGAATAATCCGGGCGTCTTTGTTCAGCGAGGCGCAGAGATCGCGCACGACGCGCGGCATCCGCGAGAAGACCGACTTCACCGGCTGAGCCCGGATCGCCATGACGCTTTCTTGCAGCTCTCGCGTTTGACGCGACAACGCTTCGACGGCATGGCCGATTTCGACGTTCACGCCGGTGTCGAGGTCCGAGAAATTCTGGCTCAGCACAGCCTGCGTGATCACGATCTCGCCGACCATGTTCACCAGCCGGTCAATGCGGCTCAGCTCTACGCGCAGGGCCTTTGAGACCCGCGGCTGCTGGGCCGCCGCCTTCCCCTCGCCGGCGCGTTTCGGTTCCTCAGCGCGCGGTTCGGCAGGCGCGGGCTCCGACGGCTCCTTCGCTTTGGTCGGCTCGCTCGGCTCCGACGCCGCCTCGGCGGCAGGCGCCTCTTCAGCTGGCGCAGCCTCGGGCTCCTTGCGATCCGCCTCGGCCGGCGCCTCAGGCGCTTTTGCTTCCGCCGTTGGCGCCGTTGCTGGCGTTTCCTCGGCGCTCGGCGGTTCCGAGACTTCGATGTCCGCGGCGAGCTGATACATAATCAAGAACGTATCGATCTCGCCAAGATCCACCGCCGTATCCAGCGTAATCCGCCAGGTCAGCTGCGTTTCGTAGGGCTCATGATCGGAAAGCGGTGGATAATCGCCGTCTGCGACCGCTTTTACGGACCCGAACTGGCGCAGCGCCCGAATGAATTTAAGCGGATCGTGCCCCGAGCGCACGAAGTCCGGGCCGGGCTCGAACAGGATCTCAAGTTCGCGCTCCGGCGGCCCCATATCCTCTTCGGGCTCCTCCGCGGCGGCTTCCGCCGGCGCAGCGGCGGGCGCCTCGTCTTTTTTCGGCTCGGCCGGCTCCTCAGCGGCGGCCGGCGCGGCTAGCTCGACATTCGCCGCGGCGGCGTCCGGGTCTTCGCCCTTCGCCAACGCGTCGAGCTCAGCACGGATCTTGTCAGCCAGGCCTTTATCCGCCGCGCCGTTGCCCTGAGCGTCTTCGATCAGCGCTGACATCATGTCGCTTGCGCGCAGCAGCACCTGACAGATTTTCGGCGTGAGCTGCAGCTGATCGGACCGCAACGCATCCATCACCGTTTCGAAGACATGCGTAAATTCGACCAACGCATCGAGGCCGAATGCGCCCGCGCCGCCCTTTACCGAGTGAACCGCTCGGAAGGCCGCATTGAGAGTTTCCGCATCCCATTCGCCGTCCACCATGAGGGCGAGGTTGTCTTGCAGCTCCCCTAGCCGCTCCTCGCACTCTTGGAAGAAGACTGTGAGGAACTCCTCCATCTCATCCATTATGCCGGCCTTTCAATACCAATTAAATAGTGGGCGATCAGGTCAGCTGATCGACGAGCCGAAGAATTTGCGCCGGATCGAACGGCTTCGTCAGCCAACCGGTCGCCCCAACTTCACGCGCTTTTTTCTTCAGATGCTCAGCAACTTCCGTGGTCAGAAGCAGCATCGGCAGCCCGCGGCCCGCATTTTCTTTCCGAGCCTCTTCAATGAACTCCAGTCCGTTCATGACCGGCATGTTCAAGTCGGTAATCACGATGTCTGGCGGATCCGCCAGCAGCTTATTGAGGGCTTCTTTTCCGTTTTCGGCCTCGATAACTTCGTGGCCGGCTTTGCGAAGGCAGTTAGCCAGCATGATCCGGAAAGTAATCGTGTCATCTACGGCAAGTACGCGCTTCATTTACGAAACTCCATCCGCATTAGATCTTCAAACAAGCCCAAGTCGGAGAACGCATCGACGAACTCCGATGTCGGGCTTTGGACGGAAACGGGAGCCCCGGCCGTAGCCGCAGACTTAGCGATGTTGGCGATCGCCAGAACGGCGGCGCCATCGATGGACTGAACTTCCGACGCGTCCAACTCGAGACGCGCGCCCTCCTCCGGCGCGACCACCGCTGCGAGAAGCTCGCCGGCGGTGTCCACCGTCGTCTTCGGCGGCAATGCAAACGAGATTGCGCTCACTGGATCCCCCCTTGTTCTAAGGATTGTTGTTCAAGAATGGCTCGAAGCGGCGCGAGGAACTCAGCATTCGGATCGCCGGTCAGCTTCAACGCCTTGTTGTCTTTGAGCGTGCCGAGCTTTGCGTTGGCGATCTCCACCGCCTCGCCGCCGCCGCTTAGTTTCAGTTCGATGTTCTCGTGGGCGCCGTTCTCGATCTTCAGAACTTGGCCAACTCTCAACGAGGACAGCTCGCCGACTGAGTAGCTGGTGGTGTGCAGCACCGGCGTCAGATCCAACTCCGACTCCAGCACGACATCGAACATGTGGCTCGCCCACGCGTCGTTCGCCGCTGCAGTGTTGACATTGCTGGATTTCTGCAGCTGAGCCTTAATCAGATCCAGGCTGGAGAAAGGCAGCACCAGATTGAAGTTGCCGCTGCGCGCCGCCTCGCCAATGTCGAGGGAGACCTGAATAAACAGCACATCGGCCTTCTCGGTGACGATGTTGGCCAGCATCGGCAAATGCTCGAAGCCGGTGCAGCGCATGCTGATCTGATCGTCGGTCGTGTAAGCTTCCGACAGGCCGAGACCCAGCCCTTCCAACACAATGTTCAAAAGGGAACCGCAGATTTCGCTGTCGAGCGAGGTCGGACGGCGCGCGCCAAATTCCGGCAGCTCCGATGGCAAACCGCCCATGCGCAGATCGACGACGTGATAGACGAGGTCGAGCTCCATATCGATCAGCGCGGCGCGCTCAACGCCGTCAACCTCGATCATGCCAATCATTGCCGGCATCGAGATCGCATCGAGGACATCTGAAAAGACGCGGCACTCAACCTCGAGGATCATCGCCTCCACGACGGTGCCGAGATAGGACCGCCCCTCTTTTTCGATATGCTTGGTGAGCGCGCTCAGTACATCCGATACTCTCGGCACTGGCGCGCTGACTTTGCGTACCGCATCGATTTTGTTGCGTAAGGCGGACATCTAGCGCTCTTGTGATTAAGCCGACCATTCCCCTGGCTGCCCATCAAGCTAGCTTCCGAACCTTGAGAACCAGTAAAACTCAGCCAATGCAAAATCCCAACCATCACAACAATTGCATTCACCGAATTTACAATGTGTACACAATCAAAAAATACACCGTAAATACTTATTAATATACATTTATAATCAGCAAAATGCAAAAAGCATCCCTGGCATTTAGGCGAAAATAACCCTGCGTCGGTAAGGTTGAGCTCGCATCAACTTTAACTCGCAGGTAAAAAGCGTGGCCGACGGACCAGCGCCAATTATCAAGAAGGTCAAGAAGGTTTCCGGCGGCGGGCACCATGGCGGCGCGTGGAAAGTCGCCTACGCCGACTTCGTGACCGCTATGATGGCCTTCTTCCTTCTGATGTGGCTGCTCAGCTCAACCTCCGAGGATCAACGCAAGGGGATCGCAGACTTTTTCTCGCCCAGCATTCCAATCTCAAAAGAGTCCTCCGGCGGCCGCTCTATGTTTAAGGGCGAAGTGATCTTCTCCTCAAAAAGCTCCCTCAGCTCCGGGGTCGGCGGGCGCAAGAAGGGTAAAGATAAAAGCGACGACGACGCCAAAAAGCCTGAGCCAGGCGGCAAATCAGCCGGCGACGCCGCGAAAATCGAAACCAAAGACGCGCCGAAGAAGGATCCCGCCAAGGATGTAGAGATGGCCAAGAAAGCGGCCGAGCTGGCGAAGGATGTCGCGAAGGCGCTGGACGAAGAAAAAGCGGCCAAGGCGATGGGCAAAGACCGCGCGCCCTACGCAACCAAGCCGCCTAAGCCCGAGGATATTAAAAAACTCGACGACAAAACCCTGGAGGCCGCCGCAAAGGAACGGCGCGAACGCCAGATCAAAGCCGTCGAAGCCGCCTTTGAGGCGCTGAAAGAAGCAAATAAGGGCGACGCGCTCCTCGATCATCTCACAATGAAAATCACGCCCGAAGGGCTGATGATCGAGATTTCGGAAGTTGACGGACGGCCGCTCTTTACGACCGGCTCGGCCGAACCCACCGAAACGCTGCGCGCGCTTATCGAAGTCATCGCGCCGCTGATTGGCCAGGTCCAAAACGACCTTTCGCTGGTCGGGCATACGGACGCGCGTCCGTACCGCCCCGGCAGCGGCTATTCGAACTGGCGGCTTTCCGCAGACCGCGCTGATGCGGCCCGGCGGATATTGCTCGAACAAGGCCTCCCGGAAACGCGCATTCGTCGCATCTCCGGCGCGGCGGCGCGCGAGCCGCTCTCAAAAGATCCCTTTGCGCCTGAGAATCGCAGGATCGGGATCACCCTTCTCCGCGAGACGGCGAGCAGATCGCCCGCGGCAACCGAATGACGCGTCGGCGCTCCGGCTAGAAGGCCGAAGCGCACGCCCAACTGACTTAGGGTAGTACCAAAATGGGTATGTCATCCTCCCTGAACGCCAGTGTCGCCGGCTTGTCGGTGAACTCGTCGCGCCTGGCTGCGATTGCGGACAACATCGCGAACTCTGGAACGGACGGGTATAAACGCGCCGTCGTTGACTTCGCTTCGGTGGTTACCGGCCAGATCGCCGGCAAATACCAGGCGGGCGGCGTCCGCTCGACCTCCTATCGTCAGGTGGATCAGCGCGGCGCGCTGCTCACCTCGAACAACCCAACCGACATCGCCATCACCGGCCGTGGCCTGTTGCCGGTCACCCCCGTGACCTCGCGCGGGCTCACGCCGGATGTCCGGCCGCTGTACCTTGTCTCGACCGGTTCCTTCACCGCCGATGACGAAGGCTACCTGCGGACGGCGAGCGGCCTGCAGCTCCTGGGCTGGCCGACGGACGCGAATGGCAGCGCCGGTTCGGTTGTTCGCGCCAGCGGCGCATCGCTGGAACCCGTGCGCATCAACGGTTTTGACTTCGCCTCGAACCCGACCACCAATATCGAGCTTGGCGTCAACTTGCCATCAGCGGACACCGGAACCGCAGGCACCGTTCACTCAACTCAGGTTGAATATTATGACGATCTCGGCGCCGCCCAGACGCTGACGCTGAACTTCACCACTACGGCGACCGCCAACGAATGGGTTCTCACCTTCGGCTCCTCCGCCGACGCCACAATCACCGGCGCGACGGATAGCTGGACGATGACGTTCAATGACACAGCGGCTGTCGGGGTGGAGGCGGGATCCATCAACACCATGGCCGCCACCGCCGTCGGCACGGACACCAACACGGCATGGAACGCAACGACCGGGGAGCTGACGATCACGCTGCCGCATGGCCCGGTGACGATTGACATGGGCGTTCCAGACAGCCTCGGGAACCTGACCCAGTTCTCAAGCTCGTTCGCTCCGGTCGGCGTAACGAAGGACGGGACGCCGGTCGGCGGCCTGAACCGGGTGGAAGTCACCGAGTTTGGCTATATCGAAGCGGTGTACGACACCGGCTTCCGCCAAACGATTTATCAGATCCCGGTTGCTGACGTGCCGTATCTGAACGGCCTGACCTCGCTCGACAACCAGGCCTTCGCCGTCTCGAACGAAAGCGGCAACGTCTATCTCTGGGACGCCGGACAAGGCCCTGTCGGCGAAATGGCCGGCTACTCGCTGGAACAGTCGGCGACCGATATCGCCGATGAACTTACAAACCTTATCGAAACCCAAAGGGCTTATTCTTCGAATGCGAAAGTCGTCCAAACGGTCGACGAGATGCTTCAGGAAACAACCAACCTGAAACGCTGACGATGATGTGGCGCGGCGGTTGAGCCGCCGCGCAGCCCGATGAGGAGGATGCGAAATGGGACTGACCCAAGCGCTCTCGAACGCCTACTCCGGCCTCTCGCTCTCCAGCCGGCGGGCCGAGGTGACGTCGCACAACATCGCCAATTCGGCGACGCCCGGCTTTGCGCGTCGAAGTGTCGAAGCGTCGTCCCACTCGCTCGACAATGTCGGCTATGGCGTCAAGTATGAGGGCACGACCCTTGCGACCGCGAACAATTTGACCCGCGAACGTCGTGAGGCCGACGCCGATTACGGCTATCAAAATGAGCTGGCTGAAGCCGCCGCCACCATGGCGCGGGTGGTTGGCGACTCGGATGATCCCGGCGCGTTGTTCACACGCTATCAGGATTTCGAAACGTCGCTCGCCACCCTCGCTGAGGATCCAAGCGCGACGCATCTACAGCAGGATGTGCTGTATCGCGCTCAGGACCTGGCCCAAACTTTTAACGATATCAACGAAGACCTGCTGCAGCTGCGCGCTGACGCCGATGGCGAGATTGAGCGGCAGGTCGACTTTCTGAACGAGACGCTGGTCGAGTTCGACAAAGTCAACCGGGCGATCGAAAGCAGCGCCTATCGAGGCGAAGACGTCACGGAAATGTTGGCGGAACGCGATGCGCTGATCGATTCTATTTCCGAAGTCGTTCCCCTCGACGTGCAGGAGCGCGAAGGCGCCCGCGTCGCGCTGGTGACAACGAACGGCTACCCGCTGGTCGACTCCCGCCCTGCGACGATCTCCTTCACCCCGGCCAACGTGATCTCGTCAGATATGGACCTGATCGGCGGCGCGCCTGGCGCGCTTTCGGGCCTGACGATCAATGGCTCGGACGTAACGCCGCCCAGCGCGACGGGCAACCCGCTTGGCGGCGGTTCGCTCGCGGGTCTGTTCGAAGTCCGAGATGTAACAACGGTCGAATTCCAGAGCTCGATCGATGCGTTGGCGCGCGACTTGATCGACCGGTTCGACGACGCGGCGGTGGAGCCCACGATTACGCCAGGCGATCCCGGCCTGTTCACCGACGGGCAGGCCGCGGATACCGGCGTCGCCGGCCTGGCCGGTCGCCTGGAGGTGAACAACGCGGTCGATCCGGACAATGGCGGCGCGCTGTACCGGCTACGCGACGGTATCGGCGCGGTCGCTGCGGGCGACGCCGGCGACAACACCCATCTGGTCGCCATGCTCGGCGCGCTTTCATCCGTCAACGCCGCCCCGGCGGGCTCAGGCGTCAGCGGATCCTTCAGCGCCTCCGACCTCGCCGCCGCCATCGCCTCCAAGGTGGATACGGCGTCGGTCTCGGCTGATCGCACGCTGGCCCTGCGCGCAACCCGCCAGAGCACGCTTGAAGCATCAGAGACCGCCGCAGTTGGCGTCGATCTCGACTACGAACTGCAAAACCTGAACCTGATTCAAACCGCGTACTCCGCAAACGCGCGCGTTCTCGAAGTGGTCGACCTGATGATGCGTCGACTGATGGAGATCTAAGCGATGAAAACGATCTCGATGCCGCTGCTGGTCAGCGCACGCACCATGCAGAATATGATTGGCCGCGCCAAGTCTGATCTGGACACCGCCCGGGTTGAGGCCGTGACGTCGCGCGCGGCTGATATCGGCGAACATCTGGGCGGCGACACAGGCTCCGTGCATCGGATCGACAAAATGATCGCGGACGCCGAACGTCGACTCACCTCGCTGACCGAGCTGCAGATCGAGGCTGAAAATGTGCAGCAAAAACTTACAAGCGTGCAGGAAGTCGCGCTCGGTCTGGGCGTTGAGATCGAATCGGCGCTGGGGTTGGAAAACACGCAAGCGCTCTCAGCGCTGACGACGGAATCCGAAGCCGAGCTGACGGCGATTTGGGGTCGACTGAACGCCAACTTCAATGGCGAGTATCAGTTCAGCGGCGCGGCGACCGATACGCCGCCCCTCGGCGACCTGGCGACTTTCGTCAGCGACATCAAAACCATCGTCTCCGGCGCCGCCAGCGCCGGCGCGGTCGCCACGGCGTTGGACACCTATTTCAACGACACCGTCGCCGGCGCCTTCCACACGACGGTCTATCAAGGCTCAACGGCGGCGGGTCCAGACAAAGAAGTCAGCGACTCCCGCCGGCTCGGGCTCGACGTTAAGGTCACGGACGACGGCGTGCGCAACGTGCTTCGCGGCCTCGCCCTCATGGTCGCCGCGGACGATGCGACGACGACTGACATCGCGGATCAGCTCAAAAGCGACGCCGCCCGCACTCTAAGCAATGGCGGCGCGCTCATTATCAATCAACAATCGCAGATTGGCGGCATTGAGGCTGACGTAAAATCGCTAACATCCCGCAATGAGGCGGAGAAGTCGTCCTACGAATTCCTGCTTCTCGATAAAATTGGCGTCGATCAATACGAAGCGGCGTCCCGGATGACGCTGCTGGAGACCCAACTAGAGGCGACGTATCTAACGACGTCTCGGATCTCGAGACTCAGCCTCGTGAATTACATCTAACACCCCTGCCCCTTGGCGCGGCCCCAGAAGGTCCGCCGCGCCAGGCCCGCCATCGCCGCAGACCGCCTTCAGAAAGGAAGCGTCATGTCGCCCTGCCCCTTCCCCCTTCGCACATCGGCCGCATCGGCGCGCGCGCTCGCTCAGCTGCTGCTGCTTGTGATCTGCGTCGCCATCGCGCCCGTCCCCGTCGCCTCAGATGCGGCTGCGCAATCGCGGATCAAAGATCTGGTCGATTTCGAGGGCGTGCGCGGCAACAGCCTGATCGGGTTTGGCCTTGTGGTCGGCCTGGATGGCAGCGGCGACAGCTTGCGCACCTCGCCCCCAACTGAAACGGCGCTGGTGGGCATGCTGGAGCGGCTCGGCGTGAGCGTGGATGGCAAAACCCTCGGCGCCAAAAACGTCGCCGCCGTTATGGTGACGGCGACCCTGCCGCCCTTCGCCCGCAAAGGCTCACGGATTGACATCAATGTCGCCGCGGTTGGCGACGCAAAATCGCTCCATGGCGGAACGCTAATCCTGACCCCGCTGGCCGGCGTCGACGGCAAGATCTACGCGCTTGCGCAGGGCTCCGTTCTGGCTGGCGGCGTTAAGGCGAAAGGCGAGGCCGCTGAGGAGACAACCGGCGTGCCGACCTCGGGCACAGTGCCTGGCGGCGCCTTCATCGAAAAAGAGATCCCTTTCGACTACAAAAAACAGACCAGCATCAAACTGGCGCTGCGCGACGCTGATTTCACCACCGCGCGCCGTATTGAGGAGGCGATCAATCTGGCGATGGGCCGCCCGATTGCGATGATGCTGGATGGCGGCACGGTCAAGGTCAAAGCGGGCCCCAAAATCGCACGCTCGCCGGCGCATCTCGTTAGCCGCATTGAGAATCTGCCGGTGAAGCCGGCGATGAAGGCGCGCGTGGTGATTGACCAACGCTCCGGCACGATTGTCCTGGGCGCGGATGTTCGGATCAGTCCGGTCGCCGTGGCGCAGGGGAACCTCACCATCCGCGTGACGGAGCGGCCAACGGTGAGCCAACCGAGCCCGTTCTCTGAGACCGGCTCCACCGTCAAAGTGCCGAGCACCGACATCGATGTGGATCAAGCGGCGACGAAGCGAATGGCGGTGGTTCCCGCAAACACGACGCTGGCCGATCTGGTCGACGGGCTGAACGCGCTCGGCGTGGGACCACGCGGCATGATTGACATTCTCAAGTCGATCAAAGCCGCCGGCGCGCTGCATGCGGAGTTGGTGATCCATTAGGGTCGAAACCCCTTCATCGGACGCCGTCAGCCCGGTTTAGGGGCTTGTCGGCAAGAATATCGAGGCGCAGGCGGTGTGGCTCACCGTCAAGCCTAGGGTGCGAACTCCTAAATCTGGTCGTCGCCAGCCCGTCAAACGCGCTTTTGGGGCAGGAAGCGGCGCGAGGGCGGTGTGGTTCCACCGGCGAGCGTCGCTGAC
>JALEGB010000016.1 GCA_022760355.1 Neomegalonema sp.
GCGGGAACTCCGGCAGCTCCGTCAGCTGGAGCCCGCCCAGATCCAGCTCCTCCGCGCCGCTTTCTGCGCACTCGGCGATCAGCTGCTGCGCAAGCGCAAAGCCCTCCGCCGCATCTTTAACCCTTGGTCCGCCTTGCTGCGCCGCCATCGCTCCTGCCCCTCAAACGCTGTTCTTACGGAGCTAGCGGATCGACGGGAGATGTTCAAACGCGCAATCGGCCTCACTCGGGATTAGTTGCGTTGGGCGCGCCAAGCGGGCGTCGCTCATCTGGAGGGCGATGGAGATCTTCTATGCGGCCGGCCGCGCAAGGAGGGCTCTGGCGCCAATAACGCCGCCGCCGCTGCGTCCCATGTTGCGCATCGAGGGCGATGTTTCGACCCTAGGAGAGATGTAAAGCTTGAATTGAACCGCGGAGAACCCAAATCGCCACAAGTTTGCTTCTTTACAAAAAGATAACGGGAACAACGCAATGCCCATTTCCGAGATGGAACTCGACCAGGCCCGCACAGCTTGGGGAGACGCTCTTATCGCGATCTCCAAAACATATGAGGCGGATGGTATTGACGGGGCCCGTGCGCTCGCCGAAAGCGTCTTGGACACGGCCTATGGTTACAATCTCGGTCCTGTTTTGTTTAAGCCGACCCTGGCGAGCGGTGAGAAGACGTTTCGTCCGACACGAAAAGGCGCTTTATCGTATTTTGTCGGCCACGATGCGGAGTATCCCCTCGACATCGGTTTTGGCATTCGAGGGTGGCGTAAGTTCGAAGCGGTAACCGCCGCGAGCTTTATCGACGGCGATGTGGCGATGTGGATGGGGTCCGCGACGTTCACGGATAAGGATGGCCAAGTCACCAAAGCTGAAAAGAGTTGGGGCTACAAGAAATGCGAGGACGGGGTGCTCCGCATCGTGCTGCATCACTCCTCCCTGCCGTATCAGCCGTAGACAAAAATTGGCGCACAATTTGGGTCGCGCCCATGACGGTTTGGCGAAGCCGCTAGCGTTGCGCACGCCCGGCGTCGCGGTGGCGGCCCAAGGGCGCTGAGCGCCGTCCGCGGCGGCGCATTCGGCGTCTCTCACCCCCGCGGGGCGGCGGCTCTTCGCAAGCGGTCATTGATTGCGCGGCCGAGGCCTTGGTTTGGGATCGGGGCGACGGCGATTTTATCGGCGCCGTCGGCGTCCAGCTGACGCAAAGTTGCAAATAAGCATTGGGCGGCCTCGGCCAGATCGCCGCTCCGCGACAGGTTGGCGCTGAGCGGCGCGGGGGGGGATGGATCAGGGCCGAAGCCGAGCCAAGCCTCCCCCGCATCGGGGCTGGCCGCATTCAAACGCAGGGTGGCGCGGGGCGCATAGTGGCTGCTCAGCATGCCGGGCGCCTCGACCTTTCCCGCCGTTCCTGTCGTTATCGGCGCGCCAAGCGCCGCCTCAAGCGCTTCGATAGAGAGCCCGCCTGGCCGCAGCAGTTGCGCGCCATCCTGCGTCAGTTTCAGGATCGTCGACTCCACCCCGACGCGGCAGGGGCCGCCATCCAGCACCATGGCGACCTTCTGCGCCAGCTCCGCCTGAACCGCCTCAGCGCGCGTCGGGCTGAGCCGGCCGGAGCGGTTGGCGCTTGGGGCGACAAGCGGGCCGTCAAATGCGCGCAGCAAGGCTTGGGCGATCGGATGGTCCGGCGCGCGTAGCGCGATTGTCGGCAGCCCGGCGGTCGCCTGCGGGCTGACGGCGCCGGCGCGCGCGGGCAGAACCAGGGTCAACGGGCCGGGCCAAAACTGCTCGGCCAGCTGGGCCGCAGTTGCGCTGGGCTCCGCGATGCGCAGCGCCGCCGCCCAATCCGCGACATGGGCGATCAAAGGGTTATGGGCTGGCCGGCCTTTCGCCGCATAGATCTTCGCCACGGCGGCGTCGGACCGCGCGTCCGCCCCCAGCCCGTAGACCGTTTCCGTCGGGAAGGCGACCAGCTCGCCGCGGCGTAAAATCTCTACCGCAGCTGCGATTTGAGCTTCTTTCGGGAATTCAATCGGTTGACGTAGCGTAGAATCGGGCATCCTGGACTTTTCGAAACTCCTTTTCCCCGGCAATATTTCCGCAACATTGGCGTGCCAGACGCCACGAAAAATAATCGGGAGGATATCCATGTACGCTGCGCCCCTGGCCGACATCAAGGCGACGCTTGAGCAAATGATCGAGGCCGGCCGCTTGTCGCAGACGGAACTGTTTGCGGACGCGACGCCGGAGACGGTGGAGGCGGTTGTCGCGGAGGCGGCGAAGCTGGCGGAAAGCGCGATGGCGCCGATCAACCATTCGGGGGACCAGGAAGGCTCGCGGTTGGAGAATGGCGTGGTCCGGACCCCGACAGGGTACAAGGAGGCCTATGCGCAAATCGCCGAGGGCGGTTGGGTCGGCATGGCCGCGGATCCCGAGCATGGCGGGATGGGCTTGCCGATCACCGTGATGTCTGCGGTGAATGAGATGATGGCGTCGGCGAACCTTTCACTGTCGCTGTGCCCGCTGCTGAGCCAGGGCGCGATTGAGGCGCTGGAGAAGCACGGAACGCCGGAACAAAAGGCGCTGTATCTGCCGAAGCTGATCTCCGGCGAATGGAATGGCGCGATGAATTTGACGGAGCCGCAGGCGGGGTCCGACGTCGGCGCGCTGCGGACGAAGGCTGAACCGGTTGGGGACGGCAGTTACCGGATCGAAGGCGGCAAGATCTGGATCTCCTGGGGCGACAATGACTGCGCGTCCAGCACGGTGCATCTGGTGTTGGCGCGGTTGCCCGGCGCGCCGGCGGGGTCGCGCGGGATTTCCCTGTTCGTTGTGCCGAAGTTTCTGCCGAACGCGGATGGCGGCTTAGGGGAGCGCAACGCGCTGAAGGTCGTGTCGCTAGATCACAAGATGGGGCTGCATGGCTCGCCAACCTGTGTGATGGCCTATGAGGGAGCGACCGGCTGGTTGGTTGGCGAGGAGAATAAAGGCCTCGCCTGCATGTTTACGATGATGAACAACGCGCGCCTTGGCGTCGGTATTGAAGGTGTCGGCATCGCTGAGATGGCGACGCAGAAAGCGATGGCGTTCGCGATGGAGCGACGCCAAGGCAAAACGCCGACGCAGGATGGGCAGGGAACAATTGTCGAATTCGCCGATGTTCGGCGGATGCTGATGGATATGGCCTCTCTGACTCAGGCGGCTCGCGCGATCGCGTACGCCTGCGCGTTCCAGCTGGATATGGCGCGCGCCGCCCCGACGGCGGAGGCGCGCGCCGACGCAGCGGCGATGGGCGCGTTCCTGACCCCCTTGGCGAAAGCGTTTGGCACCGATGTCGGCATCGAGGTGGCGCAACTAGGCGTGCAAGTGCATGGCGGTATGGGCTTCATCGAGGAGACCGGCGCCGCGCAGTATTCGCGCGATGTGCGGGTGACGGCGATTTATGAGGGCACAAACGGGATCCAGGCGATGGATCTGGTTGGCCGAAAGCTTGCGGATGGCGGCGCGGCGGCGGAGCGCGCTTTGGGCGCGGCGGCGGAACTCGCGACCGCGATGGCGGCGGGCGCTGCGGCGTTGCAGGGGCCGGCGATGGCCTTGGCCGAGGCTGTCGGCGCCGCACGCGAGACGACGCGGTGGATGCTGGAGGCGGCGCCGAATGATCGCGCTGCGGGCGGCGTGGACTATTTGCGGCTGCTGTCGCTCACGTTCGGCGGCATGTATCTGCTGAGAGCCGCAAAAGGCGGAGATCCGCGGCGCGTGGCGCTCGCGCGGAGTTTCGCGGCGCGGCGGTTGCCGGAGGTCAAAGCCCTTGCCGTTCGTGCGACCCAAGGGGCGGAGGATCTTTACGCGCTGGACGCTCAGACCCTCTCAACCGTAAGCTAAGACCAGCAGTAAATGGTCATGCGGGAGCGTAATCCGCACTTGCGGATTACGCGTCTCCTTCTCCGCGTCAGGATCAGGCGGCCTTCAACATCTGTGACAGGACGCCTGCGCGGTCATGCAGAATGTTCGTGTAGGCTTCGAGATAGTCCTCATCCACCGCCTTCTGGACCGAGGGGCGCGCGATCAGAGCTTCGCGCCAGGCCGCGAGCTTCGGATAGCCGGCGAGAAGGTCCATGCCGTCGATCTGGTCCGGAATGACGAAGGAGCGGAAGAGCGGCGCCAGCGACGCGTCGATCAGCGCAAAGCGCTCACCGCTGAAGAACGGCTTGTTTTGGATTTCCGCTTCAAAGCGGCCCAGCTTTTCGATCAGCGCGGTTTTCCGAGCGTCAAACTCCGTGCGCTCTTTGGTTGTCGACATGATGTAGTTGTCGATCATCAGGCTGCCGCCAAATTCGATCCAGGCGCGATGGTGCGCGCGCTCGAGCGGATCGGCCGGGTGTAGCGGCGACGGCAGCGTTTCTTCAAGAAACTCGGCGATGACGGCGGACTCGAAGATCGGCGTGCCGTCTACGATCAGAACCGGCACCCGGCCAAGCGGCGAGATTTTCAGGAACCAGTCCGGCTTGTTCGCCAGATCGATGGTGGTGCGTTCAAATTCAACGCCTCGTTCGAGCAGCGAGATGATGGCGCGTTGAACGTATGGGCAGGTTTTGTGACTAACGAGATGCAGTTTCATTCTGTATCCTTTCGGCGGCGCGGCGCCGTCGTTTCTATGTCGCATCGATTTTAGATGCAGACGCATGTATGTGGTCGGCACGGCGGGCGGTCAAGGTAGATGCGGATGCATCTACCGCGATTGTGAGGAGTTAGGTCGATTTAACGATGACGGATCTCTATGCGGAAACCATTGCGGCGTGGACGGGGCTGGCCGCCGTCGGCAGATCGCTGGTCGAAGAAATCGAGCGTGATCTGAAGGCGGCCGATTTGCCGCCGCTGGGTTGGTACGACGCATTGCTGGAAATTGAGCGCGCCGCGCCGGACGGGGTGCGTCCACATGATCTCGGCGCGCGTTTGCTGCTGCCGCAATATGGCGCGTCGCGGCTGCTGGACCGGATGGTGCGCGCGGAGCTGATCGTCAAGAAAACGTGCTATACTGATGGGCGTGGCCAGTGGATTTTTATCACGGAGCAGGGGCGGAAGATGCGCCAAAGGATGTGGCCGGTATACGAAGCCGCGCTGCGCCGAAATCTGCAGGAGCGGCTGAGCGTCTCCGAGCTCGAATCTTTGGCGGCGCTGACAAAGAAGCTTCGAGCGACAACCTAGGTCCTAGGGTCGAAACCCCTTCATCAGAGGCCGTCAGCCCGGTTTAGGGGCTTGTCGGCTAGAATATCGAGGCGCAGGCGGTGTGGCTCACCGTCAAGCCTA
>JALEGB010000017.1 GCA_022760355.1 Neomegalonema sp.
CCAGAGCCCAACTCTAAGCCTGCGCCCCGCCATACAGACCGACCGGTAGCGGCGGCCATGGCGCTCTTTCTCTCCACCTCAATTCATAAGATCGATAAGAAGGGCCGAGTGTCCGTGCCGGCCGCATTTCGCGCCGCGCTGGAGGGCGAAACATTCCGCGGCGTTGCGCTGACGCCGCCGCTGGACGGCGCGCCCTGTATCGAGGGCGCCGGCATGTCGCGGGTGGAGCAGATCGCCCAAGCCATCGAAACGATGAACCCCTTCGCGCCTGAGCGAGATATGCTGGCGACCGCAGTGCTGGCTGAAATGCAGCCAGCCTCCTTCGATGGCGAGGGGCGGATTGTGCTACCTGAAGCGATGATCGCCTATGCCGGCCTCACAGATCGCGCTCTCTTTGCCGGCCTCGGCTCCAAGTTTCAAATTTGGCAGCCTGAGCAGTTTGAAGAGCGTAAGGTGTCCGCGAAGAGCTTGGCGCGCAACTCCGCGTCCTCGCTGCCCTGGGCGGGCGCCCCCCGCCGCGCAGACGACAAACCTAAAGAATAGCGCCGGTCCGCGCCGCTAGGGACAGGCGCAGAGGCGATAGAATGAATGATCAGCTCGAAAACGAAGCCGAGATGCGCGCAGCTCTTGCCGACGCGGCGGACCGCCACGACCCAGTATTGATCAGGCAAGTCCTCGAAGCCCTGGCGCCCGAGCGGGGCGGCGTTTTCCTCGACGGAACTTTCGGCGCCGGGGGCTATGCGCGCGCGCTGCTGGATGGCGGCGCCGAACGGCTGCTTGGCGTCGACCGCGATCCGACTGCGTTGGCCCGCGCGCAGCGCTGGGCGCCACTCTATCAGAACCGGTTGCAGCTGCTGGAAGGATGCTTTGGCGAGCTGGACGAACTCGCCGACGCAGCGGGAGCCCCTGCTTTGAATGGCGTCGCGCTCGATATCGGCGTCTCCTCCATGCAAATCGATGAGGCGGCGCGCGGCTTCTCCTTCTCCAAGGATGGGCCGCTCGATATGCGGATGGAGGGCGTCGAAGGCGGAACCAGCGCGGCGGAGCTGATCGCCGAAGCCGACGAGACGCAGCTGGCGAATATTATTTTCCACTATGGCGAAGAGCGGGCCTCGCGCCGGATTGCGCGCGCAATCATTGACGCCCGCAATGATGCGCCGATTGAAACCACATCGCGCCTGGCGGAAATTGTGGAGGCGGCGACTGGCGGCCGCTTCGCCGGCGGCAAAAGCGGCCGCGTTCACCCGGCGACGAAAACGTTTCAGGCGCTGCGGATCGCCATCAATGATGAATTCGGCGAGCTGACGCGCGGGCTGGCGGCCGCGGAACGCGCGCTGGCGCCGGACGGCGTGCTTGCGGTCGTCTCCTTCCATTCGCTGGAGGACCGGATCGTGAAGCGTTTTTTCGCCGATCGTTTCGGAACTGCGAAGAGCGTCTCCCGTTATCAACCCGAGTTTAACGGTGACTCTGCAACGTTCGAGGCGATCGCGCCTTTTGGGCGCAAGGCGGTCGTCGCCGATGAGGCGGAGCTTTCGCGCAATCCGCGCGCGCGCTCAGCCAAACTCAGAGTAGGACGACGCCTCGACGCGCCGGCGCGCGCGCTGGATCCCAAAGCGCTCGGCGCGCCAAGCGCTGAGGCGCATGAGCGCGGCGGCAACCGGCGCGGTGGTCGGAAACGATGAAACGGGCGAGAGGAAGCGCGCATGCGCATTGTCAATACGGCTCTGGCGGCCCTTCTGGTCGCGTCGCTCTCCGCGACCTACGGCCTTAAGGAACAGACCAAAGACCTGGAGCGCGAAGCAGCGGCCCTTTCGGCGCAAGAGGCGGGGCTGCGTCGCGACATCGCGCGCCTGAAGTTCGAGTGGCGTTATGCGACCTCGCCGGATCGGCTGGATCGCCTGGCCGCGGCGCTGTTCGGGGCGAAGGGCCCGAGCGATGCGGAAGGTGTGCGTATGGCGGCGTGGGCGCCGGAACAGACGCTGCGCCTGCGCCTGACCAAAACGCCAAGCGCGCCCGAGCCCGTCGCCCCGGCCCCAAGCCCAGGCGCCCTCGCCGCCGGCCCGCTGGAGTCGCTCGATGACCCGGAAGACCGCTACGCCTCGCCGCTCGACGCCCTGATCGCGCTCAGCCCTCCCCGCCCGACGACGCCAACGGACGACCCCGCCAAGATTGAGACGGCCTCGACGCCCCGCGGAGCCTCAGAATGAGCGCGAAGAAGCAAGAATTCGCCCCCCTCGCGGGACGCTGGCGCATTCTACTCATCGGCCTGGCCTTTCTTACCCTGATCGGCGCGGCGGGCGTGCGACTGGGGCAGATCGCCAGCACGCACCCTGAAAGCGCCGGCAAAAGCGAGCGAACCCCAACCGAGAGCGCGCCGCTGCCGCGGGCGGAAATTGTGGACCGGCGCGGCCAGCCGCTGGTTGGCAATGCGCCGACCTACGAGATTTATCTCGACGGTAAGATGCTGCCGCTGAAGGAGGATCGCGCGGAAGCCGTCGCCGAGCTGGTCAAGCTCTTTCCGGACCTCGCCGCGAAGCTGACGCCAAAGCCTGGCGTCAGCAGCCTCCCGCAGCAGCTTGCGGCGCGCAAAACGCCCACCATTCGCGCCAGCGCCACGCCGCTTGAGGCGAAGCGGGCGAAAAACCTTGGCATTCCGGGGCTCTACAATGTTCGCCGGACCGACCGGGTTTATTTTGCCGGCCGGGCGGCGGCGCACGTGCTCGGCTATGTCTCGGTTGATGGCGTGGGGCAGGCGGGGCTTGAAGGCGCGCTGGATCTTGAGCTGCGCAAGCCCGAGCCTAAGCCGATGCGCATCAGCTTAGACCTTCGGGTGCAGAGACGCGTATGGCGCATTCTGGGCGCCGCCATGACCCGATATAAGGCCAAGGCCGCAGCTGCGATCGTCATGGACGCGCGCAATGGCGAGTTGAGAGCGGTTGTATCGCTGCCGGATTTTGATCCGCACCGGCGCCCCGAAGCGGATGCCGACACCGGCGCCGCGAACCCTCGCTTCTTCTGGGCCACCTCCACCGGCTATGAGCCCGGCTCGACCATGAAGTTGGCGACCTGGGCGCTCGCGCTCGAACACAAGCTCGCCGATATTGATACAAAGATCGATGCGCCGGCGACCGTGCTTGTCGATGGGCGCAAAATCGGGCGCTATCGGGCCCGCGGCATGATCTCAATCACCGAGGCCTTCGCGCGCTCCGTGAACACAGTCGCCATCAAGCTGGCGCTTAGGATCGGCGCAAAGAAGCAGAAGGCGTTCTTCCAAGCGCTGGGATTGATGGAGCCGAGCAGCGTTGAGATCGCCGAAGCGCGCGCCGCTTGGCCGAGTTTCCATAAGGAATGGCGCGCATCGACGACGGCGACCGTTTCTTTTGGTCACGGCATGCAAATCAGCCCGCTTCAACTCGCGGAAATGACGGCGACCCTGATCGCAGGGGGGGAGCGCGTACGCGCCACATTGCGGACCGGGCGCATTTTGTCCCCGGATCGCCAACGAGTCGTCTCGCCGGAAACGTCCGCCAAGCTGCGCAAGTTGTTCCGAGAGACCGTACGCGCCGGCACCGGCAAGTTCGCCCGTGTCGCAGGGCTGGATGTTGGCGGAAAAACCGGCACAGCGGAGAAGGTGGAGAACGACAAGTATGTGCGCGAAAAAGTCGTCGCCAACTTTATCGCCGCCTTTCCAATGTCGGATCCCCAGTATGTGGTCGTCGTAATGCTCGATGAGCCCTCGATTACCGATGCGAAGGGCAAGGTAAAGCGGTCCGCGACCTATACCGCCGCGCCAACTGCAGGCGAAATCATCGCCTCGATTGCGCCGCTACTTGGCGTCGCGCCCGTACGCGACGCCGCGAAAATGACCCACTAGGGTGCGAACTCCTAAATCTGGCCGAGCCAGCGTCCGGCAGGCGACTTTTGGCTGAGAAGCTCCTTGGGGCAGGGTGGGTCCCTGCGCCAAGGAGCGGAACCCAGCCAAAATCGGGTTTTTCGGGGGGGCGACGACCAGACTTATGAGTTCCCACCCTAGTCGCGCGCCAACGCAGCGACGGGATCGAGCTTCGACGCGCTACGAGCAGGCAAATAGCCAAATCCAACCCCGATCGCGCTCGAAAACAAAAACGCCGTCACAATCGACGTGATCGAGAAGGACAGCTGGAAGCTGCTTGTTAACGCGCCGAAGATTGCGCCGAAGCCGAGCGCCGTCGCAACGCCGAGCGCGCCGCCGATCACGCACACCATGACCGCTTCGATGAGAAACTGCTGAAGGATATCCCCCTGGCGCGCCCCGACCGCCATACGCACGCCGATCTCCGACGTCCGCTCGGACACGGTCACCAGCATGATATTCATGACGCCCACCCCGCCAACGATCAGCGAAATAAAGGCGATGCTGGCGATCAGCAGCGCCAGAGTCTGGGTGGTGCTGGTGATCGTTTGGCGGATTTCATCGGTGTTCAGAATGTTGAAATCCTTCAACCCATGGCGCTGGATAAGCATCTTGGCGACGCCGTCCATCGCCAGCGTCATCGACACATCGTCGGACACTCGCACAGTGATTGAGCGCAAGGCGCTGTCGCCCAGCATCCGCGACTGAACGGTGCGAAACGGCATATATATCGTCAACGTACCGCCGCCGCCGGGCCCGAACTGCCGCGTCTCGACGACGCCAATCACCCGCACTGGCACGCTGCCGATCAGGATAACGCGCCCCAGAGCGTCCCCCTTCGCGCCGAACAGCGTCTTGCGCGCTTCTTCATCGATCACCGCCTCCTGCGCAGATCGCGCGACGGATGATTTCGTGAAGCCCGCGCCCTCCAGAATTTTCAAACTTTTCGCCGTGAAATACTGCGCGCCGACGCCCATCACCCGCGCGTTCGCCTCCGTCGTGCGATAGCGGATCGTGCGACTGGCGCTGACGGTTGGGGTCACAGCGTCGATGTAGCTTAGGCGCGCCAATGCGTCCGCGTCGCCGACGCGCAAGGTCTGCACCCGCGCGCCCCGCGTCTCCCCCATCTTCCGACCGGGAAAAATTTCGAGCGTGTTGGCGCCAAGCCGGCTGATATTTGAGAGGACGCGCTTCTGCGATCCCTGGCCCAACGCAACCACGGACACGACGGAGGCGATGCCAATGATGATGCCGAGCATCGTCAAGAACGTGCGCATTTTGTGCGCCTGCATCGAGAGCGCCGCCATCCGGAACGCCTCAGCGAAACGGCTGCTCCACGCCCGAAACATGGTTAACGCAGCGCGTTTGGGCGCCGCCTCCGGGCCGGCGCCCCGCATGTCAGCGCGCCCCTCTTGCCGCCGATCAGAGACAATTTCCCCATCCCGCAGCTCAACGATACGCCGACAGCGGGCGGCGACTTCGGCGTCATGGGTGACCATCACGACCGTTTTCCCCTCCGCATGCAGCTCCTCCAAGATGCGCAGGACCTCCTCGCCGCTTCGGCTGTCCAGGGCGCCCGTCGGCTCATCCGCCAGGATGACCTCCGCGCCATTCATCAGCGCCCGCGCGATCGACACCCGCTGTTGCTGCCCCCCTGAGAGCTGCCCCGGCCGGTGCCCCATCCGATCCCCAAGCCCGAGCCGATCCAGCAAGGCGACGGCCCGCTTGCGCCGCTCAGCAGCCGGCTCGTCCGCGTAAATCGCCGGCATCTCGACATTCTCCAGCGCGGTTAGCTCCGACAGCAGGTGGTAGCGCTGGAAAATGAAGCCAAAATGCTCCCGCCGCAGTTCGGCGAGCTCATCGGGCTCAAGCTCGGCCGTCTCCCGTCCAGTCACCCGGTAAGAGCCGGCGGATGGACGATCCAAGCAGCCAAGGATGTTCATCAGGGTCGATTTGCCCGACCCCGACGCGCCCATGATCGCGATCATCTCCCCCTTTTCGATGCTGAGCGAGATGTCGTTCAGCACTGTCAGCACCCCCTCGCCCGCAGGGAATTCGCGACGCAGCCCTTCGATCTCGATAAGGTTCTCGGCCATCGCTTAGAACCCCATCGGCGGCGGACCCATGCGGGTGCGCGTGGTCGACTTTACCGACGCGCTCGCGCCGCTGATGATGACGCGCTCCCCCTCGGCGAGGCCAGACTTCGCTTCAACGCGGATTTTATCATTCAGCCCAACCGCGACTCGCCGCGCCTCCACCTTGCCCGCGGCGGTCAGAACCTTCACGGCGTATCGCCCATCCTTCCCCTGCGCGCCCAGCGCTGTCGCAGGAATCAGCAGCGCGTTCTTGGCGCGGCCAAGGACAATATGCGCCTCCGCCGTCATGTAGGGGCGCAGCACGCCGTCATCGTTTTTCACATTGAAAACGCCAATATAGTAAACGGCTTCGGTCGAGTTGCTCGATGAGGTGCTGGTGGTGAGCGCCCGATCGGAGGTGATCGATTCAGGCGCCGGCTCGATCGACCCAAGCTCGGCATGAAAACGCCGCTCCGGCGCGCCTAAGATCGTGAACCAGATCTTTTGCGCTGGCCGCACATTCACAATATCCACCTCAGAAATTTCGGCCCGCACAATCATCTCATCCAGGCGGCCCAACACCACGATGGTCGGCGTCGACTGTGCTGCGTTGACGGTCGTGCCGGCGCGATTGACAATCGCCAGCACCGTTCCACTGACCGGCGCCGTAATCGTTGTATGGCCAAGATCTGATTTCGCGGTCTCGACGGCGACTTCCGCCTTTACGATTTGCGCATCAAGGGCGGCGATCTGAGCCTTCGTCATCGCAACATCCGCCTCACCGCTTTCAAGAGTGGCGAGTGAGACGGCGGAGCGCGCGAGCATTTTCTTCCGGCGGATCAATGTATGCTCGGCGAGAAGCAAAGCCGCCGCCTTTTCCGCGCGCTGGGCTCTTATGCGGGCCAACTCCGCCTCTGCCGTTCGCAAGCTGTTTCTCTGGGTGACCGCTTCGATCTGAGCGATTTTATCACCCGCCTTCACCCGCTGGCCCAGCTTCACATCGACGGTCAAGATCCGGCCCGAGACCTGCGAGCCAACCGCAATAAGACTGGCTGGCTTCACAATGCCGGTGGCCAGCACGGTTTTTTCGAGATCGCCCCGCACCACTTTGGCGGTGATGTAGTCGGGCTTGCTTTCGTCAAGCAGCCCCATCCCCCATACGCCCGCCGCGGCGAGACCAGCGAGCATCGCCAAGATAATGATCCAACGTCGCCCCGTTTGACGCCCGCCTTTTGGCGTTGGCGCGCCCTTTTCCGTTCGGTCGGCCATCGAAGCCCCCTTAATTCAGCGGCGCGCCCCAACCCGGCGTACGGCGCGGCCCACGAAATCGTTTCCACCCATAACAAACTCGAGAGCGCGCCGACTCCGTCGCCAAAAGCCGATGTTCAGAACAGCGCAAACGTCGCACCCCTCCACAGCACCGCGAAAAAGGGGCGGCGCCGTTTTGATCAGTGCGGCTAGGCTGGAAACTTTGCATGCGCTTTCGGCGGCAACTTACCGCTCACCCTATACACCCACACACTCAAAAACGCTCACAACTCTGTTTTTATTGATATTTTTAAATCAATAAATCCCGGCCCAAACCTTGCTAGCGGGTTAACGAGGCGGCGCCTCCTGCGTCGCATAAACAAATAAAACCGCAGCGGAGGATGCGCCTAGCATGCATGAGACATTCTACGATGTGATGCGTCGACAAGGGATCACGCGTCGCAGCTTCCTAAAATTTTGCTCGCTGACCGCGGCGTCGCTTGGCCTCGCGCCAAGCTTTGCGCCGCAAATCGCCAACGCGATGGAAACGAAACCGCGCATCCCTGTGCTCTGGCTCCATGGGCTTGAATGCACCTGCTGCTCGGAAAGCTTTATCCGCTCAGCGCATCCGCTGGCCAAAGACGTCATCCTCTCCATGATTTCGCTCGACTATGACGACACGATCATGGCGGCCGCCGGCAAAGAAGCCGAAGCGATCATCGAAGAGACGATCAAAAAATATGACGGCAACTACATCCTCGCGGTCGAGGGAAATCCGCCGCTGGATCAAGAAGGCATGTCCTGCATCATCGCTGGCCGTCCCTTTGTTGAGCAGCTGAAACACGCGGCCAACCATTGTAAAGCGATCATCTCCTGGGGTTCCTGCGCCTCCTGGGGCTGTGTTCAGGCGGCGCGCCCGAACCCAACCCGCGCCACGCCGGTTCACAAGGTTCCGGGCATCGCCTCGAAACCAATCATCAAAGTGCCGGGCTGCCCCCCGATCGCGGAAGTTATGACCGCGGTCATCACTTACATGCTGACATTTGAACGGCTGCCGTCGCTGGACCGCCAGGGCCGTCCGAAGATGTTCTACTCGCAGCGCATTCACGACAAATGCTACCGCCGCCCGCATTTCGACGCTGGCCAATTCGTCGAAGCGTTTGACGATGAAGGGGCGCGCAAGGGCTACTGCCTGTACAAAGTCGGCTGCAAAGGCCCAACCACCTACAACGCCTGCTCCACCGTACGCTGGAATGGCGGCCTTTCCTTCCCGATCCAAGCCGGCCACCCCTGCATCGGCTGCTCCGAAGACGGGTTCTGGGATAAGGGCGGCTTCTATGATCGCCTCACCGACATCCATGGCTTCGGCATCGAAGCGGATGCGGACGAAATCGGCGGAACCGCTGCGATGATCGTCGGCGGCGCCGCCGCCGCACACGCCGCGGTCAGCGCTATTCAGCGCGCCAGATCCAGCTCCAGCGCAAGCACAAGCGCCAAAACCGAAGCGGAGCCGCGCGCCGAGGGAGGTGACAACTAATGACCATTATCAATACGCCGAACGGTTTCACCCTCGACGACTCAGGACAACGCGTGGTCGTCGACCCGGTTACCCGGATCGAAGGACATATGCGCTGCGAGGTGAACGTCGATGAAACGGGCGTCATCCGCAACGCGGTCTCGACTGGCACCATGTGGCGCGGCCTTGAAGTGATCCTCAAAGGCCGGGACCCGCGCGACGCTTGGGCGTTCGTGCAGCGGATCTGCGGCGTTTGCACCGGCACCCACGCCCTGACGTCCGTGCGCGCGGTGGAAGATGCGCTGAAGATCGACATTCCGGACAATGCGAACTCGATCCGGAACATCATGCAGCTCTCGCTGCAAGTGCATGACCACCTGGTCCATTTCTATCATCTTCACGCGCTCGATTGGGTGAACCCGATCAACGCGCTGAAGGCCGATCCGAAAGCGACGTCCGCGCTGCAGATCGCCTCCGCGCCGCGGCATCCGAAATCGTCTCCCGGCTATTTCCGCGACATTCAAAATCGCCTGAAAAAGTTCGTTGAGTCGGGGCAGCTTGGCCCGTTCAAAAACGGCTACTGGACGAACCCCGCCTATCGCCTGCCGCCTGAAGCGGACCTGATGGCGGTCACGCACTATCTTGAGGCGCTTGATTTCCAGAAGGAAATCATGACGACGCGGACAATCTTCGGCGGCAAAGACACCCACCCGAACTGGCTGGTCGGCGGCGTGCCATGCGCGATCAACATGGATGGCGAGCTCGCTGCCGGCGCCCCGATCAATATGGAGCGCCTCAACTACGTCTCAGGCGTCATTGATCGCACAATCGACTTTGTTGAGAATGTGTACATCCCCGACATCATCGCGATCGGCAAAATCTACAAAGATTGGCTGTATGGCGGCGGCATCTCGGGCAAGTCGATTCTCGCCTATGGCGACATTCCCGACAAAGCAAACGACTACTCGCCAGAAAACCTGATGATGCCGGCCGGCGCGATCATCAATGGCGATCTGAGCAAGGTCCATCCGGTCGATGTCCGCGATCCGGAGCAGATCCAAGAGTTCGTGCCGCACTCCTGGTACGCTTATCCGGACGAGTCCAAAGGCCTCCATCCTTGGGACGGCATTACCGAGCCAAACTACGTGCTCGGCGCGAAAACCAAAGGCAGCCGCACCGCCATCGAACAGCTGGACGAGTCGGCGAAATACTCCTGGATCAAAGCGCCGCGCTGGCGTGGACACCCGATGGAGGTCGGCCCGCTCGCCCGATACGTCATCGGCTACGCGCAAGGGCATGAGGAGATCACCGATCAGATCAAATCGACGCTGAGCGCCCTCGGCGGCCTGCCGGTTTCCGCGCTGTTCTCGACACTGGGCCGCACCGCCGCTCGCGCGCTCGAGGCGCAATGGGCGGCGCGCAAACAGCGCTACTTCATGGACAAGCTGATTGCGAACATCAAAGCCGGCGACAGCTCGACCGCGAATACCGAGAAGTTTGATCCAAAGAGCTGGCCTACCGAAGTAAAGGGCGTCGGCTTCACCGAAGCGCCGCGCGGGGCGCTTGCCCACTGGATCCGCATCAAGGACCAAAAGATCGATAACTACCAGTGCGTTGTGCCGACCACCTGGAACGGCTCTCCGCGCGACAAGGAAGGCAACATCGGCGCGTTCGAAGCATCGTTGATGAACACCAAGGTCGAGCGCGCGGAAGAGCCGGTGGAGATTCTGCGTACGCTGCACAGCTTCGACCCGTGCCTGGCCTGCTCAACGCACGTGATTGGCCCGGATGGCGACGAGCTCGCTAAGGTTAAAGTACGCTAAGGGAGGGATATCGATGAAAAAGCTAATCGCAGCAGCCGCCCTTATCGTCAGCTCCGCGTCGGTCGTCGCCGCGCATGAGGTCGGCGCGCCGCACCTGCATGCGGATGGCGGGGACTATGCGGCCCTGCTTCTGATCTTCGCCTTGATCACTGCGGCCTGCTGGGTTGCGGGGCGCTTGTTCGGGAGAAAGGGCTTATGAGCAGCAGCGCCGAACATCGCAGCGAAGATTCCGTCTATGTGTATCAAAGCGCCGTGCGGCTTTGGCACTGGGCGAACGCCTTCGCCATCCTCGCCCTGTGCGTCACAGGCTACTTGATCGGCTCGCCGCCGCCGTCAGTTGGCGGCGAGGCGAACTCGACCTTCGTCTTCGGCTGGATCCGCTACATCCATTTCGTCGCGGCCTATGGCCTGATGATTGGATTTCTGTTCCGGGTCTACTGGTCCTTCGTCGGCAATGAACATTCCGCACAGATTTTTGCGCCCCCCGTTTGGCGCAAGAGCTTCTGGCGGGAGGTTTTGCACGAGGTCAAATGGTACGCCATGCTGACCTCTGAGCCGAAGAAATACATTGGCCACAACCCGCTTGCGGTGCTGTCGATGCACATCCTGTTCGTCTGGGGCACGATCTTCATGATCGTGACCGGCATGGCGCTGTATGGCGAGGGAACCGGCATGGGCAGTTGGCAATTTGAGTGGTTCTCCTCCTGGGTTATTCCGCTCTTCGGCCAAAGCCAGGACGTACACACCTACCATCATCTCGGAATGTGGGTGATCATCTGCTTTGTGATCGTCCACATCTACGCCGCGGTCCGGGAAGACATCATGTCTCGTCAGTCGATCATCTCTTCGATGTTCTCCGGCTGGCGGACCTTCCGCGACCACCGGCCAGCTGACGACGAGCACTAGGGTCGAAACCCCTTCAGCAGGCGTCGTCAGCGCTTCCTAGCCCGTTCTCGGCTGCGCACCGGGCGCGGAGCGGGCTGATAGCCCGGTCAAGAC
>JALEGB010000018.1 GCA_022760355.1 Neomegalonema sp.
GGCTTGACGGTGAGCCACACCGCCTGCGCCTCGATATTCTAGCCGACAAGCCCCTAAACCGGGCTGACGGCGTCTGATGAAGGGGTTTCGACCCTAGTCTGACCCCTTAGGTTTGTCGTCATCCTTCAGGATCCGCGCCGCCGCCCCCTCAAGATCCTCAAACTGCCCGGATGACAGCGCCCAAAAGAACGCTGCGAGCCCGACCGCGCCGAGCACCAGCGCGGCGGGAATAAGCAGCAGTAATATATTCATCTGACGTCTCCCAGCGCGGCGCTCTCGGCGCGCGGCAGCAACCGAAGCAGCCGTAGCGCGTTCAGCGTTACAATGATGGACGAGGAACTCATCGCCAACGCCGCGACCAGCGGCGTGACGAGCCCCAGCAACGCGGCCGAAACAGCGATCAGATTGTAGAGCGCGGCAAAACCAAAATTCTCGAGCGCCCGCCCCCGCGCCGCGAAGGCGACCCGACGCGCGAAGGCCACCGCCTCCAGCCGCCCGCCGGTGAAGATCAGATCCGCCGCCGCCGCACTGACGTCGGACGCCGACGCCGGCGAGATGGAGGCGTGCGCCGCCGCAAGGGAGGGCGCGTCATTCAATCCGTCGCCGACCATCAACACCTTGCGCCCCTCGGCGGCAAGCCCCTGCAGCGCCTCCAATTTGGTCTCAGGCCGCGCCTCCGCGATCCAATCGGAGACGTCCAGATCACGCGCCGTGCGCGCAACCGCCGCCGCCCGATCGCCAGAGAGAATGCGAATATCAAGGCCGTCCGCCCGCATGCGGTCGAGAACGTCCCGCGCATCCGGGCGCAACGCGTCCTCAAACAGGAACCGCACCGGCGCCGCGTCGCCAACCCTCAGCCACGCCGCGCTGCCGCTTTCCGCTGTGTCTTCCGCCTGCGCGCCAACCCAATCCGCCCGACCGAGTCGCGCCTCACGCCCCTCATACAGGCCGCGAACGCCGCCGCCTGGCTCCTCAACAATGTCCACGATTTCTGCGGGCGCAATCTCAGGCGCGCCGGCGACCAGCGCCTTCGACAGCGGATGCGCGCTTTGACGGGCGAGGCCAACGGCGATCGGCCAGACATCGGCGGTCATTGCGGGGCCGTCCACCAATCGCGGCGCGCCCATGGTCAAGGTTCCGGTCTTGTCGAACACCACCGTGTCGATTTCCGCCAACCGCTCGAGCGCCGCGCCGTTCTTCACCAGAACCCCAGCGCGAAACAGCGCCCGCGCCGCCGCGGTTTGCACGGCTGGCGCGGCCAGCCCCAACGCGCACGGGCAGGTGATGATCAGAACGGACGCCGCGACCAAAATCGACGCGCGCCAATCGCCGCCCGTCGCCCACAACCATCCGAGCAACGCCGCCAGCGCCACAAGATGTACGACCGGCGCATAGATTTGCGCGGCCCGATCCGCCATGCGGGTATAGCGGCTCTTTGCCTGCTCGCCTTGCTCGATCAATCGGCCGATCTCAGCCAACAAGGTGCCATCGGCGACCGCAGAAACTTTGATCGTCAGCGGCCCTGTCAGGTTCATCATGCCAGCATGCGCCACATCCCCCGGCGCAACCGGCTCCGGCGCCGACTCTCCCGTGAGCATTGAGGCGTCGATTTCGCTGCGCCCCGACATCACCTGACCATCCGCCGGCGTTCTCTCCCCCGGCGCCACAAAAACCATATCGCCCGGCCGCAACTCATCGACAGCGCAAACGCTCCGCGAGCCGTCCGCAGCGACTTTCGTCGCTGAGCCGGCAGACAATGCCGCCAGCTCCGCCGCCGCGGACCGGGCGAGCTTTCGAGCGCGATGATCGAGATAGCGGCCAATCAGCAGGAAAAACAGCAACGACACACCGGCGTCGAAATACGCATGAGCGCCAGAGTTCGCCGTCTCGAACAGGCTGACGCCAAATGCGAGCAGCACGGCCAGCGAAATTGGCACATCCATGTTCAACCGCCAAACCGACAAGGCGGTCAGAGCGGAACGGAAGAACGGACGCCCCGCGAAGGCGATTGTGGGCGTGGCGATCGCAGCTGATATCCAGTGCATCAGGTCGCGCGTCACCCCCTCGGCGCCGGACCAAACCGAGACCGAGAGCAGCATGATGTTCATGGCTGCAAAGCCGGAAACCGCCAGGCAGGCGAGCAGCTCTCGCCCCACCTTATCGGTGCGATAGGCGTCCAGCGCCTCCGCGTCGAACGGCTTGGCGTCAAACCCGATCTTGGCGAGCCGCCCGACAATCTCCGCCACGTTGGTGCGCGCCGGATCAAACTCCACGCCAACCCGACGCATGCTCAAATTCACCCGCGCGGACCGAACGCCAGGCGCGGTTTCGAACATATTCTCGATCTTGCTTAAGCAACCGGCGCATCGCACGCCTGGGGTCAACAGATCGACGCGTAGCGCTTGTTCGTCCACTTGCTTCGCCCACCGTTCATGTGGGCTGGCCGGAGCCGGAGCCGGAGCCGGAGCCGCGACATCGGATAAACTCGCCGTCGCCATCTTGTTTCCTTACCAATCAACTGCGTCGGGCGCCCAGCGGGCGGTTAGATTGACTTGGGAAGAGGCCCCGCGCGCCGGAAAGCGCGGCGAACCTTGTTGCCATCTCCATCCGCGATCTCCGCCTCTATCCGCCAATATCCTTTACCCAAAGCCGGAGCGCGCCAGCGGCCTGGTCCGGTCTTGACGAACACCAGATCAACATCTGTTCGCGCGTCCGCCGGCCGACCGATTCTTGCCTTCACCTCCAGCCCCCGGGCCGGCCCATCTCGGCCATCGATAATCAGCAGCAGCGCGTCGGGGGCCGCTTTCATTGTGATCTTCCAGCCAAGCGCCGCTTCCTTCGCCCGCTCCTTGGTCCAGTTCTGGCTCGCAACATACGAGTTCTTGGCGACCAGCCCCGGGAAGCTGCCGGTCGCATAGTAGACCAAGCTCATATTCGCGGCGATGACGACGCCGAAAGCCGCGACGGCGACGAGCAACACGTGCCGCCCCGTCCAGGGGCGGCCGCCTTTGGGGGGAGTGTTAGGGGCCATGTGTACGATCCTCCGGAGCAAAGAAGACTGCTGCGCGCGACGCGCGTTTTCCCGTCGCCTGATCGGTGATCCAGAACGTCACGGGCTGGTTCTTAGACACCCATGCATAGGGCTCCGCCTCAAGGAAAACCCGAACTTTCAGCGTATCGTCGGCCTTGACCTTGACGGCGCGCGGATCCACACGCGGCGTTCGAACCTGAACGCCAAATGGCGCGTCGACGCTGATGGTGAAACGATGCGGCTCTGAGTTCTTGTTGAGGATTCGGAGATAGTAGCCATTGCGCACGCTGCCGTCCGAGAGCTTCACGAAGCGCGGGCTGCGGTCCGGCTGAACCTTCAGCTCAATTGGCGATCGCATGAACAACGCCACAACCATTGCGACGCCGATCGCCGACCAGAGCGTGAAGTAGATCAGCGTGCGCAGGCGCAACACGGTTTTCCATAGGCTCTTGCGCGGGGCGCCGGCCGCCTCGGCCTCACCGTCCTTCAGCGTGACATAGTCAATCAGGCCGCGCGACTTGCCGACCTTCGCCATCATCTCATCGCAGGCGTCGATACAAAGCGCGCAGGTGATGCATTCGAGCTGTTGGCCGTCGCGAATGTCGATCCCCATCGGGCAAACGGCGACGCAGGCGTTGCAGTCGATGCAATCCCCAACCTTGGTCTCGTCGACGGTCTTCCGGTGTTTTGATCGCGGCTCGCCGCGCCAATCCTTATAGGTGACGATCAGCGAGTTCTCATCCAGCATCGCGCCCTGGATCCGAGGCCAGGGGCACATATAGATGCATACTTGCTCCCGCATAAAACCGCCGAGCACAAAAGTGCTCGCCGTTAGCGCCAACACGCAGAAGTAGGTCAGATACGCCGCTTGGCCGGTGAAGAGTTCGATCGCCAATGTGGGCGCGTCTGCGAAGTAGAAAACCCAAGCCCCGCCGGTCGCAAGCGCAATCAGGAACCAGATGCTCCATTTCAGCAGCCGACGCGCGACTTTTGAGCGGCTCCAGGGCGCGCGGTGGAGCCGAATCATATTGTTCCGATCGCCGTCGACCCACCGCTCGACAGCGTAAAACAGGTCGACCCAGACGGTTTGGGGGCAGGCATAGCCGCACCAAACCCGACCAAGCGCCGACGTAAACAAGAAAAGGCCGATACCAGCCATGATGAGCAAACCGGCAACGTAATAAAATTCGTGCGGCCAGATCTCAATCCAGAAAAAGAAGAAGCGACGGCTTGTCAGATCAACAAGCACCGCCTGGCTCGGCATATCCGGGCCGCGATCCCACCTAATCCATGGCGTTAAATAATACACCAAAAGCGTTACCGCCATGATCCACCACTTCAAGCTGCGGTAGAAACCATGCGTCGATTTTGGAAATATCGGCTCGCGCGCCTTATACAGCGTTGGAGGAGTATCAGCAGTAGACATGCCGCGACCATTCCTTGGTTCTGACTAAAAGCACGCTGAGAACTTACTGACGGCTATCGCCACTCATCGTGCGAAAGAGCGCCCGTAGGCGCTCTTCCATTGTCAAGCTACTGACCCAACCTTCGCGGGACGTTGACGCGGGTCAAACCACGGCGAATATGCCGCGGGTCGGGAAAGGGCGTTACTCGCCCCCGCCCAAGGAATGAACGTAGATCGTCAGCTCTTTGACGCTGGTCTCATCCAGCTTGTCGAGCCAAGCCGGCATCGCGCCGGCGCGCGAGTGATAGATGGTCGTGAAGACGGTCTTGCGATCGCCGCCATAAAGCCAAATCTGATCGCTCAGGTTCGGCGCGCCCAGACTGCGATCGCCTTTGCCTTCCGCACCGTGGCAGCGTACGCACTGCTTGGCGTAGATGGGCTCGCCTTCCGCCGCCAACTTCGGATCATGATCCTGCTTCGACAGCTTCAGCACATACTCCGCAACGGCTTTCACTTCGCCGCGCTTGAGAATGCCCTGAGCGCCGAACGCCGGCATTGCCGAGGCGCGCGCTTTTTCCGTCGGGAGGCCGTCTTCCTCAGTCTGCCGGATGCCGTGAGAGATCGTGTAAGCAATCTCCTTCAGCGAACCGCCCCAGATCCAGTCATCGTCAATCAGGCTGGGATAGCCCTTCGCGCCCGCGGCGTTCGAGCCGTGGCAGGTCGAGCAATGCAGCTTGAACAGGCCGCCGCCTCGCGCCACGGCGAAGTCGAACAGCTCCGTGTTTTTGCGGATCTCTTCCAGCGATGAGGATTTGATCTTTGCGCGAGTCGTCGCCAACGCGGCTTCGGCTTTCTCAATCTCTTTCGCGACTTCGGCGCGGCTCGAATAGCCGAGCATGCCCTTCGTCGCTTCGGTGAGCATCGGCCACGCCGGATAAGCGATTGTGAAGCCGATGCTCCAGACCACGGTTGCGTAGAAGATCCACAGCCACCAGCTCGGGAGCGGATTGTTCAGCTCTTGAATTCCGTCCCACTCATGGCCGGTCGTTTCGACGCCCGTAACGTCGTCTTTTTTCGGATCAGCCATTTTCCCGCTCCTTCAGCTGTTCCGACGGCCGGTCGTCGAACCCTTTGGCCGGCGCATCATTGCGAAAGGGAATATCGGCGATGTCGTCATGGGTGCTGCGGCTTCCAGGCCGCAGCGTATAGAGGACGACACCGACGAAGAAGATTGTCATCGCGAGTAAAAACCAAGTGTCCGCGAAATGACGCAATGTTTCGTACGTGCTCATCCCACCCCTCACCGTAAGTGTTTCTTAGCGTCATAGTCTTTGAAATCGACCATGGTGCCGAGAACTTGCAGGTAGGCGATCATCGCATCCAACTCGGTGATCCGCCCCGGCTTGCCGTCAAATACCCGCGCTTGCGCTTTTGGATACCTTTTCAGCAATCCAGCCAAATCGCCTTCAGCCGGATTGGCTTGCGTCTCCAAGTCAGCGACCGCCAGCTTGATCATTTCCTCGGTGTAAGGCACGCCGACGCGGACCTGAGCTTTCAGATGTTCGGCGATATCTTTGTATTTCAGCTCACGCTTTTCCAGAAACGGATAGGCGGGCATGATCGACTCAGGCACAACCGACCGCGGATCCCGCATATGGTCTCGATGCCATTCATCCGCATACAGACCGCCGACCCGCGCCAAGTCCGGCCCCGTCCGCTTCGACCCCCATTGGAACGGGTGGTCATACATCGACTCCGCCGCAAGGCTGTAATGGCCATAGCGTTCGACCTCATCCCGCATCGGGCGGATCATCTGGCTGTGGCAGGAGTAGCAGCCTTCGCGGATGTAGATGTTGCGCCCCAAAAGCTCGAGCGGTGAGTAGGGGCGAACCCCTTTCACCTTCTCGATGGTGTTCTTCAGGTAGAACAGGGGCGCGATTTCGACGATGCCGCCGACGGTGACGACCAAGAGCGCCAAGACCGCCATCAGCGTGAAGTTACGCTCGATCTTTTCGTGTTTTTTCAACCAGGACATGCCGCGCCTCCCTTATTCGGCCGCAACCGAGCTCGGCGCGTCGCTGGTTGCGCCATGCATCGGCGCCTCCGCGCGAACATCCCCGCGGACGGTCCGGTATAGGTTGTAGGCCATGATGATGCCGCCGATCAGATACATGCCGCCGCCGGCCGCACGGATCAGATCATAGGTGAAGATCGCCGCCACGCTGTCCGCAAAGCTCCAGACAGGCACGCCGAACGGGCTCATTTCACGCCACATGAGGCCTTGCGTAATGCCCGACACCCACATCGACGCCGCATACAGAACGATGCCGATCGTCGCGAGCCAGAAGTGAACATTGACCAAGCGCAGCGAGTACAGCCGCTCCCGTCCCCACAGGCGCGGGGTGAGATAGTACATCGCGCCGAAGCTGATCATGCCAACCCAGCCCAAAGCGCCGGAATGCACGTGACCGATCGTCCAGTTGGTGTAGTGGCTCAGCGAGTTGACGTCTTTAATGGACATCAGCGGACCTTCGAAGGTGCTCATGCCGTAGAAGCCGACCGCAACAACCATGGTTTTGATAACCGGGTCCGTCCGGATTTTGTCCCATGCGCCCGACAGGGTCATCAGACCGTTGATCATGCCGCCCCAGCTCGGCATCCAGAGCATCACCGAGAACACCATGCCCAGCGTCTGCGCCCAGTCAGGCAGAGCGGTGTAGTGAAGGTGGTGTGGGCCAGCCCAGATGTAGAGGAAAATCAGCGACCAGAAGTGGATGATCGACAGTTTGTAGCTGTAAACCGGCCGCTCAGCCTGCTTGGGCACGAAATAGTACATCATGCCAAGGAAGCCGGCGGTCAGGAAGAAGCCAACGGCGTTGTGGCCGTACCACCATTGCGTCAACGCATCCTGGACCCCGGCGAAGGCTGAGTAGCTTTTCGAGCCAAGGAATGACACCGGCATCGTCAGGTTGTTGACGATATGCAGCATCGCAATGGTCAGGATGAAGCTCAGATAGAACCAGTTGGCCACATAGATATGCGGCTCCTTCCGCCTCAGGATCGTACCGCCGAAGACCACCAGGTAAACGACCCAGACGACCGTCAGCCACAGATCAACGTACCATTCCGGCTCCGCATACTCGCGCCCCTGGGTGCCGCCGAGCACGTAGCCCGTCGCCGCCAGAACGATGAACAGCTGGTACCCCCAGAACACGAACCATGCCGCGTCATTTGAGATCAGCCGCGCGCCCGTTGTCCGCTGCACGACATAGAACGAGGTGCAGATCAGCGCGTTGCCGCCGAAAGCGAAGATCACTGCAGAGGTGTGCAATGGACGCAGCCGACCGAAAGTCGTCCAGGGCAGATCCAGGTTCAGCACCGGAAACGCCAGCTGCAGCGCGATGTAAACGCCGGCGGCGAAGCCGATGACGCCCCAGAACACCGTCGCGATCACGCCGGCGCGCACCACCCCATCGGCGTAGCCGGTGGCGGAATAGTCAATCCGCTCCGACGCGTCCATACGGCGATAGAAGAAGAAAGCAGCTGCAGCAGCCGCTATTAGACAGTGGATGGCGAATACATCATCATGCGCCCTCCCGGCGGCTATCAATGCCGCAAAAAAGCAAATGCCCAGTATGGACAACTCGAAGGCACGCATCCTCGCCCTCCATTTCATGAATATTATTTGAAGCCAAACGGCTTGCCGAAACTAGGGCAACACGGATGGAGGGACGTTGACGCGCGTCAAAACCGTATTTGATCTGAGTCAAATAGGGCCGCGGCATGCTGGCGCATGAGGCGCCGCGCAGCGGGCGATCTGACGCTCAGGGGCGGCGGCCGCCCGTCGCCGCGCGGCGCGGCGCATCGCGTCTCGTCGCGTCGTGTCGCGTCGCGTCGCGTCGCGAAGATGACCGGTGGAGTTGGGACGCCGCTATGAATTGTCAACGGCCGAACGCCGCCCTATCCGCGGCGCCCCAGCGAACCGCCGCCGCACCAGCTTCTCAGAACATGATCGCCAATCACTCTTGCTCTGTTGAAACAACTTTTGAATATTGAGGCCATCGAATCTAATTGAGGTGGGCCCATGCTTTTTCGTTCTGCAATTTTGTGCTTGAGCTTAACTTTGGGCGCGCTTGCCCAAAGCCAGGCTTCCGCGCAATCGATCGCCACCGCGGCGACCGTTGACGATTTGATCGGCAACACGATTGTCGGGGTGACCGATAGCGGCGGCGTTTGGGGGGCGAGCCTCTATCGGGACGGCGAAGCAGCCTATTTGTTCGTAAGCGGCAAACGCGCATCCGCACGGTGGCGACGCGCGGACAATCAGACGCTTTGTTTCGAGTTCGACGACGGCGCAAGCGCCTGCAAGGTTATTTCATCCGCCGGCCAGGGGCTGCACTGGCGCACCGAAGGCGACAGCAAGATCAGCTCCCAGCTGATCCTGTTGCTGCCCCTCGGCGTCTATCCGGATCAATCTTCTTACCGCTCAACCATTCGCCGCTGGCGCGGCGCCTTCGTTGTCGGCCGCACAAAAAAGGACCGGGAAATCTGGTACGCCGATCTCCAGCGCGACGGCAGCTTCACATTCTCCAGCACTGGCGGGTCCATCCGCTCCGGCTCCTATGAGCTGCGTGACGGCGAGGTCTGTTTCTACTATTCAGACGACACTGCGGCGCATTGCCGGCGCCCTGAAGTCGATGGCGAAACAATCTCTTGGGTCGACACGCTCTCCGGCTCCGCCATTTCGGACATCGTCTATCTTCATTTCGGCCGCCGACGCTGACCATCGCCCGGCGAGTTGGGCCCAAAACCGCCACATGTCGCACGCGCTGGCGCCATACACGCCGAGCATGCTCCAAAATGGCGCAACTCAACAAAGAACCTTTAGGAGGGGACAATGTTCAAAACACTTTTCGGATCGTTGCTAGCGCTCTTTATGCTGGCCGCTGCGCCCGACGCGGCGTCTGCGCAAGAATTTGACGTCAAACGCTACGGCTCCCGCTGGATCCAGGTCTCCAGCCATGCTTATGAAGCCGACGCTCGCGCATCGGCGCGTCGCTATAGCCGCAGATTCGCCGACACTCGGGTTTTTCTATCGACCAGCGGCTATTTCGCGGTTGTGATCGGCTCGGCCCCGACCCGTATCGCCCGGGTGCGCCTGGTTCGCCTGCGCGATGATGGCGCTATTCCATATGACGCCTATCTCACGGGCGGCACACGCTATCTGCGCGAGGTGTTTTTCTAAGCTGTTGGCGTTTGCGCCGCCGGTCCGCGCGGCCTCGGCGCGAGCCCCCAACGCCCTCCATAAGTCTTTCTGCCCGCCGCTGCAGAGCGGGCAGGTCAGGGATATATTCCCCCGAAAGCCCTGCGCATGCTCTACTGCGCGCGAACCTGTCAGCGGGCGCTCCCCTGACCGATGAACTGTGCCGGCATTCTCGGGCGGCCCACAATAGAAGAAGAGCCGAGCAGACGCGCGCAAAAAGCTTCTTCACGCTGCGCCGCGGTGCAGCGCCGGCGGTCAGGGCGCATCCCGACGAGGCAAAGGTTTCATAGCGCCCAAACGCCGGCTCCGAGGAAGCGGAGATTCGCGTCAAACACGATAGCGAAACTCAAGAATCCGCCAAGCGCGAAGGATTAAATTTTCCGATGCAATCCAACCACAGGCGGAAGCGCCCGAGGTCGGGCAAAAACTTAACCCGCGACGATTAGGTTGAGCTCTGCCGCTCAATTTGGCCCAGTTACTGCAGTGATGTCGTTCAACACGTCTATGTCACGCCTAACGCACATAATGGGGACCAACATGTCGTTTTTTGAAGCACTGTCTGGCTGGAAACTGGACGCAATGGGCGGCTTCGACCGCTGGTTCGAGCAGTTCATGGACCGCCACAATGATCCAGTGTCCGCGCCTGAGATCAATGCCGTCGCCGCCGTCGCAGCCGTTGCGGCCACGATCGTCGCAATTGGAATGATCCGCGAGCGGTTCAAAAAGTAATCAAGCATGGCGGCGAGCGATCAGTTTCCCCCCCGCTCGACGGGGATCAGCACAACACGCGCCACGCAATGGGCGCCACGGACGCGGTTTGCGAGCCTCGTCCTGCTGGCGGCCGGCGAGCTCCTCTTGTTGAGCCTGTTTTTCTCGCTGGACTTCGTGTTCGGCGCAGCAGGACTGTCGGCGCGCGTGCTGATGACTCTGGCGAATGCTCTGCCGCTCTCGATGATTATGGCCGGCGCCCTGCTGGGCGTGGGCTTGGCGCGCCCTGGCGCGCTGCAGCCATTGCTTCAAGGCGCAGAGCGAGACCGACGCGGGGCGCTGCCCGCCATCGGGCATTTCGTCGGTTTCGCCAGCTTTGCCGCAATTCTCACCGTCACGCAGATTGGCGGCCTGAAGGTTTCGCATGACGCCATTTTGGCGGGGCTGCTTGCCGCCTCTTTGTTGGCGGGCGTCAGCTTTGCGCGACTGATCGCGCCATTGTCCGCTTGGATCGCCTTCATCCGCGCCGAAACGCCCCTGCTCATCGCAGCCGCGGCAACTGCATTGACCGCGATCGTGCTTGGAACTGTCGCGCAGGACTATTGGCGGCCGCTTTCGGACGCCACGCTCACCCTGTCGCGGCTTCTGCTCAATGCAGCGACCAGCGACGTTGTCTATGATCCAGCCGCGCGCATGATCGGCGCCGGCGACTTCAAAGTGCTGATCGCCCAGCAATGTTCCGGCTATGAAGGCGTCGCCCTCGTCCTGAGCTTTCTGGCGTTCTTCGGCTACGTGTTTCGCGCAGAGCTGCGTTTCCCACATTTTTTGTTGCTCGCGCCGATCGGCGTTGTCGTTATCTGGCTGAGCAACTCCTTTCGCATCGCGGCGCTCGTCCTTGTCGGCTCGGAGATTTCCGGGCCGCTCGCAGCCGGCGGCTTTCATTCCTTCGCCGGTTTGGCGCTGTTCCTGGTCGTTTCCCTGACGCTTTCGCTGATCGCGCTAAGGATGCCGTTCTTCCGACGGGATGGCGAAGCGCCGGCTCGGCGTCCGGAGGCGACGCCGGCGCAAGCGGAACGCGTTCGGCTTGCCGACGCGATGCTGCTGCCCTTTTTGGTCTTCCTGCTCAGCGGCGTTGCGCTGACCATGGCGTTTGACCTGCCTGAGAGGCTCTACTTCGTCCGCGTCGCTGCGATGCTTATCGCAGTCAGCTTCTTTGTCTCAATCTACCGTCAGATGGATTGGCGGATTTCGACCGATGCAATTGTCGCCGGCCTTGCCGTCGCCTTGTTTTGGGTTTGGGTGGCGCCGACCGAGACGTCCGAGAACACGACGAAGCTGCTGGCCTGGCTCAAGGATGGCCCCGCGTTTGACGAAGTGCTGTGGTTGCTTGCTCGCGCCGTAGGTTTCGTCCTGCTGGTGCCGTTGGTTGAGGAACTCGCTTTTCGCGGCTACCTGCACAGGATCATCGCCCATGGCTCGCTGGATGGCGCGCCTGAGGCGACGTTCTCCTGGCGCGCTTTCCTGATCACCTCGGCCCTTTTTGGCGCGCTTCACAGCCGCTGGTGGGAGGGGGCGCTCGCGGGCGCGCTGTTCGCCTTGGCGATGTATCGCAGCGGCCGGCTCTCCAACGCCATCATCGCGCACGCAATCGCAAACGGAGCGATTTTCGTCTATGTGCTCCTAACCGGACATTGGGCGGCGCTCTAACGCCGCCCAACCCTTTGGCGCAAAGGCGCAAAGAGGGGTCAGTACTTTTCTTCGACGTACAATTCCTTCGGCAGGTCGGACCGCTCATAGTCTTCATTGTACCGGCGATCCGGCAGCACGACCTCCTCATGCGGCACCTCGTTGTAAGGCACCTGCCGCAGCAAGTGATCAATGCAGTTCAGCCGCGCGCGCTTTTTGTCATTTCCTTCAACCACATACCACGGCGCCTCAGAGATGTTCGTCCGCGCGAACATGTCCTCTTTCGCTTTGGTGTAGTCTTCCCACCGGATTCGAGACTGCAGATCCATCGGGCTCAGCTTCCACTGCTTCATTGGATCATGGATCCGCATCAAGAACCGGAGCTGCTGCTCCTCGTCCGTAATTGAGAACCAGTATTTCACCAGCTTGACGCCCGAGCGCGCAATCATCCGCTCAAACTCAGGCACGTCATTGAAGAAGGCTTCAACCTGGGTCGGCGTCGCGAAGCCCATCACCCGCTCCACCCCGGCGCGATTGTACCAGGAGCGATCGAACAGAACCATCTCCCCCGCCGCCGGCAAATGCTCAACATAGCGCTGGAAGTACCACTGCGTTTTTTGCCGATCGGTCGGCGCCGGCAGCGCGACAACCCGGCACACCCGAGGGTTCAGCCGCTGTGTGATCCGCTTGATCACACCGCCCTTACCCGCGCTATCGCGCCCCTCGAACAGCACAACCAGCTTGTAGCCCGTAGCCTGCACCCAATCCTGCATTTTCACCAGCTCGGCCTGCAGACGAAACAGCTCACGGAAATAGATTTTGCGTTGAATAGCGGATTTCGTCCGCCGCGATTTGACGTCGCGGAGCGCGGCGGGGATCAGATCATCCTCAAGCTCCAGCTCATATTCTTCGTCAAAGCTGTCCGCCAGCTCTGCATCCAACCAGCTTTCTTCAGTCGGTTCGCCGCCCATCAGAGGCCTCCTTCACGCACGATCGCCGCCTTCTTACCCTTACTTACGCGAAAGATTTTTGACAGTGCGGCGTTATCGCTGAAATTCGGCCGCCGAGCGGCGTTGACGCAGTGGCGAAACCAGCGGCTGCGCGAAGCGATGGCGCACGAACGCCGGCTACCGTCCGGCCTTGCGCGCAGCAAGCACAGCGCCAAAGCTTCCGAAATAGTCCTTCGGACTTAGGACAAAAGGCGCCCGACCGCTCCGCAAGTCAAAAACATCGTCTGCGCGTTTAGAGATAGTGGTTTCATAATAGTCACTCAAACTCATACAAATATCCACGCCTGCCGGCTCCGTCGGCGTCGCCTTGAATACGTATGTAGGATAATTAAAACAGATCTGAAACGCGCCTTTCAGCCACCAGCGCCCCGGCACGATCCGCTCTTCGCCCGGATACCAGAGATAGGCGCGCCCTTTTGAATCGAGAAATTCGATCTGCACCCCATGCGTCCCGTCGAAGGAGAGGAAAGTATGCTCGCCAAGCGGCGGGCCGCCACGCTCCGCATGCTGCGCGGAAACTCCGGCGCCGCCCGCGACAACAATGGCCAGCACCATCAGCAAACGTATCGCCATTCCGCTGCTCCTCCCTCAATCCACGCCTTTGTCATGCAAAACCAGGCGCCATCCAGAACCAGGCGCCATCATTGAACGCGGGCGCGTTCTTGGACTTTTCCGGACCGACAAAGCACGGCGCCGGCAGACCATATTTTCGAATGAAAAACGGGCGCAGCGCCATCTAACGCCTCATGCCCACGGCGCGCTGGATCGCTTCAAAACTTCCAAAATACTGGCCCTTCGACAGCGTAAATGGCGCAACGCCGCGGGTCAGCCCAAACACATCTCCAGGGCGTTTGGCGATAACACGTTCGAAATAAAGCGGGCGCGACAGGCAAAACCACTCACCCGGCTTAATATTAGGCGCATAATCAAAGGTGTAGTCGGGGTAGGAGAAACAGACGGCGCCGCCAGGATCTACGCGCCAATACCCCTTGATCGGCTTCGCTTCCCCTCGATACCAGAAATGCGCCTTCCCTTTCGCGGCCATATATTCTATCGCCACGCCGCCAAATCCGTCCGCCATAATAATCGTATGGCCCACCAGCGGCCCGCCGCTATCCGCGTGCTCCGCCCTCGCGCCGCCGACCGCCGCCACGATGATCGCAGCGGCCAGCAATGCACGTCGCCCTGCGCCCCAAGCCATACCAGTCTCCCGTCGCGCCAGTCGCCCCGATCCTGACCGATCATGGCGGATCGGTCAGGCCGCGACGTCAGCATGGGCCTACTTTTTGGGCGGCATCAGGTCCGTAATGTGGCCCGTAAACATCTCAGCCGCCATTGCAACCGTCTCCGACAAGGTCGGGTGCGGGTGAATGGTCAACTCGATATCCTCCGCATCGGCGCCCATCTCGATCGCGAGCGCCGCCTCGGCGATCAAATCGCCCGCGCTTGGACCGACAATCGCACATCCAAGGATGCGCTTGGTCTCCGGATCGAAGATCACTTTCGTGAAGCCCTCGGATCGATCATTCGCCAGCGCCCGACCAGACGCCGCCCATGGGAAGACGCCCTTGGCGATCTTAACATCCTTCGCCTTCGCTTCGGTTTCCGTCAGACCAACCCAAGCAACCTCCGGGTCCGTATAAGCGACCGATGGGATGACCTTCGCGTCGAACGCCGACTTATGGCCGGCGGCCACCTCAGCTGCGGTCTTGCCTTCATGCACCGCCTTGTGGGCGAGCATCGGCTGACCAACGATATCGCCGATCGCAAAGATATGCGGCACATTGGTCCGCATCTGCTTGTCGACCGCGATAAAGCCGCGCTCATCCACATCGACGCCCGCAGCTTCGGCGTTGATCTTGCCGCCATTCGGCACGCGACCGACGGAGACCAGGACCAGATCGAACACATCCTCCGCCGGCGCTTTGGCGCCTTCGAACATCACCTTAACGCCAGCGTCCGTCGCCTCGGCGCCGGTCACCTTGGTCTCAAGGAAGATGTTTTCGAACTTCGGCGCCATCCGCTTCTGCCACGGCTTAACCACATCCGGATCCGCGCCAGCCATCAGGCCGCTCATCAGCTCAACCACAGTGATCTGCGCGCCGAGCGCCGCATAGACCGTGGCCATCTCCAAGCCGATGATGCCGCCGCCGACGACCAGCATTCGTTTCGGAACCGAGCGCAGCTCCAGCGCGCCGGTGCTGTCCACCACCCGCGGGTCGTCCCATGGCATGAACGGGAGATGCACCGGCTCGGAACCAGCGGCGATCACGCACTTCTCAAAGGTGACGGTCTTCTCGCCCTCCTCGCCGGAAACCGTAATCATATTGCGGCCCGAAAACGCGCCGACGCCGCGAACGACTGTCACTTTGCGGCCCTTCGCCAGACCGTTCAGCCCACCGGTCAGCTTGCCGACAACGCCGTCCTTCCAACTGCGCAGCTTGTCGATATCGACCTCGGGCTTCGCGAAGCTGATTCCATGCGCGCCCATTTCTTCGGCTTCGGACATGACCTTCGCCGCATGGAGCAGCGCTTTTGACGGAATACAGCCAACATTCAAGCACACGCCGCCAAGCGTCGGCCAACGCTCAATCAGCACCACCTTTTGGCCCAGATCCGCCGCGCGGAACGCCGCGGAATATCCGCCAGGGCCGGCGCCGAGCACGACCAAGTCAGCGTGAATATCGCCCTCTGCGCGCGCGCCGCCTGCAACGGAGTCTGCGGATGGCCGACTGGCGACCCCCTCCGCGGCTTCGCCCGCCGCTTCGATGGTGATCAGCAAAGCGCCTTCGCTGACCTTGTCCCCGACCGCGACCTTGACGTCCTTCACGACGCCAGCCTCCGGCGCCGGCACGTCCATCGTCGCCTTGTCGCTCTCCAGCGTCGCGATCGGATCGTCAACCGCTACGGCGTCGCCGGGTTTGACATGGAGTTCAATCACCGGAACGTCGGAAAAATCGCCGATGTCCGGAACGTGGATTTCTTTCAGGGCCATCCCTTGCTCCCTCGCCGAGCGCGCCGGCGTTCTAAATTCTGACTTTGACCGCAGCGGTGTCCGGATCGCCGGAATTCGGCTCCCCTTTGGGCTCGATGAGGAGGACATGCGCCTCCTCATCCGCCACCGGCCGATGCACAACGCCTTTCGGCACTACGAACAGTTCGCCTTCGCCAAGTTCGACGCCGGAAATCACTCCCGCATCGTCTTTCAATTCAATCCGGATCCGCCCTTTCAGCACGAGGAAGAAGTCGTCCGTATCGTCATGATGGTGAAACGGGAACGCGCCCTGAAGCTTCACCACCATCACTTCATCGCCGTTGTAGTCGGCGACGATCTTCGGCGACCAATGCTCGCTAAAACGCGTCAGCTTCTCCGCAAGATTAACTGCCTTGGCGTCAGCCATCGCAAACTCCTACAGCAGCAGCCGGCGCACATCGCCGAGCAGGACCTTCAGCGTCGCGCAGAAACGCGCGGCCAAGGCGCCATCGATTGCGCGATGGTCATAGGACAGCGACATCGGCAGCATATTGCGTGGAATGAACTGCTTGCCGTCCCAGACCGGCGCCATCTTCGAGCGGGTGACGCCCAGAATAGCGACTTCCGGCGCATTCACGATCGGGGTGAAGGCGGTGCCGCCAATGCCGCCGAGCGACGAAATGGTGAAGCTCGCGCCCTGCATTTCTTTCGGAGAAAGCTTGCCATCCCGCGCTTTTTTGCTGAGCTCGCCCAACTCTTTGGAGATGTCGATCACGCCTTTTTCGTCAGCGTTTTTGATCACTGGCACCACCAGGCCGTTCGGCGTGTCCGCCGCGAAGCCGATATTGTAGTAGCCCTTCTTGATCAGCGCGTCGCCCGATGGCGCGATGGAGCTGTTCACTTCCCAATGCTCCGCCAACGCCTTGCAGCTGGCCTTGATCAGGAACGCCAGCAACGTCACGCGATAGCCTTGCTCCTTGGCTTTGGCGTCCAGATCCTTGCGGAAGATGTCGACATCCGTGATGTCGGCCTCTTCATGATGGGTGACATGCGGGATGTTGAGCCAGGAGCGATGCAGCGCCGGGCCGGAGATCTTCTTGATCCGACTCATCGCCACGGTTTCGGTCTCGCCGAACTGGCTGAAATCGACAGCGGGGATCGGTGGGATGCCCATACCGCCGGAAACCCCGCCAGCGCCGCCGCCGAGCGCCTTTTTCAGATCGTCTTTGGTGATGCGCCCTTTTTCGCCCGTCCCCTTCAGCTTGGTCAGATCGACGTCAAGCTCGCGCGCCAGCCGGCGAACTGATGGGCTGGCGTGCGCGCCGCCAAAATCGGCCAAAGCCGGTTTCGGCAGTCCAGAACCGCCCGAAGCCGCAGGCGCGGCGCTCGCAGCCGCCGCCGCCGCAGGCGCAGCCGCGTTCGCCGCCACATTCGCAGCTTCCGCCGCCCCGCCCTCAGCGCTGCTCAGCACCAAAACCAGCGCGCCTTCGCTGACCTTGTCGCCGACCGCGACCTTCAGCTCCTGCACCACCCCATCCGCAGGCGACGGCACGTCCATTGTCGCCTTGTCGCTTTCGAGCGTGACCAGCGGGTCCTCGGCCGATACCGTATCGCCCACGCCGACATGCAGCTCAATGACCGGCACATCGGAGAAATCGCCGATATCCGGCACGGTCACATTCACCAGCGCGCCTTTGCCGCTGGCGCCGCCGCCCGTCGCCGCGCCGTCGCCCGCCGCCGCTTCGGCGCCGGCTTCCAGCATCAGGATCACAGCGCCTTCGCCGACCTTGTCGCCCAGCGCGATCTTAATCTCCTTCACGACGCCGCCTTCCGGCGCCGGCACGTCCATCGTCGCCTTATCGCTTTCGAGCGTGATCAGCGGATCTTCGGCCGACACCGCATCGCCGACTGCAACATGCAGCTCGATGACCGGCACTTCGTCGAAATCGCCAATATCCGGGACTTTCACTTCAATCAAAGACATAGAAATTGCTCCTCCGTGCGCGTCTCAACCTCAGGCGCGCGCCGGGTTGGTTTTTTCCGGATTGATGTTCAGAGCCTCGATCGCCTCTTGGACGGTTTTCGACGGCAGTTTATTTTCGTCCGCCAGCGCTTTGAGCGCCGCGATCGTGGTGAAGTTGCGATCCACCTCGAAATGCGAGCGAAGCTTTTTGCGATAGTCTGAGCGGCCAAACCCGTCCGTACCGAGCACACGGTAGCGGGCTGGAATATATGGCCGGATCTGATCGGCGAACAGCTTCATATAGTCGGTTGTCGCGATGACAGGACCATCGCCCCGCTCCGCCAATTTCGCGGTGATATAGGGCGTCTTTTGGTCCTCCAGCGGATGGAGCATGTTCCAACGCTCGCAATCCATCGCCTCGCGGCGCAGTTCGGTGAAGCTTGTGACGCTCCACACATCCACGCGGCAGCCGTAATCCGCCTCAAGCATCTCAGCGGCGGCCAACGCCTCATTCAGCATCGCGCCCGAGCCCATAAGCTGCAAATGATGGCCGCTCGACTTATCGCTCGCCCGCAGCAGGTAAGCGCCCTTGCGAATGCCTTCCTCCGCGCCCTCCGGCATCGCCGGATGTTGGTAATTCTCGTTGAGCGTCGTCAGGTAATAGAAGACGTCTTCTTGATCCTCGAACATCCGCTTGAGGCCGTCCTGCACGATCACCGCGACCTCATAAGCAAAAGTCGGATCGTAGGAGATGCAGTTCGGGATCGTCGCCGAAATCAGATGGCTATGGCCATCCTCATGCTGCAGACCTTCGCCGTTCAGCGTCGTCCGCCCGGACGTGCCGCCGATCAGGAAGCCGCGGGCGCGTAGATCGCCGGCGGCCCAGGCCAGATCGCCGATTCGCTGGAACCCAAACATCGAATAGTAGATGTAGAAGGGGATCATCGGCGTGTCGGAGGTCGAGTAGGATGTCGCCGCCGAGATCCATGAAGACATCGCGCCCGCTTCGTTGATGCCTTCTTGCAGCATCTGGCCGGTCGCGCTCTCTTTGTAGAACATCAGCTGATCGCTGTCCTGCGGCGTGTAGAGCTGGCCGACCTGGCTGTAGATGCCGAACTGGCGGAACATCCCCTCCATCCCGAAGGTGCGGCTTTCATCCGGCACGATTGGAACGATGCGTTTGCCCAGCTCCTTGTCCCGCAGCAGGGTGTTGAGCACGCGCACGAACGCCATCGTTGTCGAGATTTCGCGGTCGCCGGTGTCGCTGAGCTGCGCTGCGAACTTGTCGAGCGTCGGCACGGTCAGCGAGGTCGACTTGGCGCGGCGCGCCGGCAAATAACCGCCCAGCGATTCGCGCTGTTTGCGGTAGTACTGCATCTCCTCGCTGTCTTCCGCAAAGGTGATGTATTCGAGGTTCTCGACCTGCGCATCCGTCAGGTTGAGCTTAAAGCGATCCCGGAACGATTTGAGATCGTCGAACCCCATCTTCTTTTGCTGGTGGGTGATGTTCTGCGCTTCACCCGCCGCGCCCATGCCATACCCTTTGACGGTCTTAGCCAGAATGACCGTCGGCTGACCTTTGTGCGTTGTCGCCGCATGGTAAGCGGCGAATACTTTGCGCGGATCGTGACCGCCCCGGGTCAGCTTCCAGATATCGTCATCCGTCCAACCGTCGATCAACGCGGCTGTTTCTGGATAGCGGCCAAAGAAGTGCTTGCGAATATAGTCGCCATCTTTGGACTTGAAGTTTTGGTACTCGCCGTCGACGCACTCTTCCATCAGCTGCCGCAGCTTGCCCGAAACATCCCGCGCCAGCAGATCATCCCAGCCCGTGCCCCAAAGGCATTTAACAACATTCCAGCCAGAGCCGCGGAAGTCGCCCTCAAGTTCTTGGACAATCTTACCGTTGCCGCGCACCGGCCCGTCCAGTCGCTGCAGGTTACAGTTGATGACAAAAATTAGGTTATCGAGATGCTCCCGCCCCGCCAGGGAGATCGCCCCCAGGCTTTCAGGCTCGTCCATCTCGCCGTCGCCCATAAACGCCCAAACCTTTCGGTCCGCCGTTTTCGCGAGACTGCGATTGTCGAGATATTTCAGGAAGCGCGCCTGATAGATCGCCATCAGCGGCCCCAAGCCCATCGAAACGGTTGGGAACTGCCAGAAATCCGGCATCAGCCACGGGTGTGGGTAGGATGAGATGCCCGCGCCATCCACTTCCTGACGGAAATTATCGAGCAGCTCCTGGCTGAGCCGTCCTTCCAAGAAGGCGCGCGCATAGATGCCTGGCGAGGAATGCCCCTGAACATAAATCAAATCGCCGCCGGAAGGATCCTCCTGACCGCGCCAAAAATGCATAAAGCCGGTATCATAGAGCGTTGCGGCTGACTGGAAGCTCGCGATGTGGCCGCCGAGTTCCGAGCTCTCTTTATTGGCGCGCAGCACGATCATCGCCGCATTCCAACGGATCGCCGACCGCAGCCGATGCTCGATCTCTCGGTCGCCCGGATGAGGCTCCTGGCTCTCAGGCGCAATTGTGTTGATGTAAGCTGTGTTCGCTGCAAATGGCAGGTGCGCCCCGTGACGCCGCGCTGTTTCGACCGCCGCGCTCAAAAGCGCATCAGCATGTGCGGTTCCCTCAAACGCGATGGCCGAGGCGATCGCATCGCGCCATTCCTGCGCCTCTTCTGGGCTCTGGCTCGCGCCGCCGCCGCTTACGCCCAAATCCTTCAATTGCGCCTCCGTCTGTCCGATTTTTCCGCCGTCGATACCTGGTCAGTCCTTCGTCCGGAGCCACTATATCAACGAATGGTTGCACTGTTATTCGAGCCAAAGCGGCGCGTGAAGGTGGTCTTGAAGCCGCTTTCAGCCGGGTCAACGGGCCATTTGCGTTCATTTTAACGCTAGGAAAACTTTCACACGCCGCGCTTGGATTCAGCGGTGAGTTTGTTGCTCGGGACAGGGCCGGAGCGATCAAAACCTTCGCGCAAGAATCATTCGCCGCCAACCCGCTGCAAAATTGCGTCAATACACCGCAGCGGCAAGCCAGCGAAAACGATCCGCCGCCGCCGGCGCGCGCATGAAAGACGCCGCAGATCGAGGCTGAAGCGACGCGAGCCGATTCCCCCCTTCTCCAGCGCCACACTTTATGCGAGCGTGCACAGGTCGATCACACGCAACTCGATTCGATTCCGAACCGCGAGATCGGCGCGGGGGCGCGACTACTGCCGGAGCAAACAAGCCCGGAGCGAGAGGCCAACAATGGTATGTGACGCAGTGAAGGGGTTCGTGGCCGCCGCCATAGCGACGCTATCGGTCGGAATCGGCGGCGCGCAAGCGGATGTGACGGACGAGGCTTATCGCCCAGGCGCATCTTACGCGCATTTCGTCCTCGCCTCCTATGACGCGGACGGCGACGGCGCCCTCACCCAACGCGAGTTCGATAAAACCGGCAAAGCGAACTTTACCGACATTGATCGGGACGGAGATGGGATCGTATCGATCGAGGAAATCGCAGCGTGGTACATACGCTATCTCCAACGAGACTAAACGCTCCGCACTGGGGCGGCGTAGCGGTCGAAAGTGACGGGAGCAGCTGTTCAGCCCTTCTTTTTCGCGCCGTCTTTCCTTCGCTTACGCGCCGCGCCTTTAGGTTTTGCGCCAGCGGCGGCCGTCTTTAGGCGAAGCCATTGCGCCAGGATAACCAGCTTCGCGTCCTGCAGAGCGCCCGCATCAAGCATCTTGAACAGCTCCGCAGGCCGCAGCTCGCACCGCCGGATATTCTCACTTTCGCCTTCAAGCCCATCAGCAGCCGGATCAACGAAATCCGCCTGCCGCACAGGCGCGTAAAAAAGGAAAAACCGCTCGGACGAGCCGCCTGGGGATGCGTAGACGCAGCCGACCGGCGCTAGATCCTGTGCGCGGTAACCGATTTCTTCCATAATTTCGCGGCGGATGCAGTCCGCAGGATCTTCCCCCTCGGCAAGCCCGCCCGCCGGCGGCTCCAGCAACCAACCGGGGCCTTTTTCATGGGTTGCAAAGCGAAACTGCTCAGCCAGCACGATCACGTCGCGATCAAGATCATGCACCAGGGCCGCCGCGCTGTCCCCTCGCTCCAAGATCAACAAGCGATTGGGCGCCGCCAACTCACCATCAAACCGCTCACTTCGCACGGTCACCGAGTCGACTTTCAAGAAACCATCCAGGACGCGCTCACGCGCCTGCACCAGCACTCTGCGTTGGCGCGGCGCCGTCGCGCCCTGTTTTTCGGGCTTCGGCTTTTTTGTCATCATCCGCCCCTCTCATGCGCGCCTTCATGCAACATAGACGCGAAGGACGCTCAGGGCCGGCGTCAACAACCAAACGTCGAGCCTGATTAGTCGAACAAATCGCCAAACATTTCGAAAATGCCGCCCTCGCGCCGCCCTTTGCGCCGACGATCATCATCATCGTCATCATCGTACCGGCGGCGGCGATCATCATCGCGGTGCGCGCGTCGGTAGTCGTCGCGCGAGGTATAGCGCGGCTCAGCCGGCGCCTCGGGCGCGCCTGCATCCGCAGTCGCCAAGAGTTTCTCCAACTCGCCGCCATCCAACCAAACACCGCGGCAGCTTGGGCATATATCGACAAACACGCCCCGGCGGCTCACCTCGGACATTGCGGCGGCGCAGTTCGGACAAACAGTTAGCGGCATTCACGACTCCCATTCAGTGGCTACTTCGCCGAAATGGGGCCGAGACGCGCCTAATCAACCGCAATCGCGCGTTTGCCGCGATTCACCGCCAAATATCGACGGCCCATCTCCAGCCGCGGAAAGCGCAGTCGCAACATGTTATCCTTCACTTCCAGACTCACATCGCCGCCATGGTGATCGCAGTAAGGGATGTTTGACACCTTCGCGCTCTGCACTGAGATCTTGCCGATCAGCAACTTCTCATACTCGACCTCCTGCAGCTTCGCCTCCTCAAACCGAGTCGGCGCCACGCCGCAGGTGACGCACTCGCTCGGCCAGACGCCGTCGCGCACCGCCGCGAAGCTGTAGGGGGCGCTAAACGCCTCATCTTCCGGGCGTAGCGCGCGCACCTTCCCATTTTCCACCACCAGCAGCTCATGACAGTGAGGGCAGGCGGTTTGTTCGGGCTCGTCGCTTAAGGCCAGCGCGTCGGTCGAACCGTCGCCAATCGTCTCGTCACAGTAGGGGCAAGAGGCGACCTTGCCGGCCAACCCAAGATACAGCCCCATCAGGAACACGATCGCCGCCAACCCAAAACCCGCCTTCTGAAGCCAATTGATCTCGATCAGCAAACCCGCGCCGTAGATTAAGCCGCCGAGGAATGCGCCCACGAAGGTAAAGAGCAGGATCTTCTTCACCCGGACAAACAGGCTGGCCGCGCGCATCTGAGTCACGCGATCGGCGTAAGGCGGCTTTACCGCGCCAACATACTCAACTTCCGCCGCCATCGAACGGCCTCCCCAAGTCCCGCCGCGCAAAATGCGACGGCGGCGACTAGGCCGGGAAAAATGGGTTATTTTTCGTCTGCGAGGCGACGGCTTCTGGCCGAGCGCCGCTGACCCGCCTAAGAATGAGTCGGTCCGCTAAACCCGGCTCGGCGTTTTGAAGCCGCCTTCCTGGTCCACCGGCTCAAACTCATAATCGTATTTTGGCGGTCGATTAGGGTCGATCGGCCCGCCGCACGCCGAGAGCAACCCGAACGCCGCCAGGCCGAGAATAGCGCCGCCGCGCCGAAGAATACGAGCCATGTTCGCCTCCAGTTGAACGCCGCCTAGCTCTTGCGGGCGACCATGAGCAGATAGCGCATCGCGCCGGCATTGTAGAGCCGCTCGAGCGCAAGCCCGCCGATTTCGCCCTGTTTCACAACTTCCTGATCGCGCCGGCGCCAAAAGGGCGCGCGTCGCGCGCGGATCGCCGTGGCGGCGCGCGCCAATTCAGGCTCCGGCCGTGGACGCGAGAGCGCCGTCAGATCCTGGACCTGCTCCACAACCAACCCTGCGCGCGCCAGGGCCGCCGCCCACGCCGCTTCGTCGGGCGTTGTCGGAGCCATCCAGCCGGCCTGAAACTGCGCCCGCGCGCCCTGCAGCGCCGCTTCTTGCGCCGCGTCGCCAAACTGCGCGACGTCATCAATGATCGCGAGCGTCGCGCCAGGCTTTAGCGCGGCGGCGATATTCGCCAAGGTCGCCGCTTTATCCGGGCTGTGGATCAAGCTCTCAATCGCGAAGGCGGCGTCGAACCGCTCTTGCGGCGCAAAAGGCGCGTCATAGCTGCGCACCAGATACCGCGCCCGATTCGCCAATCCGCGTCGCCGCGCCGTGCGCGTCGCATGAGCGGCTTGAACCGGAGAAAGGGTCAGCCCGAGCCAGCGCCCGCCTCTCGCAGCCGCCAGCCGAAGACTGACGCCGCCATAGCCGCAGCCGATATCCAGCCCGTCAAATGCGTCGCCCAACCGCCGCCATGGGAGCGCTTGATCCAGGATACGCTCAAGCACCAGCGGACAGGGCGCCGCGGACGGGTTCGCCGGATCCACAAGCCGCCGATGCATCGTCAGTTTTTCCGCCCCTTCGCCGGCCCCGATCAACCGACGCCAGAGCAATCGGCGCGACAATGCGTCGTAATATCGCCGCAGCGCCGCACTCTCGGCTAAACTCATTCTTGAAACTCCCTGCCTGTTTCGCTCACCACGCGTTGATTAGATCCGGAGGACATGTCCGCGTTAGCTTGTTTCCTGAGCAAGCGGGATAAGGAGAGCAGTCGCATGCGTTCATCCACTCTCACCAAGATCATCAGGCGAGCTGGCGTTGCGCTGTCGACGCTCGCCATCAGCGCCTTTGCCGCTGTCGCCGAAGAACCGACTGCGCGCAAGGTGGTTGTTGAACTCTTCACCAGCCAGGGATGCAGCAGCTGCCCGCCGGCGGATGCGCTCTTGGGCGAATTAGCGAAGCGACCCGATGTCATCGCGCTGTCGATGCATGTGGATTACTGGGACTATCTCGGCTGGAAAGACCGCTTCGCCTCCAAAAAATTCGGCGAGCGCCAGGTGAGATACGCTGCGTCGCTGGGGGCGCGTCGCGTTTACACGCCACAGATGATTATCCAGGGCGCTGTCGGCATGGTCGGCAATCACCGCGAAGCGACATCGATGGCGATCGAGCGGCAAGCCGCGGAGGCCCATCTGGCGACGATCAAACTGGTCCGCGCCGGCGATGCTCTGTCGGTCGCCATCAAGCCGACGAAGGCCGGCGCGGGCGTACGTTTCTACGCGCCGCTGGACATCGTCGCCGTTGGCTTTGACGGCCCCCATGAGCTCAAGATCGGAGCTGGCGAAAATACCGGCGCGAAACTGGTCTACCATCACGTCGCCCGTGATTTCCGCGTCATCGGCGCCTGGTCTGGCGGCGAGCACGACCTGTCGATCACCATCGACCCGAAGCTGAGCGGTTACGCGGTCTTCGTCCAACATCCCGGCCCAAGCCGCATCGTCGCAGCGGAGCAGATCAACTTCTAGGGTGGGACCTCATAAATCTGGGCGTCGCCAGCCCGTCAAACGCGCGTTTGACGGGCCCGAAGGGCGTCCGGCGGGCGGCTCGGCAAGATTTATGAGTTCCCACCCTAAGCGTCGCTCGCATGACGCGAGCCGAACTTACGAACCCTACCGCTTGCTCGAACTTTCCAGCGCCGGTGCATCCAAAGCCACTGCTCCGGCGCATGATCGACCCAGGCTTCAACCCGCCGATTGACTTCAGCCATCATCTCGTCCGGCTGCGCCGGGGCGATCGGCGCTTCAAACCGAACGGTGAAGCCGCCCTCATTTCGAAATGCGACCGCCGGCACCAACGGCGCCTTCAACGTCTTGGCCATCTGCGCCGCCGCAAGCGAGGTTTCCGCCGGCTGGCCCATGAAATCGAGTATAGGGGCGCCGCCGAGACGCTGATCCACCAGAATCATGGCCCCGCCGCCATTGCGCACATGCTTAAACAACGCCCGGCCGCCCGCCGCGCCCTTGCGGAATGCAGGCCATCCGGTCTCCGTCATCTTCCGAAAGATGTGCTGATCAACGAACTTATTGTTGAAAGCCCGATAAATCAGACCCAGCGGCGGCCCGTGCAGCGCGGCCACAGCGCGCACCGCCTCCCAGTTGCCAACATGCGCCGAAGCGATGATCACCCGCCCGCCTGCGGCTTCGCGCGCCGCAAGATAATGCTCCAAACCTTCAACGCGCCAATCGACGGCGACGCGGGAGAGATAGGGGATGAAGGCGTACTCAAAACCCGTGCGTGCGAAATTGTCGAAGACGCCGCGCACGATCCGGCGGCGCATCGCATCATCGTAGCTCGGTCGAACCAAGTCAAAATTACCGTAGGCGCGTTTGCGCAGCCCCAATAGCGGGCCGACATTCCGCATCATGCCGCCCATCGCGGCGCAGGTCCAGCGCGGCCCCAGCAGTTTCGCCAGCGCGTAGCCGGTCATATATCCGCCGAAATGCACTTTTTCAGCGAGCCAATGCGGGCGCGCGCGGTAAGCGTATTCAATTTCCGCCGGCATTGATGCGGCGTTCGACAAGTCGCTCATTCGCCATCCAACTCAAATTTCGCCTTCGAGCTAGCGGCATGCAGGGCGCGCGCCAAGATTTTCGCTGCGTTAACCGACCGGTCTTTCGCGAGGCGCGCTCTTGGCGCCGCGCTCCACAGCCCTGCGGCGCCAAGAGCGCCTCCGCAAAGGACCGAAGATTTACCGGCGCGCCCCAGCGCTTAGCTGCCCGACTTCGTGCGAAACTCTCCGAACACCCAGCCATAAGGGCACTTATAGCTCCGCCCATGCGTGGCGCAGTCGCCCTTCTCGCCTTTACGCGGATACATCACAAGGCGCCAGCGTTCTTCCGTTCCACATCGATAGACCACGGCGCCGATCTCCAATCGCGCCAGAGGCGTTGCGCCAACCCGAGGCGCGGCGAGTAACTGAATTGCTTCGGCAAGCACTACCGGCTCTTTGGCGCAATGTTCTGTCGGCGCCGCGGCCATTGCGGAAAGAGGCGCCGCTTTCGCCAGCACGTCTTCGCGCGCGCGGCTCATGGTCCGCAGGGTCGCGTCGCGCACCTTATCGTCGTAAGCAAGCCCGTCGGCCAAACCGCCAATCGACGCTTCATCTCGCGAGGCCCCGATTCGCGCGGACCCGAAATAAAGGATGCTGGCGACAAGGATGACGAGCGCGGCAAGGACGGCCCCGACCTTCCAACATACGCCGTTTGAGCACATGCTTCCCCGCATCACTTCCGCATCCTCATCATCGCCGACACTGTAAAACGGCGAAGCGAGGCCTGCCTCTCGCGCCGCTTAGTCATTTTACTATACATTGAAATGTTGACGAAACCCACCCGGCGCACAAGCCAACTTTCCACGGGCCTTCGCGCCGCGAGCCAATGCTCAAGTCGGGCGTATATCGGCGCTGAGTTCGCCAAAGCGACATCAGTGACGCGGCCAGACCGCCAGCCGACAGGTGGACATTTATAGCTCACCATCTTCAGCCCCTCCCAAGCGAATGCGCGTGGCGCCGCCACGCTGGATTTCAGCCTGCGATAAACTGCCAGAAAGTAGTGGGCAAAAAGAGGCAAAACAATGTCGGTTACAATTTGCGACACCGGCTTGTGATTCTAACGCTCACACCAGCTACAGGTTGAGAAAAACACCCTGGCGGGAAAAGCGGCGACTATGCGTCAGCCCAGTACTCGCCCGCTATAACATCGCCGCATATTTCAAACCGGCAAGAAGCTGAAAACAAAGCGCCAAGGGCGAGCAAAAGCTGCCGCCCCCGGCGTTTAAGCGCGCAAGGAGCGGTCTATGCCCCTTCGCCGCGCGCCTTGCGGAAAGCTGCTGCGAACGCATTATCCGCATCCGAGCGCCCGCCTTGCCCGCCGCGTTCCTGCTGGCGGCGCGCTGGCCCGGCCGAGGCGTACTTCGCTCGGTTGCCGCTCTGCTCGCGCCGCGCGCCGCCTTTTTCGCTCGCACCGGGCTCGTCGGACATCCGCATCGTCAGACCGATTCGCTTCCGCGGCGCGTCAACTTCGAGCACCTTGACCTTCACAACTTGGCCCGGTCGCACAACGTCGCGCGGATCATCAACAAACCGATCCGCAAGCGCCGAGATATGCACCAGACCATCCTGGTGCACGCCGACATCAACAAACGCGCCGAACTTGGCGACGTTGGTCACAACCCCTTCCAGCATCATTCCCGGACGCAAGTCGGAGATCTTCTCCACGCCCTCTTTGAACTCAGCGGTTTTAAACGCCGGGCGAGGATCCCGCCCAGGCTTCAGAAGTTCGGCAAGGATATCTTGCACCGTCGGCGCGCCGAAACGCTCATCAGCAAACTCTTCCGGGCGCATCGATCTCAGGATGGCGACATCACCGATCAGCTCCTTGATCGGCTTGGCGGCCTTTTTTGCGATCTTGCGCGCGACCGGATAGGCTTCTGGGTGAACCGCGGATGCGTCCAGCGGCTCATCGCCATCCATCACCCGCAAAAAACCGGCCGCCTGCTCAAACGCCTTTGGCCCAAGGCGCGGCACGTCCTTCAGCTGACTGCGTTTGCGAAACGCTCCATTTTCATCGCGATGCGCAACAATTGACGCGGCAAGCGACGGCGTCAGACCAGACACGCGCGCCAGCAACGGCGCCGAAGCTGTATTCAGGTCGACGCCGACCGCATTCACGCAATCCTCGACAACCGCGTCCAGACTGCGCGCGAGCTTCGCATCGCCAACATCGTGCTGATACTGGCCGACGCCGATCGACTTCGGATCAATCTTCACCAGCTCGGCCAGCGGATCCTGAACGCGACGGGCGATCGAAACCGCGCCGCGCAGACTGACGTCGAGATTGGGGAACTCTTTCGCCGCCGCTTCGGACGCCGAATACACCGACGCGCCCGCCTCAGACACCATCGCCTTCGTCAGCGGTCGGTTAACTTTCTGGGCGAGCCCCACAATCTCGCCGGCGAGTTTATCGGTCTCGCGGCTCGCGGTGCCGTTGCCGACAGCGATCAGCTCAACATCATGCTTCGCCACCAGCGCGGTCACCACGCCCAGCGCCTCGCGCCACTGCCGCTGCGGCTCATGCGGGTAGATGGTCGCGGTCTCAAGCAGCTTGCCGGTTGGATCGACAACCGCAACCTTACAGCCGGTCCGGAAGCCTGGGTCCAGCGCCAGCACCGCTTTCGGCCCCGCCGGCGCGGCCAACAACAGATCGCGCAGGTTTTCGGCGAAGACTTTGATCGATTCATCTTCGGACCGCTCAAATGCGCTGGCGAACAGCTCCGTCTCAATCTTGTGGGCGAGCTTAACCTTCCAAGTCCACCGAGCAGTGTCTTGCAGCCATTTGTCGGCTTTTCGGCCCTTGTTCACGATCCCCGCTTCCGCCGCGACCATATCAGCCTGCGGCGGCGTCGCGCGCGGATCATCCGTCTCGATCTCCTCCGGCAGCTTGACGGTGATATCGAGCACTTCTTCGCGTCGCCCGCGAAACAGCGCCAGCGCCCGGTGCGGCGGCACCTTGGAGATTGGCTCGTCAAAATCGAAATAATCGGAGAATTTCGCCCCCGCTTCTTCCTTGCCGGGCACAACCTTGGAGACGATGCGCGCCTCTTCCTGCATCCGGTTGCGCACCCGCTTCACGATTTCCGGCGTTTCGGCGAAGCGCTCCATCAGAATCTGGCGCGCGCCATCCAAAGCCTTCGTGGCGTCAGCGACGTCCTTGCCCGCATCGACGAACTTTTCCGCAATCTCCGCCGGGTCGAATGTCGGATTATTCAGCAGCTGGTCCGCCAACGGCTCCAGCCCCGCCTCGCGCGCAATCATCGCCTTTGTCCGGCGTTTCGGCTTGTACGGCAGGTACAGATCTTCCAGATCCGCCTTCGTATCGAGGCTGAGGAATTTAAGCTTCAGCTCATCCGTAAGCTTGCCTTGCTCCTCAACACTTTTCAGGATCGCGGCCCGCCGATCCTCCATTTCACGCCGATAGCGCAAGCGCTCCTCTAGGTTCCGAAGCTGAGTGTCATCCAACCCGCCGGTGACTTCCTTTCGATAGCGCGCGATGAAGGGCACCGTTGATCCCTCATCCAACAGCTTAACCGCGGAAAAGACCTGCTCATCCCGTACGCCGATCTCAGCTGCGATCTTTGCGATAATCAGACCCTGAGTCTTTGTTTCTTGCGACATGTTCGCTCCTGCTCAGCCTCAATCTCGCCCATACGCTCCGGCCGATCTGGGCCCGCCTGAAGCGCTTTTTTGTGTGGCGGTCGGGGCCAACCAAGCCAACGCACCGGCTTGTGCCGACCTCGCCCCGCCGCCACGGCGATGTTTAGCGTCCCTATCTAGCTGAGCCGCAATATCTGGGCAAGATCCTCGCGCTCACCCCGCAGTCAGCCGGTGGCGACCGAGCCCAAACGCGGCGCGTCGCCTCCAGATCCGTTGCTCGCTTTGATGCCGCACCGCACTCTGCGCGGTTGTCTTCCGCGGCGGAAAACTCTTCTCTCAATCTCGAGGCGCACGCATCGGCGGCTCGCCGCCCTGCCCATTGCGCAGACACCAAGAGAGGGAATGAAATGACCGGAGTTGTAATTCTCGACGGCGCCCGGACCGCGATCGGCACGTTCGGCGGCTCGCTCGCCGGGCTCGCGCCAACCGAGCTGGCGGCGATCAGCGCGAAAGAGGCGATCAAACGCAGCGGCGTCGCCGCAGAGGAAATCGGCCATGCGGTCTATGGGCATGTGGTGAACACTGAGCCAAAGGATATGTATTTGAGCCGTGTGGCCGCAATTGAGGCCGGGCTGCCGGAAGAAACGCCTGCGCTGACCGTGAACCGCCTGTGCGGCTCCGGCGCTCAAGCTATCGTGTCCGCTGCTCAGCATCTGATGCTCGGCGACACGGACTTCGCCCTGGCCGGCGGCGCCGAATGCATGTCACGCGGCCCGCACACCACGCAATCCATCCGCACCGGCGCGAAAATGGGTGATATCGCCTTTACTGATATGATGATCGGCGCGCTGCATGATCCGTTCGGCGCCGGCCATATGGGCGTAACGGCGGAAAATGTCGCCGCTGATGGCCAGATTTGCCGCGAAGCGCAGGACGCATTTGCGCTCGAAAGTCAGAAGCGCGCCGGCGTCGCGATTTCTGAAGGGCGCTTCAAAAGTCAAATCGTACCGATCGAGGTGAAAAAACGCCGTGAAATGGTGACCTTCGATACGGACGAGCACGCGAAACCCGCCACAACGGCTGAGGTGTTGGCCGGCCTGCGTCCAGTGTTCAAGAAGGACGGGACCGTCACGGCCGGCAATGCGTCCGGCATCAATGACGGGGCGGCGTCCATCGTTCTGGCGACCGAAGACGCCGCGGCGAAGCGCGGGCTGAAGCCGAAGGCGCGGCTGCTCGGCTACGCCCATGCCGGCGTCCGCCCGGATCGGATGGGGCTTGGCCCAATTCCGGCGGTGACGAAGCTGCTGGAAAAGACGGGCCTGAAGGCTGAGGATTTTGACGTGATCGAATCCAATGAGGCGTTCGCCGCGCAGGCCTGCGCCGTCAATGCAGGGCTGGGCCTCGACACGTCGAAGGTGAACCCGAACGGCGGCGCGATTGCGCTGGGCCACCCGATCGGCGCAACTGGCGCGATCCTGACTGTGAAAACGCTATATGAGCTGGAGCGAACCAGCAGCCGCTATGGGCTCGTCACGATGTGCATCGGCGGCGGCCAAGGCATCGCCCTGGCGATTGAGCGTCTCTAACCCCAAACGGCGCGCGCGCTGTGCGATCCATCATCGCCCGCGCCGCCGCGGCGCGCTCGACCATTCGATCGAGCGCGCGTCCCATCGTCGGTCGAGTGCTTATTTAGGGTCGAGCGCTTAATCAGGCTTTCTCCGGCCCTTCTTCCGCCAGGGCGTAGGTATTCATCAACGGCGCCTGCGTCATGGTAAACACGACGATGAGCGGCACGTAGACGAAGGTTTTAGCCAGCACCCAGGTGTTGGTGTCAAAAAATCGCCAGATAAACTCGTTCAGGACAGCGGCGAATACAAAGAAGAGCGCCCAGTTCCGCTCAAGCTTTAGCCAACCGACATCGGTCATCTTGGCCAAATCGCCCATAATATCCTTAAGGTAGCTGTGTCCACGAGCGACACCAAAGAACAGCGCCAGCGCAAAGAAGCCATAGGCGATTGTAGGCTTCATTTTGATAAAGACTTCATCGCGAAGCAGGTAGGTCAATGCCCCCGTAATCAACACGATGACGGCGGTAAACACCGCGACCTTCGAAACACTTTTTTCGAGCGTGTAGGTCACCGCAATCGAGATCACCAACGCGATCATGAACGCCACGGTTGCGCCAATAAGAGCGTCAATCTCAGCCTCGAGCCGCGCCGCTTTGGCCGCTTTGACGGCGTCAGCGCTTGGCGAGGCGGCAACCGTGCTCTCCGCCGACACGCCCGGAGAGGGCGGCGTTAGATCTGCAGGCGGCTCCTTCGGCGACAATAACGTAAACACGATGAAGAACATCGCGAGAGGACCAAGCTCCGTCGCAAGCTTCAACCAACCCTTCATCCACCGCCTCCAGAACGAACACTAGGGCCGGACATAGGCCGCCGACGCCCACTTGTCGATTCCCACACCGTTAATGAAATCCAGAAAAACCAATTTCGCGACAGTTCGTGAAAACACGGCGACGGAACGCCGCCCCTTCCGCCGTATCATCAGCGGTCCTCCACCTAGCGGGCGCCGCCGGTTCTCGGCGACGCTCAGGTGGCCCTTGAGGCGGCTCTAGCGGGCCGCCTCCTTTTTTTCGCAACCGGACTTTCGCAACCGGAGAGGCGACTGGTGGGCGCCGCCGGCGGAAAACGCGCTTCGCGCGTTAGCCCATCGCCTGCAGCACTTTGTCCATGCTGTCCTTCGCGTCGCCATACAGCATCCGCGTATTGTCTTTGAAGAACAGCGGGTTCTCAATGCCGGAATAGCCGGTGCCGCGACCGCGTTTGGACACGATCACATTCTTGGCCTTCCAAACTTCGAGCACGGGCATGCCAGCGATCGGCGAGGTCGGATCTTCTTGGGCGGCTGGGTTCACGATGTCATTTGCGCCGATGATGATCACCAGATCGGTGCTTGGGAAATCATCATTGATCTCCTCCATCTCCAGCACGATGTCATAGGGCACCTTCGCCTCTGCGAGCAGCACGTTCATGTGGCCCGGCAACCGGCCCGCGACGGGGTGAATTGCAAAGCGCACATTTTTGCCCTTCGCCCGCAGCCGCCGCGTCAGCTCCGAAACCGACGCCTGAGCCTGCGCAACCGCCATGCCGTAGCCGGGCACGATGACGACTTCGTCCGCATCATCAAGCTGCTGAGCGACCGTGTCGACCTCCGTCGCGATCATCTCCCCCTCGATCGCTTGGCCGCCGGATTGCGCCTCGCCGCCAAAGCCGCCAAGGATGACGCTGATAAAGCTGCGGTTCATCGCCTTACACATGATGTAAGACAGAATCGCGCCCGATGAGCCAACGAGCGCGCCCGTCACGATCAGCAAATCATTGCCCAGCGTGAAGCCGATCGCCGCCGCCGCCCAGCCGGAATAGCTGTTCAGCATCGAGACCACGACAGGCATGTCCGCGCCGCCGATGGCCATCACCAAATGCGCGCCGATGACAAACGCGATCAGCGTGACGAGAACCAGCGTCCAGACGCCCGCGCCATAGAAATACATCGCGCCCAGCAGCACGCAGACGGCGATCATCACAAGGTTGATCAGATGCCGATGCGGCAGCGTCAGCGCCTTGCCGCTGATCGAGCCCGCGAGCTTGCCATAGGCGATGACCGACCCGGTGAAGGTGATCGCGCCGATAAACACGCCCAAAAAGACTTCGACCCGCATGATGTTGATTTCAACCACGGATTTCTTCAGCAGCGCCGCCGCAAAGCCCGCGAATTCAACGCCTTCGTTCGCGGTGCGCACCCCATCCGCCGACAGGGTGCTGTTGGCCAGCACATAGCCCAGCTCCAGATCCGCGTTCACGCCGATAAACACCGCCGCGAGACCGACGAAGCTGTGCAGAGCCGCCACCAGCTGCGGCATGCCGGTCATGGCGACGCGCGCAGCGATCGCTGCGCCGATAACCGCACCGATCGCGATCATCGAGATCAGAATGTTGAAGTTGCCGACGCCCTTGCTCAGGAACGTCGCCGCAATCGCGATGGCCATGCCGATCATGCCGTAGATCACGCCGCGTTTGGCGCTTTCTTGGCTCGACAGCCCGCCAAGGCTCAGGATGAAGAGGATACTCGCCGCGACATACGCGGCGGCAATCAGACCGTACATATCGCGCCCCTTACGATTTTTGGAACATCGCCAGCATGCGGCGCGTCACCAGGAAGCCGCCCGCAATGTTGATTGTCGCAATCAGCACCGAGATCGCCGACATCACCAACACGATGCCGCTGCTGGATCCGATCTGCAAAATTGCGCCAAGAATAATGATGCCTGAGATCGCGTTCGTCACCGCCATCAGCGGCGTATGCAACGCATGGGTGACATTCCAGATGACCTGATAGCCCACAAAACATGCGAGCACGAAGACGATGAAATGCTGCATAAAGCTGGCGGGCGCCACAGAGCCGATCAACAGCATCAGCAATGTCCCGACCCCGAGCAACGCCCACTGAGCGCGGCCGGCTTTGCGCGCCGCCTCTGCGTCAAGCGCCGCCTGCTCCTCCGGGCTTGGCCCTTTTGGCGCCTGCTGCGGCTTGGCGATCGCCTGCACCTTCGGCGCCGGCGGCGGGAAGGTGATTTCCCCATCCTTCACGACAGTGGCGCCGCGGATGACGTCATCCTCCATATTGACGTTCGGCTCGCCGTCCTTCTCCGGCGTCAGATCGTCAAGCATGTGCCGGAGGTTGGTGCCGAAAAGCTGGCTCGATTGCGAAGCCATGCGGCTCGGAAGGTCCGTATAGCCGACGATGGTGACGCCGTTTTCCGTCAGCACCTTCTCGCCTGGCTCGGTAAGATCGCAGTTCCCGCCCTGTTCGGCCGCCAAATCGACGACGACTGAACCAGGCTTTTGCAGCTCGACCATGTCCTTCAGCCACAGCTTCGGCGCGGGACGGCCCGGGATCAGCGCGGTGGTGATGACAATGTCGATTTCCGGCGCCTGCTCGCGGAACATCGCCAGCTGCTTTTCGCGGAATTCAGGGCTCGACGGTTTCGCATACCCGCCGTCGCCGCTCGAATCCTCTTCGAAATCGAGCATCAGGAACTCGGCGCCCATCGATTCGATCTGCTCGGCGACCTCTGGCCGAACATCGAACGCCCGCACAATCGCTCCGAGGCCGCGTGCGGCGCCGATTGCCGCCAGGCCGGCGACGCCAGCGCCGACGACCAGAACTTTCGCCGGCGGCACCTTGCCCGCAGCCGTCACCTGGCCCGTGAAGAAGCGGCCGAAGTTATTCGACGCCTCAATAACCGCGCGATATCCCGCGATGTTGGCCATGGACGACAGCGCGTCCATTTTCTGGGCGCGACTGATCCGCGGCACCATATCCATCGCAAGCACAGCGTGTGGCTTGCGTTCCGCCAACCGCTGCATCAACGCTTCGTTTTGCCCAGGCCAAAGGAAGCAAATCAGCGTCTGCCCCTCGCGCAGAAGGTCCGCCTCATGCGCGCCAAAGTCCGAATGCTCGGCCGGCGGGCGCACTTTCATAACGATATCGGCCCGTTCCCAGACCGCCGCCGCGCCGTTGACAACCTCTACGTTCGCCGCGCGGTAGGCGTCATCGGAAATATCCGCGTCAGCGCCCGCGCCGCTCTCGACGATGATCGAGTAGCCGAGTTTCTGGATCCGCCCGGCGGTCTCAGGCGTGAGCGCAACACGCCGCTCACCCGCCGTAAGTTCCCGCGGAACACCTACAATACGCCCCATATAACCTCCCTGAAGCGCCGAAGCGCTAGCTCAGTCGTTCGAAAAGCGACCAAAGCGGCCTAATCGCGTCTTGTCACCCCCTGACCCCCACACAAGATGCGTAAGAACAGCGGTTCTGCGACCTTTTCACTCGGACAATAAGCCGACTGGATCGACAAACGCGTAGGAACGCGCAATGAGGCGAGCGCAAGGTGGCCGAGGAGGACGCAGCGGGATGACTCGAAATCGAAGCCCACAACCGCCCAGGCGCATGGAGAAACGTCGAAGCGGGCTGCGTGCGGAACCCAATATAGCGACGGCCCGTCCAAAGCGCGCGCCGATGGATCTCGACCCGGATGAAGTTCGCTCCCAGCAGGCGGATCTACGACGCGCATCGCTGCCCCGTCGCATGCGTTTGGCGCGCTTCATCGTCGCCGCCGCCTTTGGAGTCGCTATCATGGCGATCGCCGTGCGCGGACTGCTCGAGCTCACGGTGCTTGTGGCCGACCTGCGCGCACAACGCGAAGCAGGGTGGGTTGGCGTGTATATCAATGTATTCTACGCGGACAACGCCGCCGCAGCGCGCATCACAGAGTCGCTTGCGATGCTGACCGCGACAATGATTGCCGGCGCGTTCGCAGCAGGCGCATTCACACGCATCTTCCGCGGATCGGGTTGGGTTCTACGTCATCTCTACGGGAAACCTGTTGCGTCCGCCCTCTTTGTTGCGGCGCTGGTGCTGTCCGCGGCGATTCTTCCCTACGCCGTCGCCTCAAGCTGGCGTCTTGCGCTTGTCGTTCCGAGCGTTGGCTCAACATTGTTTTTTGTCGCAGGCGCGCTTGCGGCGATTCTGTTCGGCTGGCGCGCGGCCGAGCATGCGCGACTACCGGAAACCGTGAAATCGCCGGCGCGCCAGCCGCGCATGTCCGACGCGCCGCCGCCACAGCGCGGCAAGGGGTTTCGCGCCGCCATACTTGCGCGTGACGCCTTGGCGCGGTCCGCGTTCGAAAAGCTTCTGAAGGCCGAGAGCTTCGACGTCGTGTTCAGCGGCGATTCGGGCGAATCGGTGCGCAGCTGGTTTATCCGCACACAAGGACGCGCGGACGTGCTGCTGCTTAATGACGACGTGGCGGATATGGCGCCGCTCCGGCTGATCACCTATTTGGCGGACGACCCTTCCGCGCCGATTGGGCTGGTCCGTTTGAGCCCCGAAGCCGTCGCCGCTCGGCCGACCGGACGCCGCAGCGATCAGGTCCGCGGGAAAATTGCGTCAGTCGAACATGTGCAAACGCCAACGATTCGCGAACCGCTCGTCGCCGCCGCCGTTCGCGCCGCCTCCGCCGCGCGGGCCGCGCAAAAAGCTGCGACGCCGGAAGAGACGTCGCAGCCACGGCAAAACGCTCTGCTGCAAAGCGCCTTTGGCCAAGATGAAAAAGTGATCCCGGAGCGTTAGGGTCGGCCAGATTTAGGAGTTCGCATCCTAGTGTTTGTTGATGTTTCACAGAACCACCAACAACATCTAAACATCTGTTTTGTCGAGATTTGCGAGCCGCTAGATGGGGCCATCCAACTTCAAATCGCTCTAGAAAAAAACGCAGGCCCCGTGGGGAGCCTGCGTCAAATGCGGAAGCGGCTTATTCCGCCGCCACAGCGCCGAGGCCGGCCAGATCACGCAAAACATAGTGCAGCACGCCACCGTGCTTCACATATTCAATTTCCGTGTCCGTATCGATCCGGCAGAGCAACTTAATCTCTTGGCTGCGGCCGTCGGGATAGGAGACGTTCGCGGTCACGATCTGGCGCGGCTTGACGTCGCCCAAACCAGCGATCGAAATGGCTTCGTCACCGGTCAGCCCCAGCGATTTACGCGTCACGCCGTCAGTAAACTCGAACGGAAGAACGCCCATACCCACCAGGTTCGAACGGTGGATCCGCTCGAAGCTCTCGGCGATAACCGCCTTGACGCCGAGCAGCGCCGTGCCTTTCGCCGCCCAATCGCGCGACGAGCCCGTGCCATATTCTTTGCCGGCGACGACAACCAGCGGCGCGCCCACCTCTTTATACTTCATCGCCGCATCATAGATCGGCAACGCATCGCTGGCGCCGCCATGACGGGTGAAGCCGCCCTCGACCCCCTCCAGCATTTCGTTCTTGATGCGGATGTTGGCGAAGGTGCCGCGCATCATGATCTGGTGGTTGCCGCGGCGCGCGCCATACGAGTTGAAGTCCCGCGGCGCGATTTGGCGATCTTGCAGGAACGCGCCGGCGGGGCTGTCCGCCTTGATGCTGCCCGCGGGCGAGATGTGGTCGGTTGTGATCGAGTCGCCCAGCATCGCCAGGATGCGCGCGCCCTCGATGTCTTTAATCTCGCCGGCCTCTTTGCCCATACCTTCAAAGTAGGGCGGGTTCTGAACGTAGGTCGAGGAATCGGCCCAGTCGTAGGTCAGGCCTGCGCCTGCTTCGATCCCGCGCCATTGCTCATCGCCCGAGAACACATCCGCGTACTTCGACTGGAACGCCTCGCGGGTGACCGTTTGCTCGACGATATCAGCAACTTCTTGCGACGACGGCCAAATGTCCTTCAGGAAGACGTCGTTGCCGTCCTTATCCTTGCCGAGCGGGTCTTTGGTGATGTCGATCGTCATGTCGCCGGCGATCGCATAGGCGACGACCAGCGGCGGCGAGGCCAGGTAGTTGGCGCGAACATCAGGGTTAACGCGGCCCTCAAAGTTCCGGTTGCCCGAAAGAACGGAGCACGCGACCAAGTCGCCTTCTTTGATGGCGGCCGAAATCGGCTCCGGCAGCGGGCCCGAGTTGCCGATGCAAGTGGTGCAGCCATAGCCGACCAGGTTAAAGCCGAGTTTGTCCAACTCTGGCTGCAGACCGGATTTCTCAAGATACTCCGAAACAACCTTGGAACCGGGTGCGAGCGAGGTTTTGACCCACGGTTTACGGGTCAGCCCCAGCGCCGCAGCCTTTTTCGCCACGAGGCCGGCGCCGACCATCACATATGGGTTCGACGTGTTGGTGCATGAGGTGATCGCCGCGATCACGACCGAGCCGGACTTGACGCTGTAATCCGCGCCGGCGACCGGCACTTCTTTATCGAGCGGGCGCTTGAACTCGCCGCCCATCGCTTTTTCAAATGCCGGCGACGCTTCCGACAGAAGAATACGATCTTGCGGACGCTTCGGTCCCGAAATCGCCGGCTCGACGCTGCTCATATCCAGCTCTAGCGTATCGGTGAAGACGGGCTCATCGCCCGCTTCGCGCCAGAAGCCGTTCTGTTTGGCGTATTCCTCGACCAGCGCAATCCGCGCTTCGTCGCGGCCCGACACTTTCAGATAGCGCAGGCATTCATCGTCGATCGGGAAGAAGCCGCACGTTGCGCCATATTCCGGCGCCATGTTCGCGATCGTCGCCCGGTCGGCCAGCGGCAAGCTGTCGAGGCCTTCGCCGTAGAATTCGACGAACTTGCCGACAACGCCCTTCGCACGCAGCATCTCAACAACGCGCAGAACCAGATCCGTCGCCGTCACGCCTTCTTTGACCTTGCCGGTCAGCTTGAAGCCGACGACTTCTGGGATCAGCATCGAGATCGGCTGGCCAAGCATCGCCGCCTCGGCCTCAATGCCGCCGACGCCCCAGCCCAGCACCGCCATTCCGTTCACCATCGTGGTGTGGCTGTCCGTACCGACCAGCGTGTCCGGATAGGCGACCATAGCGCCGCTCTGATCCGTATCGGTCCAAACGGTCTGCGCAAGATATTCCAGGTTCACCTGATGGCAGATGCCAGTGCCCGGCGGCACGACGCGGAAGTTTTCAAACGCGCCCTGGCCCCATTTCAGGAAGGTGTAGCGCTCGCCATTGCGCTCATATTCACGCTCAACATTCATCTGGAACGCGCGCGGATTGCCGAATTCGTCGACCATGACCGAGTGGTCGATAACGAGATCAACCGGCGACAATGGGTTGATCTTATTTGGATCGCCGCCGAGGGTGATCATCGCGTCGCGCATCGCGGCCAGGTCGACGACCGCCGGAACGCCGGTGAAATCCTGCAGCAGCACGCGCGCAGGGCGGTATGCGATTTCGCGGCTGGTTTTGCCGCCGCCCGCCAGCCAATCGCCAAACGCGGCGATGTCGCCATCGGTTACAGTGGCGTTGTCATAGCTGCGCAGAAGGTTTTCCAGGACCACTTTCAACGATTTCGGCAGCTTGGCGAAATCGCCGGCGGCCGCCACGTCAAAATAGGCGTATGTCGAACCGCCAGCGGATAATTCGCGGCGATATTTTTGGCTCTCTGAGCCTACCTTAATTGTCATGGCGATCCTCCTTCAACGCGCCTGCAAACTTCCCTTCGGCGCAAGGCCGGGCGGCGCCGCCCCCCTTTCGCCGCGCCGCGCCCCGCGATGCGGCCGCTGCGCCTGATCTATGCGCAATGATATTGCGCACATTCGTACACTTTCCGCATTCCTATGAAGCAAGCCGCGTCGCAGCGCAACATCGGCTCGCGTCTGAGTTCCCCCATAACACGAGGCGAAACATCGCGCTTCTCGCTTTGGCGCATTGCGGCGCGCCGCCATTTCATCTAATTATGAAATATGGAAGCGGAACGGGCGATGTCCGCCTTCGCGTCGCTGGCGCACCCCAAACGGCTTGAGGCTTTTCGACTGATCGTCGCCTCCGGTCCCGATGGGATGTCCTCCGGCGCGCTGGCGCGAAAAATGGGGCTGCGGCCAAGCACGATGTCGGTGAATTTGGTCCATCTGACCAAGGCCGGGCTCGTGCTGTCGTCGCGGGCGGGGAAAGAAGTGCTCTATCGGGCGGATCTCGATGGCGCGCGTGATTTGATCGGGTTCTTGTTCGTCGATTGCTGCGGCGGGCATCCCGAAGCATGCGGCCCCTGGCTCTCGAAACTCGCACCGCGCTGCGAACCACTCGAATAGGCGCGCTGTCCGGCGCGTCGCCGTGGCTCGGTTCGAGCCCAGGGAACAAAAGAGATCATCGTGAATACTGAGCTCGCTCGCAAACTCCTGGCGGAAGCGCTGGGCACCGCCATGCTGCTTGCCGCCGTCGTTGGCTCCGGCATCATGGCCGAAACTCTTATCAAAGTCCCGTCGGACACCGCGGGCAGCGACGCGCTAGCCCTGCTGGCGAACACAATCCCAACCGGCGCGATGCTGGTGGTGATCATCACGATTTTTGGCCCCATTTCAGGCGCCCATTTTAACCCCGCCGTCACCGTCGCCTTCATGTTGCGCGGCGAACTCGCGCCAAAAATCGCGCTGCTCTACATCGTTGTTCAGATTGTCGGAGGCATTCTCGGCGTTTGGGCCACCCACGCCATGTTCGTACAGGAAGAAATCTTCCAATTCTCGACCAAAGTGCGCACCGGCGCGCCGCAATGGTTCGCTGAGGTGGTCGCCACCTTCGGGCTGCTCATCACGATCTTCGGCGGCCTTCGCTACGCAGCGTCGTCGATCCCGGTGCTGGTCGGGCTGTACATCACATCCGCCTATTGGTTCACCGCCTCCACCAGCTTCGCCAATCCGGCCGTCACGATCGCCCGGACCTTTTCGGACAGCTTCGCCGGCATCGCGCCCGGAGACGCGCCGGCCTTTATCGTCGCCCAGCTGATTGGGGCGCTTGTCGCGTTGGGCGCGGCGGTGCTGCTCTTCTCGGAAAAGACCGAAAGCTGACCGCCCCACGCAAAGCCTGTGCAAGGGCAGCGGCGCGCCGTGTCGCGCCGCGTTCCTGTGGGGCAGGCTCGCCAGAGGGGTAGGATTGGCGCCGCCCCCAGCCAGACCAACGCGCAAGGCGCGACCATCGTACGATTGCGCGACCTCTCCCTTCCTGTAAGAGCAGAGGACGCAAAGTGGGCGAGAGGACGCGGCAATGCGGCTGGAGGTCAAGGATTTAGCGGCGTTTCGGGGCGATCGGCGGATCTTCGCCGGGGTTTCGTTCGTCATCGAACCGGGCGTCGCCGCAACGCTGCGCGGCCCCAACGGATCTGGAAAAACCACCCTCCTGCGCGCCCTCGCCGGATTAAGCCGCCCTGCGGCGGGGGACGCCGTCGCAGCCGACGCCTCGCTTCAACAGGAGCGTGATCTCTACCAAGAGCGCATCGCCTACGCTGGACACGCCGACGCCGTAAAACCCGCGATGACGCCGCGCGAAGCCCTGAGATTCTGGGGCGATTATTTCGACACGCCGCGGGCCGAGCTTGACGAACGGGTTGAGGCGGCGCTGACGCAATTTGAGCTGACAGACTTCGCCGATCGCCCTGCCGGTCGCCTCTCGGCCGGTCAGCGCCGCCGCACCGGGTTGGCGCGCCTGCTGCTGCTCGAGCGGCCGATTTGGCTGCTGGATGAGCCGTTTAACGCGCTTGACGCTAACGCGGTCGATGCGTTGGCGCGCATCATCCAATCCCATTTGAACGCTGGCGGCGCGGCGCTGTTGGCTCTCCACGGCCCGTCGCCGCTTCGCGAGGACGCCACCTTTAACATGACGGATTTCACAGCTGTGGCCCCGCCCGCCTCGGACCCCTTTCTGGATGGGTTTGACGACGTTTTTGCTCAAACCGAGCCGCTGCCATGAGAGCGCTGTTCCTTCGTGATCTGCGGCTCGCCCTGCGGCTGGGCGGCGGCGCCGGCCTCAGCCTCAGCTTCTTCTTTATCGTCGCCGCCGTCATCGGCTTTAGCGTTGAGCCGGATCCCAAATTGCTGGCGCAGGTTGGGCCAGGGGCGGTTCTGATTGCGACGGCGCTTGCCGCGCTGATCTCGTTGGATCGGTTGTTTCAGGCGGATTTCGAGGATGGGTCGCTAGAGCAGATCGCGCTGGGGCCGGCGCCTCTCGAAGCGGCGGTGCTGTCGAAGGCGGCCGCGCATTGGGCGACCACCGGTCTGCCCGCCACGCTCTGCGCGCCGCTGCTGGCGCAGATGTTTCAAGTCCCGGACGCTGCGACGCTGACGCTGACGCTCGCCCTCGCGGTTGGCGCGCCGGCCCTCTCCCTCACGGGCGCCGTCGGGGCCGCGCTGACGCTAGGCGTTCGGCGGGGCGGGCTGTTGCTGTCGGTGATCGTCGCGCCGATGTTCAGCCCCACTCTAATACTTGGCGCAGTCGCCGCGCGCGCCGCCGCGCTTCAACTTGATCCGTCAAGCGCGCTGTTGTTGCTGGCGGCCATCACCATCGGAGCGCTCGCAATCGCGCCCTTCGCCGCGGCCGCAGCGCTCCGTATTAATGTGAACTAAGGCATGGCGAACGAAACTTAGCGGTGCTCGACCGCGCATCGGCCGATGCGCGACACTCGGCGCCGAACCGCTGATGCGGCCAGCAGTTGCCCGAAGGGTCAATCCGCTTTAGCTGAGGGTCTATGGCACAGAACAGCACCGCCGACGACGGGTCGGCCCGACCAAGCATCTGGCGCTTTGCGAACCCGCATGAGTTCATGCGGCTGACCGGCCGGCTCCTGCCGTGGATTACGCCGTTGGCGATCGTCACCCTAGTTGTCGGCCTGCTGTGGGCGCTTCTGGCGGAGCTGCCGCCGCATCCTCAGGGTGAACGGGTGCGGATCATGTTTATCCATGTGCCCGCGGCGATGATGGGCATCAATATCTACGCGATGATGATTGTCGCCAGCTTGATCGGGCTGATCAGGCGTCACCCGGTCTCACATCTAGCCGCCAAAGCCGCTGCGCCGATCGGCGCCGTCTATATGCTCGCAGCGTTAGTTTCAGGCGCTTTTTGGGGCGCGCCGACATGGGGCGCCTGGTGGGACTTCGGCGACGCCCGCTTGATGGCCGCGCTCATTCTTTTCTTCTTTTATCTTGGCTACATCGCGCTGTGGAACGCGATTGAGGATCCCACATCCGCTTCAGAGCTCGCCGCCGTGCTCTGCCTGTTCGGATCGATCTTCGCCTTTCTCGCCCGCTATGTGTCCGCGTTTTGGAATACGCTGCATCAAAAAACGAGCCTGAGCGCGATCGATGGCAAAGAGCTTGTCGACGACGCGATCTTTGTCCCGCTGATGGTGCTGTTCGTCGCCAACTATCTGGTTTTCTTCGTCTTGCTCATGATCAGCATGCGCACAGAAATCCGTGCGCGGCGGGTGCAGGCGCTGCGCGTCGCGGAGGGTTGAGGATGGTCGCAAAATTGTTCACAGCCTCCTACTGGGCAATGGATGGTTGGGGCGCTTATATCTGGCCCGCCTACGGGATCACGTTGGCGCTGCTCATCGGGTTGACGGTCCGAATCCTGCTGCGCAACCAAGCGGTTCGGCGCGAACTGACGCAAGCCGAAGCCCGCCGCGCTCAGATCAAAACGAAACAAGGCGAAACTAAAAAATGAGCGACACGCCAGAGACGCCGAGCGGACCGCAGCCCAAACCACTGTGGAAGCTCGCCCTTTACGCGGCTCCTTTTGCGCTGTTCGCTGCGCTTGGCGCCGTTCTCGCCCAACAAGTCCTGACAGAGGGGGCGAAATCGCCCCGGCGCGGCGTCCTCGTCAACGCGCCCGCTCCTGCTCTCGAGCTGCCGCTGCTGGGCGGCGGAGGGCAGCTGAAACGCGCAGCGCTCACAGGAACCGGCGGCGTGGTGATCGTCAATTTCTGGGCGTCTTGGTGTGCGCCTTGCCGGATCGAGCATCCCGCGCTGATGGAGCTGGCAAAGCGTAAAGGCGTCACGATGTTCGGCGTCGCCTACAATGACGACCCGCGCAAATCACAGGCGTTCCTCAGCGCGTTAGGCGATCCGTTCAAACAAGTCGGCGTCGACCGGCGCGGCTTCGCCGCCGTCGAATGGGGCGTGCGCGGCGTGCCGGAGACCTTTATCCTCAGCGCGGACGGCACAATCATCCACAAGCATTCAGGGCCAATCGAGGCGGAAGATCTCGAGAAAACAATCCTGCCGGCGATCGCCAAGGCGCAGGCTCGATAAGACGGCGGACGCCCCGCCAGCGACGGATGAAGCGCCTAGACTGATTTCAAATCGAATGCGCGCATTCGATGACTCGGAAATCGCGACCACTCACGGAGACAGAGCATTTTCATTGCCGCAATTGTTTTGAAAATGCTCTACCGGCCAGCCGAACTCGCCTTCAACCTTTTCGCCGCGAAGTCGATGAAAGCACGCACTTTGGGTTGTGTGAATGGGCCCGGCGGCGTCACCGCCCAAACACCGAGCGCAGGCTGGCGGCTTTCCGGCAGTAAGGCTTGCACACGCCCGGCGGACAAGCTGTCTTCGATGATAAATTCCGGCAAATAGGCGATTCCCAAGCCCTTCTCCGCCGCAACAAGCAACGCCTCGCCATTATTCACCGCCAGCGGGCCGCCCGCGCGCACCACGCGCTCAGCGCCATTCGAACCTGCAAGACGCCAGCTGCGTCCGGAGGCGAGGTAGCTGTAATGAAGCAACGCGTGATCATTCAGATCCTCTACCCGCGTCGGCGCGCCAGACTTCGCCAGATATTCGGACGACGCCACAAGGATCATCTTCGTCTCGCCGAGCCGGCGCGCTTTTAGAACGCTGTCCTCCAGCACCCCAACACGAATCGCCAAGTCGTAGCCTTCGGAAACCAGCTCAACAAACCGGTCGTCCAGGGTCATATTTATGCGCACTTGGGGATGCGTTTCGAGAAACTCCGCGACGATCGGGGTCAGGATCCGGCGCCCAAAGCTCTGCGGCGCAGTCAATCGCAGCTCCCCACGCGGGTCGCCCTGCATCGCCATGGCGGCAGCGTCCGCTTCTTCCGCCTCAGCAAGCGCACGGGTTGCGCGATCATAATAGGCGAGGCCGATCTCGGTTGGGCTGACACGCCGTGTGGTTCGATCCAACAATCGGGCGCCAAGCCGCTGCTCCAATGAGGAAACCTGCTTTGAGATCGCTGATTTCGATACGCCGGCGCGGCGTGCGGCCTCGGTAAAACCGCCCGCCTCCACAACGCGAACGAAGGCCTCCATTTCGGAAAAACGATCCATAGTCCCCACCCGCGTTTGCCCGCCGATTACTCACCCCTGGCGTGGCGCACCAGCTTTGTTCCCCATTTCTCTTTTAATCGATCATTGTTGCCAACGCGTTTCCATACGTTCTTAGATCATAGAACAGACTCGGCCCGCAGCTCTTTTTGCTCGCCGCTTATGGCCGGCGCGTCGGCATTTACGCTCGCACTGGCGCCCAATCAGGCGGTTTACGACAGGGAGAACGCGCAGTTTTCGACCTGCAGAATTGTGCAAAATGCGCAAACTCAGGGATGCCGCCAGAGAGAAAATGGACCAAAACGACGCTTGCGGCACGCCTATTGAGGCGCTCGATTGCCAACACGCATTCTCTTGACAGGGTTCGCTGGGCCTATCCAAGCACACTTGACAGCGAAATTTTGGCGACCGGTTGCGCCCACAGTCCCGAAACAGATCCCGCCCGAAGCCAAGCAACAGCCGGCAAGCTGCATATACGAAACAATACGCCGAAAATAGTCGACCAGCTGCAAACATTCGGTGATCTGAGGAGCGATTGACCCGTTTTCGGGGAACTGTCGTGAAGCCAGAGCCTCTCATCGATCATCAAGGATCTCCCCCACACTCTGGTTCAACCAAAGGGCGAGACACAGCGACGACTGCACTTGATTGAGAATGTGAGGTGGCCTCAGAAAGCGCAGCACAAATCCCGCCCCAAGATCCCGAATCGGTGACGAGGCGTCAACAATTGCGCGACGCTTTAACGCGCCTGAGGCATATGGTTTGCGTCATCCAGCACCGAATTGAATGCGCAACGAAAGCCAGTCGCGTCGCCTACGACCAGCTGTGATCTTTATGAGCTCCCACCCTAAGGACAGGCGCGCATCTGCTTTCGATAGCGCTCCGCTTGACGGCCAGCCCTTCGCGCCGCGCGTATCAGCCAAGCCTTGCGCCGGTAAGATCCGCGCCGATAGCCAGCATGCCCCTCATGATAGTTCAAATATTGCGTGATCGCGTCGCTCATCGGAACGCCGTTCACGCGTTGCGTCGTCGCCATATACCAGCCGATAAAATCCGATGAGTCGCCAAAATCAGTGCGGCTGGCGGCCCAAGAACTGCGGCCGGTTTCGCGGAGATAGCGTTTCCATGTGCCGTCCAACGCCTGCGAATAACCATAGGCCGACGAAACCCGTCCCCATGGCGCCAAACCGAACAGGATCCGCTTCCGCGGGGGGCGCGCATCATGGCGGAAACTGGATTCCTTCCAGATTATCGCCAACTGCACATGCGCCGGAGCGCCCCATTTCCGCTCCGTCCGCCGCACCGCCCGTCGCCATTCAGGATGCGTTGCGAGCATTGCGCACACATCGTTTTGCCGTCGAGGCGCCTTCAGCGTCGCGCAGCTTGCCAACAGCGCGCAAATCAGCGCTGCGCCGCCGACGAGCAGGAGCGGCCTTGACGCGTGCAAGGAAACAAACCCAGGCGCGCAACGGACATATTTTGCAAAGGTTGCGATCAGCATCATGCAACAATCGCAGATTAATCTTACTGCATTGTTCCCAACACGGGAACTCTGCAGCAGCGGCGCCAACAATCGCCTGAACCGTTGCTGCTTATCAGCGACTTAACGCAGCCTTTATCGCCATGGATCAGCGAAGCGCCTGGACAATAGGGCTGGCTGTGCATATCTCGACGAACCTGCAACGGGGCAAACTTAGATCCTTATTGTGCCGGCACCCTTTTTCGAGTTCAGCGTATGACGACGACTACCGGTTCTGAGAAGATCAGTCTCAATGTTCTGGCGAAATTTCGCATCGGTCAGGTGGTGCGCCACCGCATCTACCCATTCCGCGGCGTAATTGTTGACGTAGACCCCGTCTTCTCAAACACTGAGGAGTGGTGGAACGCCATCCCGGAAGACGTGCGCCCGCGGCGTGATCAGCCCTTTTATCATCTTCTGGCCGAGAATGATGAGAGCTACTATGACGCCTATGTGTCCGAGCAAAATCTTGCGCCGGACGATACAGGCCGACCGGTAGGGCATCCGGATGTCGAACGGCTGTTTGGCGAACTTGAGGACGGGCAGTATGAGCTCGATCCGATTCACAAACACTAATTCAGAAACCGTGTTTTGACAGCGGCGCCTTCGCGTTCCTCTTCTGACGAAGCGGACCTGGCGCGACACAGGGCGCCGCCCCTCCATCTCCATGGTTGACAGAGGCCCCCTTCGGTCCCCAGTTGCCGAGGCTGATTTATGGGCCGTTCAAAACCGTAAGCGAACGGCGAGCAATAGGAGAGACGATCATGGGCGCTCAGGTGGCGATCACCCTTCCCGATGGGGCTGTTCGAACCTACGAGGCGCCCGTGACAGGCGCAGACGTCGCCGCGGACATCTCCAAATCGCTCGCAAAAAAAGCGTTCGCCTGTAAGATTGACGGCGTTCTGTCCGACCTCTCCAAGCCAATTGAGGCCGACGCTCAACTTGCGATCGTAACCGACAAGGACGAAGCCGAGGCGCTCGAACTGATCCGCCATGACTGCGCGCATATCATGGCGCGGGCGGTGCAGGAGCTGTGGCCGGACACAAAGGTCACCATCGGCCCGGTGATCGAAAACGGCTTCTACTACGACTTTGATCGCGATGAGCCCTTCTCCGACGCCGACCTTGAGAAGATCGAAGAGAAGATGCGTGAGATTATCACGCTCAAAGACCCGGTGCGCACCGAACTTTGGGAGCGCGCGGACGCGGTCGCTCACTACGAAAAGGCGGGCGAGCCCTTTAAGGTTGAGCTGGTCGGCATGATCCCGGAAGGCGAGCCGATCCGGATGTATTGGCATGGCGACTGGCAGGATCTGTGCCGCGGCCCGCATCTCGCCCATACCGGACAGGTGCCGCCAGACAGTTTTAAGCTCACCTCGGTCGCCGGCGCCTATTGGCGCGGCGACAGCAAGAACAAGATGCTGCAGCGGATCTACGGCACCGCGTGGCGGAATAAGAAAGACCTAAAAGCGCATCTGGACCGGATCGAGGAAGCCAAGCGACGCGATCACCGCAAATTGGGGCGGGAGCTGGAGCTGTTCCATCTGCAGGAAGAAGCGCCTGGGATGGTGTTCTGGCATCCAAATGGCTGGACCCTCTATCGCGCGCTCGAAGACTATATGCGCCGCCGCCTGACGAAAGCGGGGTACAAGGAAATCCGCACGCCGCAGGTGGTTGACCGAAAGCTATGGGAAGCCTCGGGCCACTGGGACAAATATCGCGAAAATATGTTCATCACCGAGATCGATGAGGAACATGCGAACGAGAAGCGGGTCAACGCGCTGAAGCCGATGAACTGCCCGTGCCATGTCCAGGTCTACAATCACGGCTTAAAGAGCTACCGCGATCTGCCGCTGCGCCTCGCCGAATTCGGCTCCTGCCATCGCTATGAAAGCTCCGGTTCGATGCATGGGCTGATGCGCGTCAGAGGGTTTGTGCAGGATGATGCGCATATCTTCTGCACCGAAGATCAGATCGAGGATGAGACCGCCCGATTTATCGAGCTGCTGGCCGGCGTATACAAACATCTCGGCTTTGACAGCTACGATATCAAACTCTCAACTCGCCCCGAAATGCGGGTGGGATCGGACGAGATTTGGGACAAAGCCGAAGCCGCCCTTGAAAGTGCGGTGCGCAAGGTCACGAACAACTATGAAATCGATCCGGGCGAGGGCGCGTTCTACGGTCCCAAGCTCGACTTTAAACTGACCGACGCGATTGGCCGCGAATGGCAATGCGGCACATTCCAGGCCGATTTCAACCTGCCAGAGCGTCTCGGCGCCGAATATGTCGGCGAAGATGGCGAGAAGAAGCGGCCGGTCATGATGCACCGGGCGATCCTCGGCAGCTTTGAGCGATTTATCGGCATTCTGATCGAGAACTACGCCGGGCGCTTCCCGCTTTGGCTATCGCCAGTTCAGGCTGTCGTCGCCACGATCGTGTCGGACGCCGACGAATACGCCGCGCATATCGTTGATCAGATGAAGAATGCCGGCCTACGCGTTGGGCTCGATACTCGGAACGAAAAGATCAACTATAAGGTCCGCGAGCATTCGGACGCCAAAGTCCCCGCAATTCTGGCGATCGGCCGTAAGGAAGTTGAAGACCGCACCGTTTCTGTTCGCCGCCTTGGCGAGCAGGGTCAGAAGGTGATGCCGCTGGAGGAAGCCATTGCGGCGCTGACGGCGGAGGCGACACCGCCGGATCTGCGCCCAATGGACGCTTGATCGCGCAATTGGCGCGCCTGCGAATAGGCGCGCCGCCGATGCGATCAGGGAGAGAGAGGGGAGTGCGCGGAACCGGCGTCGCGCGCGGTCATAGGGAAGAGTAAGCGAGCGTGAGCCCGCTACGCCGCATCCCAAGCGTATTTCTGGAACGGCGGATCGACTGGCGTATCCGCCAGATGGTTCACATAGTTGGACATGACCTTCTGCGCGACGCCGAGGACTACGTCCAGGATCTGGCGCTTGCCGTAGCCCGCCGCGAGGAAGGCGTTGACAGCCTCTGCCGAGACATCTCCGCGCTGGCGCACCATTTCGAGGGTGAAGGTCCGCAGCGCCTCCAGTTTCGCGTCGGCCAACGGCGCGCCATTCCGCAGCGCTTCGATCACGGTGTCGTCAACCTTGGCCATCTTCGCCAGCGCCGTATGCGCGGGCACGCAGTAATGGCAACGATGCTCCACGTTAATCGCTTGCCATACAACAGTCTGCTCAACGGCGCTCAGGCTCGTCCGTTGAAACAGCTCATGAGCCTGCTGGTATGCATCAAGCAGCTGAGGCGATTCGGCCATAACGGCGTGCAGATTGGGCGTCATCCCAAACGCCTTCAGCGAGTTTTCAAGCAGCGGCTTTGACGCCTCCGGCGCGGTCTCTTTGGTATGAAGCTGAAAATCAGCCATTTTTTAGGCCCCTATGTTTTTGAGTGATTGCTCAAGAACCACATGAACGATCTAAGTAGCGTGAGCACGGCCAGCAAGGGCAATTCTTGAATGATTGCTCATAAACTTTGGAGACCCTATGGCGCGCCCCCCTTCCTTCGATCGCGATCAGGCGTTGGCCGACGCCTGCGACCTGTTCTGGCGCAAGGGCTACAACGCGACGTCGGTTAAGGATCTGGAGGATGCGCTGGGCCTGAAAGCCGGCAGCATCTATGGCGCATTCGGAAATAAAGAGGCGCTCTACGCCGAAGCTCTGGCGCTGTATGACGCGGCGCAGATTGCGCGCTTCAAAAAAGCGATGGCCGCGGCGCCGTCGCCGCTGGCGGGAGTCGCCGCCTATGTCCGTTCAATCGGGGAAAAATTCGGCGGGGACACGCCGCGCGCCTGCATGATCGTTAAAACGCTGCTCGAAGCTCCGGAGACGGCGAAGTCCCTCCAAACAGATGCGCGCGAACGGTTAGATCATGTGCGAAGCTTGTTCGCTGCGGCTTTTGAGCAGGCGGTCGAGCTCGGCGAATTGCCGACGAGCACCAACACCGCGCATCTCGCATCTCGGCTCCAGTCGAATATCGTTGGCTTGCTTTGCGTGGGCGAGATCCACAGGGACCCCGCCCGCACCCGCGCTATCGCCGAAGATATCGCGCTCAGCGTGGAGACGCTCAATCAAGCGCCGGCCTGACTGGGCCGACGCGGCGGGTCAATTGGGTCACCCCGCCCACTGATCGCAGCTTGATTCGGTAAACTTCACATTCGTCCAACCGGCGCCGAGCACGTTCCACTCTTTGTCCGTCACCACGACATAGTTCCAGCCATCCACGGCGTGGTGATAAAAGCGCACATTTTGACCCGGATGCAGGTAGCTGATCAGCGTCCAATCTTCTACTCGCCGAGACAGCAAAGAGACTTTGCCGCCACGCCAGCCGATGCAGGCGCTTTCCGTGTCATCGCGCACCGGCGGCGTGTCGATCAGCTTGCGATAGCGCAGATCGTCGAGATCGAGGCTGGTCTTGCTGGTGTCGACTTTGCAGCCGGCGGCGGCCTCCAAGGCCATGATCTTTTCCACCAATTTCAGCGACGCCCGATCCAGCTTAACCTTTTTACCCGTGCAGTCGCTGTTATCGAACATCGCCTTGCCTAATGGGGAGCTGAAGCAGTACCCGGCCCGATCCATGACCGAATTTCGCGCATGCCACCAATCATCGCAAAGTTCCGACGCGGCCGCAGGCGCTGCAACGAACACAGCGAGCATCAGGAATAGAACGCGCATCTTTATTAAACCTCTCAAAGGCGCAGCGCGACATTGGCGCCGGCGGTGGAAAAGACCAACAACGTCGCTTGCCAGCAAAGCATCCGGTGGTAGGCTGATTTATGTTTAGTCCATGGCGCAGTTGTGAAGCGGGGCGCAGATCCCGTGATTACAGCGCACCGTACCAGGCCGCCGTCATCGATCCTTTTCTTCGGGCCCGGCGCGCCGTGTGGGAGGAAAAGGCGAATGAACGCATCAGAAGCATCCAGCGCCACGGCGCAACCGACGCCGCCAATGGGATTTCCGCACGCGCCGGCCATACGCACAGTGACCGGCGCGGATATTCTCGCATCCCTGCGGGAGGGGTTCGCGGATTTTAAACGCGCACCGCTGTTCGGACTGTTCTTTGGCGGCGTCTACGCCGCCGGCGGTCTGCTTTTGCTGGCCTGCGTCTCCTTATGGGACACCGCCTGGGCCATTATCCCACTCGCCATCGCCTTTCCGTTGATCGGCCCCTTTGTCGCCGTCGGCCTCTATGAAGTAAGCCGGCGCCTTTCCAGCGGTGAGAAATTGAGCTGGGGCGGCGTGTTGGGCGTAGTCCTTCGTCAGCGCGATCGCGAACTGGCCTGGATCGGCTTCGCGATGCTGTTCGTCTTCTGGATGTGGGCCTATCAGGTGCGGATCCTGTTGGCGATATTCCTCGGCTCCGCGTCCTTTACGTCGCTTTCGACGCTCGACGGTTTTCTGAAGCTCGTCATGACCACTGAAAACGGCGTGATGTTTATCCTTGTGGGCACGGCCATCGGCGCATTCCTGGCGCTGGTGCTGTTTTCAATCACCGTGATCAGCGTCCCGCTGCTGCTCGATCGCGATGTTGACTTCATCACCGCGATCGTGACCAGCGTCACCACGGTACGGCGCAGCCCCGCCCCGATGATCGCTTGGGGGCTTGCCGTCTTGATCCTCATGCTTGTGGCGCTGGCGCCGTTGTTTTTAGGCCTGCTGTTTGTTCTGCCGATACTCGGGCACGCGACATGGCGGCTCTATGAACGCGCAATCGTCCGACCGACGGCGGAGTAACGGTGAAAGCGAGGCGTTGAACCGCCCCGCTTCCCCCCTCTTTGCGCTGCGTCTGCGCTCGGGCGGCGATGAACTGCGCAGGTCAGCCTACGCCCAGCCGATTTTCTGGCGCAGGAACCGGAACCCCAGCGCTGAGAAGGCGGCTTTTTCCTTACTGTCTTTCCCGTAGGAATGGCCGCCAGCGTCGAGTTCATGATAATGCGCGTCATAGCCAAGCGCCTGCAGCTTCGCCGCGAATTTGCGCGCATGCCCCGGATGGACACGATCGTCGCGCCGCGTCGTCGCAATTAGGATTGGCGGATAGGCGCGATCAGGCTCGATGCAGTGATAGGCGGAGAAGTGCTGCATGAACGCCCAGTCCTCCGGCTTCTCCGGATCGCCATATTCGGCAATCCAGCTCGAGCCCGCCAGCAGCTTATGGTAGCGCCGCATATCCACGAGCGGGACCGTGCAGAACAAGGCGCCGAAGCGTTCCGGGAACCGGGTCAGCATGTTCGCGATCAGCAGCCCGCCGTTGGATCCGCCTTCCGCCGCAATACGCTGCGGGACGGTGACGCCCCGCGCGACCAAGTCGGCCGCCACAGAAGCAAAATCGTCGTGCGACAGCCTTTTGCGCTCCCGCATGCCTGCCACATGCCACTCTGGCCCGAATTCGCCGCCGCCGCGGATGTGGGCGGTGACGCTGACGCCGCCGCGCTCGAGCCAAGCCTTTCCAACCAGCGCACTGTAGTGCGGCAGGACCGACGCCTCGAAGCCGCCATACCCGGTCAAATATACCGGCGCATCGCCGCTCGCCGCCGCCGGGCCGGTCATCGTGTAGGGGATGCGCTCCCCATCCGAAGAAATTGCTTCATGCCGCGAAACGACCAGCCCGCCTGCATCAAAGACGGCGGGCGCTTGTTTGAGCACCGTCGGCGCCGCAAGTTCAGGCGCGCTGGCGTCCAGCATCGACAATGTCGCCGGCGTAATCGGATCTTGGCTGTTGATTAGAAGCGCGCCATCGCTGGCTTCTGCGTCGCTGTCGAGCCGCCACATATCCGCAACCCCGAAGGCCGGCCCGCCTGGCAGTTCGACGGCCGCCCATTCGTCAGCCCGCGGCAATCGCAGCTCAAAGCGCGGGCGCAGCTCATCCAAGATCGCGAGCACCAGCCGCTCGCCCGCCCAGCTAAAAGCCTCCAGCGCGCAGCGGGGGGTCGGCGTAAATAGCCGCGTAAAAGCGGGCGCGCCGGCGACTAATGCGGACAATGAGCCGCCAACCAACGCGCCGGCCTCGCAGTCAATATCGCCGATGCGGCAAGCTGAGCGCGGCCGCACAGCGATCCAATCGCCAAAGATCTCCGTTTCCGCATCCGTCGGCAGCTCAAGCTTTTGCTGCGGCCCCGTTTCGTCGCCCAGCCAAATCGCGAAATCAAAAAAGCCGAGCCAATCGACATACCAGATGCGCCGATCCGAAGCGGTATGGTCGACATCGACATAGACGCCCATATCTGAGCTGGTCTCAAACAGAACCGCCGCATCGGCGATGGGCGCGCCGCGCCGCCAGCAGCGCACCGTGCGCGCGTAGCCGGCGCGGGTCGCCATTCCGTCGCCATAGGCGGACGTGAGCAGCAACGCGTCTTCATCAAGCCATTCGGCCCCGCCCTTCGCCTCAGGCAACTCAAAACCGTTCGCAACAAACGCTCCAGCGCTGAGATCAAACTCGCGCAAGGCGACCGCATCGCCGCCTCCGCGCGACAGGCTCAAAACAGCCTTGCTGTGACGCGAGGACGTCGCGGCCCCTTTCCAAACCCAATCCTCCCCCTCCTTCGCCGCCAAAGCGTCGAGATCGAGAAGAACTTCCCACTCTGGGGCGCTGGTTTGAAAACTTGCGAGCGACGTTCGACGCCAGAGGCCGCGCGGATTCTCCGCGTCCTGCCAGAAATTATAGAGGTGCGCGCCGCGGCGACGCACGAACGGAATGCGGTCTGGCCGATCCATAATCGCGGCGAGCGCGTCGCGGTCCGCCTCAAACACGGAATCCGCAAAAAGCCGAAAGGTCTCGCTATTTTGACGGCGCACCCAATCGAGCACGCCAACCGCCTCAATCTCCTGGAGCCAGCCCCAGTTATCGTTATCCGGATCTTCGCGGGTCGGTCGGTAATCGATCGGCATAGCGGCTCCCCTTAGCGTCGAAGGGGCCAGCAGGCAGTATTAATCAAGCAATTTTACGGCCGCCATTCGGCTGGCGCGCGCAGTTCTGGGGATAATTTCCTAATCAATATTCAGCGTAATCAGAAGGCGCACCACAGCCCAAAACATACGCCAAATGCGGTTTTCATCGCCGCCCATACGAATAAGTCCAACAAAATCAGCACCGCCAACACGGGCAGACCAACATATAGAACCATGAGCGCGCGCCCTGTGGCGGTTACGCGCGGCTCCGGCAAATCATGCCCGAGAACCGCTTTGGCTCGACCGCGTCTGAACATTATCCCATCCTTCCGGTTCAAAAAAAAACACGGGTCGTAAATCTCTGTTAAGTGCTGACAAAAGATTACTGGGCGCATGGCAGACGCGATTGAAACCATATGGCGCGGCTCTTCGCGGAATGAGTGGCGCAGATTAGCAACGCAGGCCGGCGCGGCGCTCCAGCAAGACTGGGACTACGGCGCCGCCAACAGCAGTCTGGGCGGCCGTGTTGCTCGGGCGATTGTGCGCCGCGCTGGCGAGCCCATCGCCCTCGCCCAGTTTCTTATTCAGGATTTTGGCGTCGGCAAATGGCGGGCGGTCACCCTGGCGACGGCGTTTCGCGGGCCCGTCTGGATCTCAGATCCGCCGCAGGAGACGAAGGCGGCCGCGGTTCAGTCGATGATCCGCTCCCGCCCCTGGGGCAAGCGATCCATCTTGATGTTCCAGCCGGAGGAGGCGGCGCCCTGGCTGAGCGCCGCGCGATTGCGGCGGGTGATGACCGGGCACAGCACCTCTCTGATCGACCTTGAACAAGAGCCTGACGCCCTGCGCGCCGCGCAGCACCAAAAATGGCGCAACCGTCTGGTCGCAGCGGAGCGGGTGGACGGGCTGAAGGTGTTGAAGAACGGCGTGAAGCCCGCTCAGTATATGTGGCTGCTTGAACAGGAAGCCGCTCAGCAGAAGTCGAAGGGCTATCAGGGGCTGCCCGTCGCCTTCACCCCAGCCTATGCCGCAGCTGGCGGCAAAGAAGCGATGACAATCTTCCGTGCTGATCTGAACGGGAAGCGGGCCGCCGCCATGCTGTTTTTGCGCCATGGCGACGCAGCGACCTACCATATCGGCTGGTCGAGCGACGAGGGCCGCAAAACGGGCGCGCACAACCTGGTGCTGTGGAAAGCCATGCTCAGCTTACGCGCCGCGGGCGTGCGGCTCCTCGATCTCGGCGGCGTGAATACGGCCAGCGGCGCCGGGGTCGCGCGATTCAAGCTCGGCGTTGGCGGCCGCGTGACGACGCTCCCAGGCGCGTATCTCTAGGGTTGGAGCTCATAAATCTGGCCGAGCCAGCGCTCGGCAGGCCTGCGCGCAACCGCGCCGATGGCGGCGCGGGGGTCGAAACGCGACGCTCGAAGACAACGTCATGGCCCAAGGACGACATCATGGCCCAAGGACAACGTTATGGTTCAGGGACGACGTCATGCACATCTGTTTAGGAGATCGGGAGGGTGTGTGAGACCCGTGGCGCGCTCCGCGACGTGGCTAGGGAGGGCGCCAGGTCGCGGAGGCTGCCGGGTATTCGGCCCACCCCTCACGGGGGGAAGGGGGAGGGGAGACGAAGGGCGAGCCGAATTCGCGTATCTCACTGTTACGTCGCCGGTTTTGCCCTGCTTGCGCTTGGTTCCGCTTGCGGAGCCCCGCCGGCTTCGTGAGACCTGTTTAACGCTGAAATGGTTAACAGCTCCCTACCAAACCGGGAGGAAACGCAGTTTTTGTTAGTTTTTCCGAATTTTTTTCAGCGGGCGCCGGCGACCCGGAGCATCCAGTCGAATCCTTCGCCCACCCATTCGGCCGGTATGCTGTGGCCGCCGCGGTGCGTGCACAGCTCCAACCCCTTGCCGGAGGCGCAACGGCTCCAGCGCAGGCACTGTAGGCGCTTGCTCCCGGGCGCCGTGCGCGGTTCGCCAACGCACCCGTTTATCTTCGCCAGCAGCGCCAATCCCTCGGGGATCGGGGCGGAATCGTAGATCCCGCGCACATCAAACGCGACAACTCGATCGGCGACGCCGTGAATATGGCGCAGATTAACCGGGCCGGCCGGACAATCCGCCGGGGTGCGCCCCCAAAAACCACCGGCAATAGGCGCATAGGCTTGAAACGCGCCTCGCATGTAGCAAGCAATGTTCCAAACCATGGAAGCCCCGCGCGAAAAACCGGTAGCGAGGGACCGGTTGCGGTCGATCGGGTAGCGCCGCCCCAAATCGTCCAATACGGCGCGAATAAACGCAGCTTCATCGCGTCCCGCCTCCGCCCTTCCTGGTCCGATCTGCCGCCAGTAGCCTGAGCGCGCATAGGGCGCGACGAACAGCGCCCCGCGTTGATGCGCGCTGCGCAACATCGCCTTATTTCGGAACGACGCCTCCGGCGAGCTGTTCCATCCGTGGAAATACATGATCAGCGGCAGTTCGGAGACCCCATCCCAACCCGGCGGCGGCGCGGCGAGGTAATAGCCGCCCGCAACAGCGCAGGGGGCGCCCGGCGCGCAAGGCTGCTTCGCCGCCGCAGGCGACGCAGCAAACATCGTCGCGGCGAAAATAAGCAAAACGGCCTGCATCAAGCTCAAGCCGGCGCAACGGCGGTAAAAATCCATGGTGAGCGTCCCTCTATTGCGTCGCTGCGACATATGCCGCGCCTTCGCTCGCCAGGGCGCCCGTCCTCACGACGATCTTAACCTTTAGGAGCCGATGTGATAGCTAAAGAGGCAACGCGCCAGCGCTTGCGCCCCGCGCACGCTGCGATATTTTCTGCTAGGGTGCTGCGTCTAATTTACGTATACGCGCAGCATTACGCATGGGAGCCCAAATCGGGGCGTCATCAAGGAGAGAACCATAGCTCGTCGTCCACATAACGCGCCGCCTACCCGTGAAACGGGTCCGCGCGTGAATCGCATGATCCGCGTTCCGGAAATCCGGCTAATCGATCACGAAGGCGAAAACCGCGGCGTAATTGATCCGCGCGACGCCTATGAGATGGCGCTTGAGGTCGGGCTTGACTTGGTCGAGATCTCGCCGAACGCGAACCCGCCTGTCTGTAAGATTATGGACTTCGGCAAGTTCAAATATGAACAGCAGAAAAAGGCGGCCGAGGCGCGGAAAAACCAACGCGTCATCGAGGTGAAGGAAGTCAAACTCCGACCCAACATCGATGATCATGACTATGATGTGAAGCTGCGCAATATGCGGCGCTTTTTGGAAGATGGCGACAAGGTTAAAGTAACCCTCCGCTTCCGCGGCCGCGAAATGGCGCACCAAAATCTGGGTCGTGAGCTTTTGCAGCGTGTAAAAGCCGATACCGAAGATCTGGGCAAAATTGAATCGATGCCCAAGGTTGAGGGACGCCAGATGATCATGGTGGTTGGCCCACTGAAAAACTGACCGGTTGGCTGACGGCGCGCAGTTCTTTTTGCGCGCCAACGCCGCTGGCGGGCGCCCTCCGCAGTCACATCGTCCTAGGGTACGAACTCCTAAATCTGGCCGAGCCAGCGTTCGGCAGGCGGCGACCAGATTTAGGAGTTCGCACCCTAGACATTCCAGCCCAGATCGCCCAGCGTGCGCGCCTGGTTATGGAGCGATCCAATGGGCGATGATTTTGTCAGCGGGCGTCGTTGGCATGATATGGGCGGCGACCTTGATCGGTTGAGAGCCCTGCGCGGCGAAGACGCCGTCGAAATCTCAGATCATGATCACGCAATTTGGGAAAAAC